>JAKLPK010000256.1 GCA_022013895.1 Cellulomonas sp. | reverse complement strand
GCCTCTTCCGGGCAGTCATTGACCTCAAGCGCGTCCGCCATCTGAAGATCATCGTCGCGCTTCGGACGAACATCTTCGAGGCGCTCGACTTCGGTTCGAAGACCGGGGGGCAGGAAGAGAAGTTCCGATCACTTACGTTGAGGATGCGTTGGACGAGTCGCGAGCTGGAGGACCTCCTGAGCGAACGCACGCGGGCATCGGCGGCGCGCCACGAATTGCTCCAGATAGGTTCGATTCGCGATCTGCTCCCGGCCACGAACAAGACGCGAGGCAGCGCCCTCGAGTACATCCTTCGGCGCACGCTGATGAGACCACGAGATGCGATCTCCTACTTCAACGAGTGCTACACCCAGTCGGGCGGAAAGACAAAGATCAACTGGGAGACGATCCACACGGCAGAACACGAATACTCGGTGAATCGGCTCCTCGCACTGCGAGATGAGTGGAAGCCCAATTTTCCGGGCCTGGAGCGCGTCTTTGATCAGTTTACCGGTGCGTATGTCCGCATCGATCCGGCCGAACTCGAGAGGCGCCTTGAAGGAGCGGCTCTTCTTGTCGCCGAGCCTACCTTCGCCGGTGTGGTCTGGATGACTGAACTGGCAGGCCGGGCATGGGCCTCGGGCCCCGACGATGACTGGGTAGACATGTACTACCCGTTGGTGAGGTTGCTGTACAACGTCGGCTTCCTTGGGCTGTCGCGCTCCGGGAACGGGCCAGCGATCTTCGCCGAGGAGGACGCGACCTTCGCGGACCTACCCAGGCATGTGGCCGAGGCCGGCGCCTTCTTCGTTCATCCGACATTCCGGGCTTCGCTCGACATCCGCCATGATGACGACTGAGGAGGCCGCGCCCGGAAGTCGGCTGAACGTTGCCCGGGATGACGACGCGCAGTCAGCAGGCGGTCCCGGTGCTCGTCGAGACACCCGACCGACAGATGAGCGAGTCACTCTGGGTGCGTCGACGGAATTGGTACGGTCAGGCGTCCAGTTCCTCAACCGGGGTGGGTGCACCTATGGTCGTCATCAAACTCGGCTACGACAAGATCCGATGCAGCAGGTGTCGCGACCCGGAGAGAATATACGGCCTAGCGTGCGCCACTTGCGGTGCACCTGCAGGTCCCTCGGAGGTCAACCAGCAGGTGCAGCGGCGGAGGCGCCTTGCTGCACGGCTACGACTAGTGCTCGCGGCAGACTCGCGGGTGACTACTCCGCCAGAGCCGCTCTATTCCCTCGTGATTTCCCTTCGTGCACGGGTCGGCGATGAGCTCGATGGCCTCTTGACTGCGCTTGCCCAGGCTTCGTCATTGCCCGAACCGTTTTCGGATGAGGTTATGCTCGTCGAGGCTGTTCAGCGCATTGTGGAGACCCGCGAGGCATTGCACTCAACAGAAGGACTCCGCCCTCTCCGAGTTCAGCTTGAGCTCCTTCGTAGGCTGAATCACGTAACTCAACGCATCTGCCAATCCTACCTGGCGGCCCTTGAGGCACCGTCGCCAATCCAGGCGCAGGGTCACGCGGAGAAGGCCCAGTTCGAGATCGACCAGCTTACGGATGAACTTGCAGAATATAGCCGTGCCCAGGCTGCGGCTGGGGTGTTGGAGAGCGACGGAGACCTCGGTGGCACGGTGGCGCGTCTGTTCGCGGCCCTCAACGAGATATATCCGGGCCTCAACGTGACTGAGCTGGACGCACTTGGACGGACTCGATTCGGTGAGATAACTGGCGTCCAGGCGGTCTTGGGTACCGGCATTGCCACCCTCGGAGCCGAGTTGGCGTCGGCCGTGCACCTCGATCCCGAGCGGTTTCGAGGCGCACTCCGAACTGTTGCGCAGTTGGTGCACGGCGACCGACGGGCGTTCGCTTCCGTAGTCTCGGACGAGGGTGTGAGACGAGATGTTCGAGGCGCCATGAGCCTCGGGCTAGAGGCGTACGCGCAGTTAGCGTTGCTGATCCCCGCAGCGCCGACCGAAGAGGCGGCCTTCCGGCAGATCATGAAGCTCTACAAGAATCTCTTCGAGGACGTGATGGCCCCACTCGTTGCTGTAATGCTCCTCGCCACCGGTGGCGCAACAAGGCCATATGAGAAGCTGATGGCCGAGGATGCCGCCGAAGTTGCTCGCCGAGCGCTTGCCACTGACAATCTGGGTACTACGCTTGCAGGCATCCAGCCGGGGTATCGAAATGCGGAGAGCCATGGTGGCAAGACTTACCATCTCGAGGGTAGCGAGGCGGTGTTCAAGCTGAGGACATTCAGTACCAGGGTGGCCGTTGAGGTGGTAGTCGATGATTGCTTCGCACTCGTCGAGTCGCTGCTAGCGCTGCAGGTTGCGGTGAACAACGGAATTTCACTGCTCGGTTATGACGATCATCAGCCGAAGGACTTGGGGTACTTCCAGCCTACTAGGCGGCAGTTGATCGAGTTCTTGTTGCGGGATCAGCGCATCGTCGCGGAGACCCTGGATCTCTCGGCCGAAGCCTGGGCGCTTTGCCTTCGCGAGCAGCCTCCGCCTCTCTTCGCGATAGCCGGCGGGTTGGATGCTCACGCTCCGGACTCCGTCAGGACGTTCGTCGTCGAGAACCAGGTAGGCGGTGTGCGTCGTCTCTTGGAGATCGATCGGGCTGCGGTTCAGGAGATGCTCAGCATCGATGAAGCGGAGCCCACGTGGCGAACCATCGTCGGGCTCGCGGGTTGTCAGCTGGACGGCCAGCTTCTTCTGAGCGGCGACACTCTTCGATGTGCCATAGCTGCGATGGGAGTCGAGGCGCTCGTCGGGAACCGTCTTGATCGCATCCCGCGACTACGGCGGCTCCGGGATGCCGCCGCGCGCTCCGGTGACGCCGAGGCAGCGGGGCTTGCGGTTGCCGCCATCCGCGGCCTGCGCGATTGCCGTACTCGGGAGGTCGCGCGACGTCCCGAGTGGCAAGCGTGGCTGAAGATTGGTGCGCTGACGCTGCCTTGAGGGTGCATGCCTCGGGGGCCGTACTGCTACCGCCACCCCGTCAGCCACCCGCCCCCGCCGACGACGAAGGGCCCGCCACCCACATCTCTGCAGGTCACGGGCCCTTCACGCGCGGAGGATGGGGGATTCGAACCCCCGAGGCTGTTACACCAACACGCTTTCCAAGCGTGCGCCATAGGCCACTAGGCGAATCCTCCCGGCGCGGAGAGTGTAGTGGACGGCGCTGCTCTCCTCGGCATCGTCGTGCGGCGGTCAGGCCTGACGCGGCCGCTCGTTCCAGGTGAGCACCGCGGGGTTGCCGTGCTCGTGCCCGAGGGTGCTCAGCGACGCCGGGTCGAGCACGAAGTTCGCGCCGTCCTGCGCGGGGAAGCCGAGCCACTGGGTGACGAGGACCCGCAGCAGGTGGCCGTGGGCGACGAGGACCACCGGGCCGTCGGCCAGCAGCGGGGCCACGTCAGTGAGCAGGGCCGACGCGCGGGCCGCGACCTGGGTGAGGGTCTCGCCGGGGGTGGCGCCGGGCGGGACGCCGTCGGCGAACAGTGTCCACGGGCCGCCGCGCTGCTGCTGGATCTGTGCGGCTGTGAGGCCGTCGTAGCCGCCGTAGTCCCACTCGGCCAGGCGGTCGTCGACCCCGGCCCGCAGACCGGCGAGCGCCGCGGTGTCCCGGGCCCGGCTCAGCGGGCTGGTGATCGCATGGGCCGGGGAGAGTGCGGCGACCCAGGGTGCGAGCGCCGCGGCCTGGGCCCGACCCGCCTCGGTGAGCGGGACGTCGGTGCGGCCGGTGTGACGGCCGGTCCGGCTCCACTCGGTCTCACCGTGCCGGATGAGAATCAGTTCGGCCATCGTCGTCCTTCGGGTGGCTGGGTCGGCCTGGGGGGACAAGCAGAGCACGGTTCGCCGTGACGGGGTCCGATGTGGGTGCCACGTGCTGGACTTGGGCCGTGCCGCTCCCCATCCGCCGCGTCGAGTTCGATGGCGTGGGCGCCGACGCCTGGTACCTGCAGATCCCGGCCGTCCAGCAGGTGGTGCGCGAGGGCTGGGACCTGGCGCAGGTCACGGTGCTGGTCGGCGAGAACGGCGCGGGCAAGTCGACCCTGGTCGAGGCTCTGGCCGGGGCGGTGGGCATGGGCCCGGAGGGTGGGTCCATCGGCTCGGGCTACAGCAGCCGGGTGACCGAGTCGCCGCTCGCGGGGCAGCTGCGGCTGGTGCGTGAACCCGGGGCGTCGCGGCGCGGCTACTTCCTGCGCGCCGAGACGATGCACGGCTTCTACACCTTCTTGGAGGAGCACCCGGGCGGCGGCTGGGAGCCGAGGTTCCACGAGATGAGCCACGGGGAGTCGTTCCTCGGCCTCGTCGAGAACCGGATGGTCAAGCCCGGGCTCTACCTGCTCGACGAACCCGAGTCGGCGTTGTCGTTCGCGTCCTGCCTGGGGCTGCTGGCGCATCTGCGTGATCTGGCCGACGCCGGGTCGCAGGTGGTGCTCTCGACCCACTCACCGGTGCTGGCGGCACTGCCCGGGGCGACGATCTGGGAGGTCGGCGACTGGGGGATGCGTACGGTCGACTGGGCCTCGACCGACCTCGTCGAGCGGTGGCGGGGGTTCCTCGACGACCCGGAGCGGTACCTGCGGCACCTGAGGGGGTGAGGGACGTCAGCGGGTGCCCGCGCCGCCGAGCTCCGCACCAGCGAGCTCTGCGCCGGCGCGGGTCAACGCCAGCCGCAGCATGGAGTCCAGGACGGGGACCAGCACGGCGGCGGTCAGTGCAGCGGGTACCGGCCCGGCCAGGTGCACCCGCTCGCTCCAGCGGACGACGCACGTGTCACCGGCGTCGACCAGCTCGATCGTGGCGTCCCCCAGCAGCACCGGCCCGAGCTTGGTGAACACGGCGGTGCCCATCCGCCCCGGTGCGGGCGGGTCGAACCGGGTGATCCGCATCCGATCCACCACACCGCGTCCGCCGCGGCGCGCGCCCGGTGCGGAGACGGCGACGACCTCGGTCCCGACGGCGGGCGGCCCGTCGGAATCAACCCGGGTCAACGGGATCCACGCCGCGTGGTTCCGGGCGTCGACCAGCAGCGGCCACACCCGGCTCGCGGGTGCCGCCAGTCGACGCACCACCCGGGCCTCACGCACCACCCCATCCTCGGCCAGGCCCGCCCGGTCCGCCCGCCCGGTCCGCCCGCCCCGGACCGAGGGAACTGGTCATGTGGGCGCACCCGCACGGCGCGTCGGGCCGCGAAGTGACCAGTTTCACTCCGAGACGGTCCAGCCGGGTCGGGTGGAGCCGCAGGTCAGGAGGGCGGCGTCCCCCGGGAACTGGTCAGTTGGGCGAGCGCCGGCGGCGTGTCGGGTCCGCGAAGTGACCAGTTGCGCCCCAGACGTGCCACCGGGCAGACCAGGGGCGGCGGGCTCCGATCTGCTGGCTGGTGTCGGCTACCCTGGTCTACGACCCCTCGTGCGGCGTCATCTCGCTGAACCCCCCCAGGGCCGGAAGGCAGCAAGGGCAGGTGAGCTCTGGCGGGTGTGCGAGGGGTCCTTGCATGTCCGGGACGCCACGAGTCCCGGCGGCCGGGGCTGCTGCGAGGCCTCCACGGTGCGCGGCCCGCCCCGCGCCCGCCCGGCGAGACGTCGCTCGACCCGTGCCGGGACCTGCGGAGACGAGGCCCCGCGCCCGCCCGGCGAGACGTCCCGTCAGCCACCCGGGGGCGAGGACTACCGTCGTCCGCCGTCACCGCGCCAGCAGTCGACGCGCACGAGCACCGGGACCTCACCCATGACCAGCCGCCGTCTCCTCACCCCCGCCGAGCTGAAGCCGCTGCTGCGGCTGGCGCCCATCGAGCTGGACGGCAACCGCCGACGGCTCGCGAACGCCTACACGGTGGGTGACCTGCGGGCCATCGCCCGGCGGCGCACGCCGAGGTCGGTCTTCGACTACGTGGACGGCTCGGCCGAGCAGGAGGTGTCGATCCGTCGCGCCCGCCGTGTGCTGCGTGACCTCACGTTCCACCCATCGGTGCTGCACGACGTGTCGAGCGTCGACACCTCCACCACGATGCTCGGCGCCCGCGTCGACCTGCCGTACGTGTTCTCCCCGACCGGCTTCACGCGGATGATGCACCACTCCGGCGAGGTCGCGGTGGCGCGCTCGGCCCAGCGCGCGGGCGTCCCGTACACGTTGTCGACGATGGGCACGACGGGCATCGAGGACCTAGCGGCGGCGGCGCCGGACGGCCACAACTGGTTCGGCTTCTACGTGTGGAAGGACCGCGCGTCGTCGGAGGAGATCCTCACCCGGGTCGCCGCGAGCGGCTACGAGGCCCTGGTGCTCACGGTGGACGTGCCGGTGGGCGGCGCCCGGCTGCGGGACAACCGCAACGGGTTCTCCATCCCGCCGCGGCTGTCGCTCAGGACCATCGCCGACGGGGCGATGCACCCGAACTGGTGGGTGGACTTCCTCACCACCGAACCGCTGCGGTTCGCCAGCTTCGACTCCTGGAACGACACCATCGAGGCGCTCGCGAACCACATGTTCGACCCGTCGGTGCAGCTCGAGGACCTGGCGTGGGTGCGCCAGTTCTGGAAGGGCCCCCTCGTGGTCAAGGGCATCCAGACCGTGGACGACGCGCGTCGGGTCGCCGATGCGGGGGCCGACGGCATCGTGCTGTCCAACCACGGCGGGCGTCAGCTCGACCGGGCGCCGGTGCCGCTCACGCTCGTGCCGGCGACGGTCGCCGCCGTGGGGGACCGGTGCGAGGTGTTCGTCGACACCGGGTTCAGCAGCGGTGCCGACATCGTGGCGGCGCTCGCGCTCGGCGCCACGGGAGTGCTCCTCGGCCGGGCGTACCTGTACGCCCTCATGGCCGGGGGCGAGCCCGGGGTGGACCGGCTCAACGAGATCCTGGCCGGCCAGATCGCCCGCACGCTGCGGCTGCTCGGGGTGCACGCGGTCGACGAGCTGACCCCGGAGCACGTCACGCTGCCCTGAACCGGCCGGGTACGCGCTCGGCCTCCGCTTGCCCGTCCGGCCGGTGCGGCGCGGGCGTGGACGACCCCGGCCCGCCCACTGGCCCCGGCAGCCCCGTCTGCCCCGCCCGGCCCCGCCTGCCCGCGGCCCCGACGTGCCGTGGGGTTCAGCCGATCACGTCGGCCGGGACCTCCTGATCGAGCTTCCGCACCACGTCGGGCACCCGCTGGTGCCGCGGCAGCGTCGGGACCACGAGGGCCGCCGCGACCGACAGCCCGACGGCCCACCAGAACGCCCGGTCGAACGCGGCGGAGGTCGTCGTGGTGGTGAGCCCGTGCTCGAGCACGACGGCCAGCACCGCGGTGCCGAACGAACCGCCGATCTGCTGGGTGACACGGGTCAGGACGCTGGCGTGCGCCACGTCCTCGGCGGTCAGCCCCTGGTAGGCGACGGCCATCACCGGGATCATCACGGCGCCGAGCCCGACACCGCGCACCACCAGGGCCAGGCCCAGCCACCAGGTCGACGTGTCCGGCCCGGCCAGCGCGAACGGCACGGTGGCCGCGGCGGTGATGAGCACCCCGGCCAGGGCGACCGTCCGGGAGCCGAGGGTGTCGGTGAGCCGGCCTGATGTCGGCCTGGCGAGCAGCGAGCCCAGACCCTGCGGCACCATGAGCGCGCCGGCGGCCAGCACCGACTGCCCCCGGGAGACCTGCCAGAACAGCGGCAGCAGGAACATCCCGGCGAACAGCCCGGCCCCGGCCAGGAACATCACGGCGGCCGAGGCGCCGACCTGGCGCCGTCCGAGCAACCGCAGGTCGACCAGCGCATCGGGCCCGCGGCGCAGCGCGTGCAGCACGAACGCGACCACGAGCACCAGGCCGGCCACCATCGGCACCAGCACCCGCCGCTGCCCGAACCCGCTGGCCGAGGACACCTGGGACAGCCCGTAGAGCAGCCCGACCAGCCCGGGCGGCAGCAGCAGCACCCCGAGCACGTCGAGCTTCCGGGACCGGTCGCCGCGTTCGGGCGCCAGTGAGCGGGAGGCCAGCACGTACCCGACGACGATGAGCGGCACATTGACCCAGAACAGCCAGCGCCAGCTGAGCCAGTGCAGGATGAGCCCGCCGACGACCGGGCCGAGCATGGGCCCGACGAGCATGGGCAGCGACACCATCGCGATGGCGCGACCGCTCACCCGGCCCCTGGCGGCCTGCAGCGGCAGGGTCGCCATGAGCGGCATGAGGATGCCACCGCCGATCCCCTGCAGGGCCCGCGCGGCGATGAGCAGGCCGACCGACCCGGCCATGCTCGCGGCGACCGAGCCGACGCCGAACAGCACGAGCCCGGCGAGCCACAGTCGTCGTCCGCCCCATCGCGCCTGCGCCCAGGCGGCGAGCGGCATGGTGACGCCGACGGCCAGCAGGTAGGCGGTGGTGACCCACTGGATGGTGGTGACCGAGGCGTCGAGGTCGACCGCGAGCGACTTGAGTGCGACGGCGACGATGGTCGAGTCGAGCAGCACGGCCATCCCGCCGACCATGACGGCGACGACGATGCGGATCGCGGTGCGGTCGAAGGCCGGTGTCTGGTCTGCGGACGGGTCCGTCACGAGCACTCCTAAGATGCAGGGCTGTATCTTCCGGACGATACGCCGCACTCGGTAAGGTGCACAAATGGATCTTGAGGACGAGTCCCCCGCTCGTCGCCGACGAGGGAGCGAGCTCGAGGACGCCCTGCTCGACGCCGCCTGGGACGAGGTGGTCGAACGCGGCTACACCGCGGCCACCTACGAAGGGGTCGCTGCGCGCGCCGGGACGAGTCGCTCCGTCATCTACCGCCGGTGGCCCACCAAACGGGAGCTGGTCCTGGCCACCGTCGAGCGGCGCGGCGCGCGGACGGCGCTCACCGTCCCCGACACCGGTTCCCTGCGCGAGGACCTCATCGCCCTGCTCGACGACGTGAACCACGGTCGGGGCCAGGCGATGCTCGTGCTCGGCTCCTACGCCGGGGAGTTCTACCGCGCGACCGGCCTGACGCCCGACGACGTGCGTGACCACTGGCTCGGCGACCGCACCACGGCACTCCACCGGGTGATCGACCGCGCGGTCGCCCGTGGGGAGGTCGACCCGGCCCGGGTCACCGACCGTACGGTGCGGCTGGCCTCCGACCTGCTGCGGCAGGAGATCCTCATGACGATGCGGACCGTGCCCAAGGAGTCGATCCGCGCCATCGTCGACGAGGTGGTCGTGCCCGTCCTCACCGGGGCCGCGCCGCGCGGGTGACCTGGACCGACGCGACCCGTCGCGGGCACTGCCCGGCCGACCCGGCGCCACCTGCCCACCGCTGCTCCGGGCGACGCCCCGTCGCCGCACCCCCGGCGGCGGCTGGCTCCGGCCGCGCCGTCGCCGAACCCTCCGCCGCCGCCCGGCTCCTCCCTCTGGGGGTGGAGACCGCGTGCACCCGAGGTTGCAGCTGTCCCGCGCGAGAAGGTCCGCGGGGCCGATGTGCCGCCCCGGCGGACGGCGCGACGGTGGAGCCATGACCTCGACCAGCAGACTCCAGGCACGCGGCCTCGTGCGCCGCTTCGGCTCCACCACGGCCCTGGCGGGGGTCGATGTGGACCTCGCGGACGGTGAGCTGCTCGCCGTCATGGGACCGTCCGGCTCCGGCAAGTCGACCCTGCTGCACGTGCTCGCCGGCATCCTCCCGCCCGACTCGGGCACCGTGACCTTGGAGGGTCGCGACGTCGGCCGCCTCGACGAGAGGCAGCGATCTCTGCTGCGGCGACGCAGCTACGTGTTCGTGTTCCAGTTCGGCCAGCTGCTCGACGAGCTGCCCGCGGTGGAGAACGTCGCGCTGCCGGCCATGCTGCAGGGCACCTCACGCAAGGACGCCGTGGCCATCGCCGCCCAGTGGCTGGCGGCCCTCGGCCTGGCAGGCAAGGAGCAACGCCGCCCCGGGGAGCTGTCCGGCGGTGAGGCGCAGCGGGTCGCGGTGGCCCGTGCGCTCATCACCGGCCCGGCGGTCGTGTTCGCCGATGAGCCGACGGGCGCCCTCGACCAGCAGACCGGGCACGAGGTGATGGACGTCCTGACCCGCACCACGCGCGCGGCCGGGGCCTCGCTCGTCCTGGTCACCCACGACGAGCAGGTCGCGGCATGGTGCGACCGGCGGCTCGACATGCGCGACGGCCGCGTCGTGACCGACCAGGTGTCCGCGGCCGCCGCGCAGGGCCCGGCACCCGTGGCGCAGGTGACCCGATGAACGTCGTCGTCGCCCTCGCCCCCCGGCTGCGCTCGGCCGGCGGCCAGGACTCGCGGGTCATCACCCTCCTGGCGGTCATGGCGTTCACCGTCTCGACCGCGCTCACGCTCTC
>JAKLPK010000255.1 GCA_022013895.1 Cellulomonas sp. | reverse complement strand
TCGGCACCGGGCGCCGGAGCGGCGGGCGGGGCGGGTGCGGGTTCATGCGACGGTTCGAGCCCGCCGGCGCGCATGAGCGTCGCCTTGTAGGCGCGGGCCGCGTCCGAGACCCGGGCCTCATCGCCGAGCAGGGTGAGCAGTGAGGTGTCCCGGGCGGCGGTCCTGGCCAGGATCGTCGCCACGCCGTCGAGCCGCTTGAGCTGCTCGCCGCGCCGCGCCTCGCTGAGGCCGCCCTCGGCCATCACCCGGGCCCGTTCCTCACGGACCAGGAGTGCGACGACCTGGAACTTCGTGCGCACCGCCGGGCGCGTCGGAGGTCGCTGCACGGCGCTGTCGACCTCGCGGGCGACCTGTGCGAGCACCGGGAGGATCCCCTGCTCGGCCGGCCGCGGCGCGCGACGGCGCTGGGCGCCCGCGTCGGGACGAGCGCCACCGGACCGGCGCCGGCCTGGTTGTGCCACATCTCCTCCTTCGCAGCATCCGTACCGCGACTGCGGCGCAACGCACCGTGCCGGGTCCGCCCGGGAAGGGGCGGACGTCGGACCACGCACCCCGAGTCGCGGGAAGCCCGGGCCAGGGCGCCGCTATCAGGCACCACGGCACCGCGCAGTGCCCCGCCCGCGGCACCCACCCGCCCGTGTGCACGTCGATGGTGGCACGCCGCCGGCTGTCTCGGTGACGCCCGAGGAGGCACGATCGTGGCCTCGCTGATCGCAGGCGATCCGGGGCTGCGGCCAGGCGTGGCCGCAGCCGGGTATCGAGCTCCCCGGCTCGCGTCGGTGGAACGTGCCTTCCTCGGCGTCGGAGGCGGCAACCCCCGACCGAGTTCACCCTAGGCCAGGAGCGGCAATTCGTCACATGAGTGGTCTCGGTGCCGATCAACGAGGCTCGGGGCGCCTTCTCGGGCGTGCCCAGCGCCGCGGGGAACGTCACGTGGGCGCGATGCTGCCGATGGTGAGGACCCACGATGAGACGTTCGATGCCCGCTGCGGCCGCAGCGACGCTCCTGCTGTCCACGGTGCTGGCGGGATGCGCGACCGGCACCTCCGCGGCGTCGAGCGCATCCGCGCAGCTGGTGGGTGTCGCGATGCCGACCACCACCTCGACGCGGTGGGTCGCCGACGGCAAGAACGTCAGCGCCCAGCTCACGGCACTCGGTCACCAGGTCGACCTCCAGTACGCGCAGGACGACGTCCCGACGCAGGTCGCCCAGGTCCAGGAGATGATCGACGAGGGCGTCGACGCGCTCATCGTCGGCGCGGTCGACGGCACCGCGCTCAAGGACGTGCTCGCCCAGGCAGGCGCCAAGGACATCCCGGTGATCTCCTACGACCGCCTGATCCGGGACTCGCCGGACGTCGACTACTACGCCACCTTCGACAACCTGCGGGTCGGTGTGCAGCAGGCCACGACCCTGCTCCAGGGCCTCGGCGTCCTGGACGCCGGCGGCGCGCCGACCGGCGCTACCGGCCCGTTCTCGATCGAGCTGTTCGCAGGCTCGCCCGACGACAACAACGCGACCGTCTTCTACGACGGTGCGATGTCGGTGCTCCGGCCCTACCTCGACTCCGGGGTCCTGGTCGTGCCCTCCGGCCAGACAGACTTCGACGCCATCGCCACCCCGGCGTGGAGTGGCAAGACCGCGGGTGAACGGATGCGGACGCTGCTGCCCGCCTACGAGAGCTCCGGCCGCCGGCTCGACGGGGTGCTGTCCCCGTACGACGGCATCACGATCGAGCTGCTCGCCGCGACGGCCGAGATCGGCTACGGCACCGCTGCACAGCCCTGGCCCGTGATGACAGGTCAGGACGCCGAGGTCGCCTCGGTGAAGTCGATCATCGCCGAGGAGCAGTACGCGACGATCTACAAGGACACCCGGCAGCTCGCGGAGGTCGCCGTGTCCATGGTGGATGCGCTCCTCAACGGCCAGGAGCCGGAGACCAACGACATCACGTCGTACGACAACGGTGTCGAGGTGGTCCCGTCGTACCTCTTGAGATCCCAGGTCGTGACCAAGGCGTCCTACCAGGACGTGCTGGTCGCGAGCGGCTACTACACGCAGCAGGAGCTGGGATGAGCCTCCGGAAGACCGACGCTGCGATGCGTGCCACCGCGATGTCGACCTCGCACCGGAGAGGTCTCCGGTGGTTCTGGGACCGTCCGGTGGCAGTCAAGACCGGAGCCTCCCTGCTGCTGCTCGGAGTGGTCTTCGGGCTCGTCGGCACCGGTGCGGCGGTGTCCCTGCTGCGCGCCGGCCAGAACCTGCAGACCGTGCGCGAGCTCACCGGGGACCTCCAGGGTTCGATGGCCGAGCTTCGCACCGCGCAGGTGCAGAGCCACCTGCTGGTGCACCGCGCAACCGAGGCGCAGGACGGCAGCACCCGCGCGCAGCTGCTTGCCTCCGCCGACTGGAACGACCGGACGGCGGCCCGGCTGATCGAGACCGTGTCCGCCTACCCGGAGTCGAGGACCCAGCAGTGGTCCGACTTCCTCACCCGGTGGAACGCCTGGCTGGTGTACCGGGACACGGTACTGGCCCCGCTCATCGCCGACGGTGACGTGGCCGGGCTCGAGGTGGCCCTACGCGCCTCCGTCGCGGGGGACCCGGACAACACCGGACGTGCCCTCAACCTTGCCGACGGCCAGATCCAGTTCGAGGTCGCCGCGGTCATGGATCGTGCGAGCGCGCAGATCCGGCAGACGGTGATCGTCCTGGTCGTCGCCTTCCTGGTCTCGACGGCTGCCGCGGGGACGCTGGCCTCGGTGGTCTCCAGGCGCATCACCCAGGGGCTGCGCTCGGTGCAGTCGAGCCTCGAAGCGATGGCGACCGGTGACCTCACGGTCGCCACCCAGGTGGACAACTCCGATGAGCTGGGGCAGATGGCCCGATCGCTGTCGACCGCGCAGGTCGCCCTCCGGTCGACGATGGCCGGGGTGGTGGAGACGGCGCAGACCGTGGCGGCCGCGGCCGTCGAGCTCGCGGAGTCCTCGTCGAGGGTGGCGTCAGGATCGCAGGAGACGAGTGCGCAGGCCGGTGTGGTGGCGGCGTCGTCGGAGCAGGTCTCACGCAATGTGCAGGCGGTGGCGGCGGGTTCGGAGCAGATGGGCGCTTCGATCCGGGAGATCGCGCAGAACGCGAACGAGGCGGCGAAGGTCGCGCACCAGGCCACCGACGTCGCGGCCGCGACCAACGCGACGGTCTCCAAGCTCGGGACGAGCTCGCAGGAGATCGGTGCGGTCGTCAAGGTGATCACCCAGATCGCAGCCCAGACGAACCTGCTGGCGCTCAATGCGACGATCGAGGCGGCTCGTGCGGGTGAGGCGGGTAAAGGCTTCGCGGTCGTGGCCGGTGAGGTCAAGGAGCTGGCGCAGCAGACGGCGCGGGCGACCGAGGACATCGGGTCCCGGGTCGCGGCGATCCAGGACGACAGCACGGGTGCGGTGCAGGCCATCGGGGAGATCCTGGAGATCATCGCGCGGATCAACGACTACCAGACGACCATCGCCTCGGCCGTCGAGGAGCAGACCGCGACCACCAACGAGATGTCCCGCGGTGTCCAGGAAGCAGCGATGGGCTCGGGTGAGATCGCCCGGAACATCACCGGGGTCGCCTCTGCGGCCGACTCCAACGCGCATGTCCTGGGGCAGATGGGTGATGCCGTCTCCGAGCTCGCCCGGCTGTCCACCGAGCTGCGCACCCGCGTCGCGACCTTTACGTACTGAGCCGACGCACGCCGGTGCGCCAGGCCGGACGGCGGCGTGGTCCGGCGTGCCCTACGCCGGGTCCACCTGGATGAGGTACGAGTGCTCGGGCCTGATCGCCAGCACGGCCAGCCCCGTCGTCGCGAGCATGCGGCCAGAGAGCGCGGGCGCCTGGCCCATCCAGGCCGGGTCGGCCTGCTGGGCCGGCCCGCCGTCGGCCAGCGGGACGACGGTGACGCGGTAGCGCGCCTCCGGGTCGAGCCCGGGGAGCCGGACCCTGCCCAGCGGCCAGCTCGCGGAGCGGCCGAGGTAGGCGACGGAGAACAGCGCACGGGACCGGTCGGCTGCGACGACGCCGTGGCAGGTGAGCGACGGTTCGACGATGTCGCAGTTGACGACCGTCCCGGTGTGCAGCAGCTTGCGGCGGTCCTTGTACGCCGTGACCCACTGCGTCGTCGCGGCGAGGTCGTCATCGGACAGCCGGGTGAGGTCGAGCTCGAGCCCGAAGTGGCACCACAGGGCCGTCTCGGCGCGGAACGCCAGATCGTGCTGACGGCCCGTGGTGTGTGAGGGCGAGCTGCCCAGGTGGGCGCCGATCACCTCGGGCGGGACGACCAGCTGGGTCCAGCGGTGCATGTCGCGCCGTTCGAGCGGGTCGTTGCAGTCCGAGCCCCACACCCGCTGGGTCCGTTCGAGGATGCCGAGGTCGACCCGCCCGCCGCCGGAGGCGCACGACTCGATCTCGAGCCCGGGGTGCCGGGTGTGCAGCTCGTCCATGAGCCGGTAGGCGGCGAGGGTCTGCCCGTGGGCTGCGGGGATGCCGGACGGGCTGTGCCCCGCCTCGACGAGGGTGCGGTTGTGGTCCCACTTGAGGTAGTCGATCGGGTACTCGACGAGCAGCGCGTCGAGGCACCCGAGGATGTGGTCGTAGCAGTCCGGGTGGGTCAGGTCGAGCACGTGCTGGTTGCGGCAGCTATAGCCGACCCGACCACCGGTCTGCATGAGCCACTCGGGGTGGGACCGGGCCAGATCGGAGTCGAGGTTGACCATCTCCGGCTCGACCCACAGACCGAACTGCATTCCGAGCGCGCGCACCGTGGAGATCAGCGGGTCCAGGCCGTCGGGCCACACCTGGCGGGACACCTGCCAGTCGCCCAGCGCCCGGTGGTCGTCGCGGCGGTCACCGAACCAGCCGTCGTCGAGCACGAACCGTTCGACCCCGACGGCGGCGGCCCGCTCCGCGAGCGCGCGCAGACGCTCGAGATCGTGGTCGAAGTACACGGCCTCCCAGGTGTTGAGCACGACGGGCCGCGGGGTCGACGCGTACGACGGCAGGGCGCGCACCCACGCGTGGAACCGCGCAGACATCTCGTCGAGCCCGACGCCGTAGGACGCGACCAGCCAGGGCGCCTCGTAGCAGGCTCCGGGTGCGAGCACGAGCTCATGGGGGAGCAGCAGCTCACCGGCGCCGAGCACCCGGGAGCTGTTGTGGCAGCGCTCGCCGTACAGCTCCTGGTTGCCGCTCCACGCCAGGTGCAGGCCCCAGACCTCGCCGTGGCGGAACCCGAACCCGGGCTCGCCGGCCACGAGCAGGAAGGGGGAGTCCAGGCCGCTGCGGCCGGTGCGCACCTCGCGGGAGTGGACCCCGATGTCGAAGCTCGTGCGCTGCGGGGTCCGTTCGGCGATGTGGCGACCGGTGAAGTCGAGCAGCTCGGCCGCCTGGTCGGGCACGGGCAGCGCGACGCGCAGGCGTTCGAGCGTGTACGGCTCGTCGTCGCTGGTGTTGGTGAGCGTCGCCCGCGTGCGCAGCAGACCGGACCCGCGCAGCTCGACCTCGAGTCTGACCTGCAGGTGGGCGACCCCGTCGGTCGCGGTGGAGGTGAGCGCCTGGCCGCCGTCGGCGAGGGTTCGCAGCTGGTGCACGCAGCCGGTCATGGCCGGTGACCAGTCGCGGCCGTCCCGCGATCCCTGGATGCCCGGCCGGCCGATCCAGCCGGCCTCCTGCTCGGGAACCAGGCTGATGCCGTGGACGACGTCGGTCGGGCTGTGGTGGAGCGGAGGTTCGACGGCCGTCGCGAGCGCGGCGAGCTCGGCGCCGTCGAGCCCACCCAGATCGGCGCCCCAGTGCAGCAGCCGGGGGAGCCGGGGACCGTCGGTGGCCAGGACCACGCTGACGCCGCCCGCGCGGAGGTGGACGAACCCGGCGTCGACGGTGGAGGCGGCGTGGGGCATCAGACTTCCTTGTCCTGGGGAGAGGTGCTGCTCGCGGGGCTGGGGCACCATTGTCTCAGCGAGGACGGGCCGAGTCCCGGCCTCATGGCGTAGGCACCGCACCGCCTACCGGTGGTTGACCGTCGAGAGGATGCCCGCACATGTCCGAGAACACCACCGAGAGCGGGTCCGACGGTTTCAGCCCGGAGGAACGCGCCGCGATGAAGCAGCGCGCGGCCGAGCTGCGGGCCGAGGGCAAGAGGGGCGCCAAACGGGCCGACGGGCTGCAGGCCGTGCTCGACGCCATCGCGAAGATGGCCCCGGAGGACCGGGCGCTCGCCGAACGGGTGCACGTCACGGTGACGGCGACAGCACCCGATCTGATGCCCAAGACGTGGTACGGGATGCCGGCCTACGCGAACGCCGACGGGAAGGCCGTCGTGTTCTTCCAGGACTCGGGCAAGTTCGGCTACCGGTACTCGACGCTCGGCTTCCAGGACACCGCGCACCTCGACGACGGCGAGCTGTGGCCCGTCGCGTACGCGCTGGCCGCCTGGACGCCCGCTGTCGAGGAGAAGGTCGCCGCGCTGGTCAGGGCCGCGATCTCCTGAGGACTGCCGGCTGTCAGTCGCCGTCGCGCCCCGACCGCAGTCGTTTGGTGGCCGAACGCCGGCTCTTGGCGGCCAGGCGACGTTCCTTCGAACCACGGGTCGGCCGGGTCGGGCGGCGCTGCCGGGCCGGTGGGCTGAGGCCCTCGGCGACGAGCGCCGCCAGCCGTCGTTCCGCGGCGGCCCGGTTGCGCAGCTGTTCGCGGTGCTCGGAGGCCGTGACGGTGAGGGCGCCGGCGACCAGACGTGGGCCGAGACGTTCCACGAGGCGTGCCCGTTGCACCTCGGTGAGCACGGCGGAGGACGCGATGTCCCAGACCAGCTCGACCCGGGAGTCCGTCGTGTTCACACCCTGACCGCCCGGGCCGGACGATCGGGAGAAGCGGACCGTCACCTCGGCGCGGGGGATGACGAGTGACGGTCCCACGGGGATGCCGGTCGTCATGGTCCCGATCGTCCCACGCCGTCCTCCCCGGCCCGGTTCAGGCAGCTCCCGAGGCCTCCGCCGACTGAACCCGGTCGCGGCCCTCGGCCTTCGCCCGGTACATGAGCTCGTCCACGCGTCGCAGCACCGAGGTCGCGGCCTCGTCCGGCTGCAGCTCGGTGACGCCGAAGCTGGCGGTGACGCGCATCCCGACCGCCTCCACCAGCTCGCGTGGCACCGCGAGCCGCAACCGCTCGGCCAGCTGGACCGCCGCCTGACGGTCGGTCGCCGGCGTGACGATCGCGAACTCCTCACCCCCGAGACGCGCTACCAGGTCACCGTCGCGCACCGTGCTGCCAGCGGTCTCGGCCACCACCCGCAGCACCCGGTCCCCGAGGTCGTGCCCGAAGGAGTCGTTGACCTGCTTGAAGTGGTCGAGGTCGAAGTAGACGATGCTCACCGGATGGGACGAGGAGACGAGCCCCGCCTGGTGCCCGAGCTCTTCGAGGAGCCGGCGCCGGTTGGCGATGCCGGTGAGCTCGTCCAGATAGGCCATGTCGCGCATCCTGGAGGCCGTCGCGTCGGCACGGGCGGCATCGGCCACCGCCGACGTGACGTGCTCCTTGGCCCTGGACAGCACGAGGAGAAGGACGAGGAACACCCCCAGGTACACGCCGAACCGGATGGCCAGCCACAGGTACTCACCACCACCGTCGCGCTGCGACAGGCCGATCGCGAGCACCGCGGTGATGGCCACCGAGTAGACGGCTCCGTGCACGAGGGCCGTCCGGGTGCGCTGGAACAGGAAGCCGACGATCAGGCAGACCACCACGCCGAGCAGCGGCGTCGGCATGAGCGAGACCCAGGCGCTCGTGGCATCCGGCGCCTCGCGGATCCGCCCCCACGCGACGACTCCCCAGGACACCTCGAGCAGCACGAGGATGGTGATCGCCGCACGCATCGCCCACTGCGGTCGCCGCAGCAGGATCCACCCGAACGCGAGGAGCACGGCGCCCATCGGGGGATAGCCCCAGCGGACCCAGGGGTCGTCGTCCCGGTCCTGGAGCCAGGTGCCGGCGATCACGGGGGCGCCCACCAGGATGCCGATCGCGACGACGCGCCGGGCGAGTCCGGCGAGATCGGCGCCGGGCCGGGCCGCGGTCTGCCTGGTCGGACTCTCCACGACGCCTCGCCTCCTGCCATCGGGACGCCGTCTCGGCGGCCCCGGCCTGCTCCTCCCGGTGTGGCGGCCGACAGCGCGGGCGGTCAAGTCTCGCACCCGTCGACGCCCAGCGGCGGTGCCGAACCGCGGGGAGCCCCCTTCGGGTGACGGCGTGCCGGCCCGGCTCCCCGCCGGGGCGTCCCGTCGGCGACGTCGCGCCGGGTTCTCACGAGCGGGTGTGCGACCATCTGGCCGAGACGTGGGGGAGAGGTCGATCGGGATGAACAGACGCAGGGGCGTCCTGCTCACCGCTGCTGTGGGGGTGCCGCTCGTCCTGGCGGGGGTCGCGTACGGCGTGTACTTCCAGGACCGTGCGCTGCCCTGGACCACGGTCGCCGGCCAGTCCGTGGTGGGCCAGACCCGTGAGCAGGTGGCGGCCTCGGTCAAGGCCCGCGCCGAGGACGTGACGGTCACGGTGACGGCCGGTGCGGCCTCGCGGACCGGTGACCTGGCCGAGCTCGGCTACCCCGTGGACGTGGATGCCACGGTCGACGCGGTCTTCGCCGCCAACGACTCCTGGACGTCCTACGTCTCGGCCCTGGTGTCCCCCCACCAGCTCACGGCGGCCGTCGGCACCCGGCAGGCCACGGTCGACACCGTGATCGACGCCCTGGTGGCAGGTTCGGGCAAGGCCGGGTCGGATGCGACCGTGGGGCTGGCAGCCGACGGCGCATCGTTCGTCGTCACGGCGCCCGTGGCGGGGCAGACGGTGACACCCGCCGACTACCGCGAGGCGGTCGCCGGTGCCGCGCAGGCCCTGGTCTCCCGGAACGTCACGGTGACGATGGTCGACGCCGCCCCGGCGGTGACCGCCGAGCAGGCGCAGCAGGTCGCCGATGCTGCCAACGCGATCGTGGCCCACGCCGTCTCGGTGTCCGACGGCACGGACCCGCACATCGCCACTGCCGCGGAGAAGGCCGCCTGGGTCGCCGTGCCGATGACGGACGGCGTACCGGGGACACCGACGGTCGACGCCGCGAAGGTGGCGGCGTGGGTCGAGCAGATCGCGGCCGCGACGAACGTGCCCGTGACGGAGGGTGTCCGCATCGTCGACGCCGAGGGTGCGGTCATGTCCGTGGTGCAGCGTCCGGCGGACGGGCGGACCGCCAGCAACGTCGATGCGGTCGCTGCCGAGCTGTCGGCGGCGTTGGGCGTGGGCTCGGACTACGCCGGAACCCTTACCTACGACACCGTGGGCGCCACCTGGACGGATCAGCAGGTCGCTGTCGGGGACCTCGTGTACGCGGCCGCGGCCGACGAGAAGTGGATCGACGTCAACCTGGCGAACCACACGATGACCGCGTACCAGGGCACGACGGTGGTGCGCGGCCCGATCGCCATGGTCAACGGTGCCAGGGCCACCCCGACGATCGTGGGCACGTTCCACATCTACAGCAAGGTCCGGACCCAGACCATGCGCGGGGACAACGCCGACGGCACGAGGTACGAGACCCCGAACGTCCCGTGGATCTCCTACTTCTACTCCGGGTACGCACTGCACGGCGCACCGTGGCGGGCGTCGTTCGGCTACGCGGGCTCCCACGGGTGCATCAACCTGCCCGTGTCGGTCGCGCAGTGGATCTACACCTGGGCCCCAGTCGGGACGGCCGTCGTCACCCACCGCTGACGGCCGGCGCACGGCGCCGCGTCTGGACGCCCGCACGCGGCTCCCGGCCTACGGCGACGGTGCGGGGTCCACCGCGACGTTGTAGCGCGGCGCGGGCGCCAGGCCTGCGAACCTGGTGAGCGCGTCGACACCGGCGTCCACCGGGAACGTCGTGACGAGCCTGACCCGGCCGTCGGTGACGTGGGAGTAGACCAGAGCGGCGGGTCCCGCGCCGGGGCTTCGCCAGATGACCGTGACGAGCTGTCCGCCGTGGCCGTCGGGGTCCTCGCGCCGGTGCAGCACGTGCTCGCTCCTCGACCCGAGCGCGACGGGCAGAGCGCACGCCGTCACGCGGCCCAGCAGGCTGTCGCCGGCCGGTACCCGCCAGGGCTGGAAGTGGTGCGGGTCGCAGCCGAAGGCGTGCGCGAGCGCACCCTGGGTCCACCGGGCCCGTTTGGTGCCGTACGGCGTCGCTGACGGTGACAGCAGGTAGCCGTAGGTGTGGACCAGACCGGCGTTGGCGTACGGGTAGCGCACCTCGACACCGGCGAGCCGGCCGAGCGACTCGAGCACGCGGGCCGCGAGCACCGGTTCGCCGGTGTTCTCGTCGACCACGGTCGAGCGGGCCCAGTCGTCGAACCTGCCGGCCCGGCGATCGACGGCGATCTGGGGGCGCAGGTAGTCGAGCGTGTCGAGCGCCCGGACCGGGTCCGAGGCCGCCCAGGTGGACACCTCGGCCAGGCGCTGCTCGGCGCGGACGTACTCGGACGCCGGCTGCGTGCGGGGGCCGGGCTTCACGACCCGAGAGTTTACGCAGTGTTCACCGCGACGTGGCCGATCCGTCCAGATCGGACCAATACCGTGGACGAGGCGTCCACGAGGGGCGTCGTCCCGACACAAGGCGGCTCGTGAACGACTCCGGCAGGATCGTCCTCTTCGACTTCGACGGCACGGTCGCGACCGGCCCCGGACCGGTGCTCGCCTACGCCCGCGCCGCCGCCGCGGCCCTCCCCGAGCAGGTCGGTGCGCGCCTGGTCCGGCGGGTCGAGGCCGACTGGGAGCGCAAGGCCCCGGTCGAGGGCGTCGTCCCGCTCGACGGCTACGACCTCGTCCGGATCCTCGCGACCCGCGAGGGCGTCGACGCCGCCACGCTGGAAGCCGCCTACCTCACCAGCCGGGGGCTGCTCGCCGGACCGCTCGCCCCGGTGGACGCACCGGCCGGGCTCGCCCAGCTCCTGCGTGAGCTGCGCACCCTGGCCACCGTCGTCCTGGCCACCAATGCGCCCGACATCCGGCTCGAGGCAGCGCTCGACCACCTCGGGCTCACGGACGGCTTCGACCAGGTCATCCCCTCGGCCGCGAAGCCCGGGATGGTCCCTGCCCTGCTCGACCGGGTCCAGGCGCAGCACACCGGCGCGACCCGTGTCCTGTCGGTCGGCGACGTCTGGATCAACGACCTGGCACCCGTGCACGCGCGCGGCCATGCCACAGCCCTGGTCGGTGAGGTCCCCCCCGGGGCCGAACCGACCTTCCACGCCCGGGACCTGCCGTCCCTCTACCCCTCGATCGCGAGCTGGGCCCGGTCCGCCTGACCCCGGAAGCCGGTTCGTCCCGTCCTCCTCCACCACCACCGAAGGAACATGATGAAGCACACGAAGACGCTGGCCGCCTCGGCCGCGCTCCTCGCAGCCGTGGGTGCCCTCACCGGTTGCGGTTCGTCCGCCACCGCCGACGCCTCGGCCAGCCCGCAGAACCCCACCTCCCTGGTCCTGGCCCTCGTGCCCTCCCAGGACCAGTCGGGTCTGGTCGACACCGCCAAACCGCTCACCGACTACCTGAGCGAGAAGCTCGGCATCCCGGTCACCGGTGTCGTCTCCAAGGACTACCAGGCCGCCGTCGAGGCCATGGGGGCCGGGCAGGCCCAGATCGGCTTCCTGCCCTCGCTCCAGCTGTGGCAGGTCAGCGACAAGTACGGGGCGTCGGTCGTGCTGCAGACCGAGCGCAACGGCAACATCAGCTACCCGGCCCAGTTCATGACCAACAACCCGGACAAGTACTGCGAGGACACCCCCGTCGAACGTGACGGCAAGCTGTTCTGCAACGGGGCCGACGCACTCACCGGCCCGGCCGGGCTGGACTCCATCACCAAGGTCAAGGGTGCCAAGGTCGCCGTGCTCGGCCCGGCCTCGCCGGCCGGCTACATCTACCCGATCCTCGCGCTCCAGGAGGCCGGGATCGACACCGACACCGACATCCAGCAGATCCCCGTGACCGCGAACGACGCCTCCGTGCTGGCCGTCTACAACGGTGACGCCGAGGTGGGCTTCAGCTACTGGGACGCCCGCGACATCGTCGCCAAGGACACCCCCGACGTCGGCCAGAAGGTCGTGGTCTTCGCCCTCACCGACGAGATCCCCAACGACGGTGTCGCGCTGACGAGTGACCTGCCGGCCGCGCTGCAGACCGAGATCACCCAGGACCTGGAGGAGTACTCCAGCTCCGACGAGGGATCGAAGGTCCTCCAGTCCATCTACTCGATCACCAAGCTCGCCCCGGCCGACCCGTCGAGC
This sequence comes from Cellulomonas sp., assembly GCA_022013895.1. Classification (GTDB taxonomy): domain Bacteria; phylum Actinomycetota; class Actinomycetes; order Actinomycetales; family Cellulomonadaceae; genus Cellulomonas. The sequence goes on along the minus strand of JAKLPK010000255.1, from coordinate 2,444 downwards.
CTCGACGTCGTCGCCCGGGCCGCTGCCAAGCTCGGCCTGTCCTAGCAGATGAGCGTCACCGTGCGGGGTGCGGGTGCCGGGACCGTCCTCCCGGCACCCGCACCATGGGACATCAGGCTGCGCGACGTCCTGGTCCGCTACCCCAACGGGGTCGTCGGCCTGGACGGCATCACGCTCGACATCGAGGCCGGTGAGATGGTCGCGGTCGTCGGGCTGTCGGGCTCGGGCAAGAGCAGCCTGATCCGGACCGTCAACGGACTCGTCCCCGTCACGTCCGGAACGGTCGAGGTCGGGGCGCAGCGCGTGGACACCGCCCGCGGCCGCGAGCTGCGGGCGCTGCGCGGGCAGATCGGGATGATCTTCCAGAGCTTCAACCTGGCCGGCCGGACGTCGGTGCTGTCGAACGTCCTGGTCGGACGGCTCACCCACGCCGCCACCTGGCGCACGCTCCTCGGCGCGTACACCGACCAGGACAAGGCCATCGCGTTCGAGGCGCTCGACCGGGTCGGCATCCTCGACCGGGCGTACCAGCGCGCCTCGCACCTGTCCGGCGGGCAGCAGCAGCGGGTCGCCATCGCCCGCGCGCTCGCGCAGACGCCGCACCTGGTCCTGGCCGATGAACCGGTGGCCAGCCTCGACCCGCCCACCGCCCACGGTGTGATGCGGGACCTGCGCCGGATCAACCAGGAGCTCGGCATCACGGTCGTGGTCAACCTGCACCTGCTGGACCTGGCCCGTGAGTACGGCACCCGGATGATCGGCCTGCGGGCCGGCAAGGTCGTCTACGACGGGCCCCCCGCCGCCGCATCGGACGCCGTGTTCGAGAGCATCTACGGCCGCCCCCTGCGGTCCGAGGACGTGCTCGGCGCATGAAGCAGATCCTGACCGCCGACGGGCGGGTGCTGCAGGTCCCGGCGCCGCCTCGCGGTCGCCTCCGCACCGTCCTGGTGTGGCTGGCGGTCGTCGCCATCACCGTCGTGACGATGCTGCCGCACGTGGGGATCGGGTTCGGGCTGAGCGCCATCGCCCAGCACTGGCGCAACGGCGCCTCGAAGATCGTCGAGCTGCTCGCGCCCGACTGGGCGTTCTTCCCGCGGACCGTCGACCCGCTCGTGCAGACCCTGCAGATGGCCGTCATCGCGACGGCGATCGGCGCCCTGGTCTCGCTGCCGCTGAGCCTGTGGGCCGCCCGCGCCACCAACCCCCACCGGTTGGGTCGCGGTGCGCTGCGGGTGCTGCTCAACATCGTGCGCGCCGTCCCCGAGCTGCTGTACGCGGCCGTGCTCGTCGCGATGGTGGGGGTCGGCGCGCTCCCGGGGATCATCGCCCTGGTCCTGTTCGACGTCGGGATCATCGTCAAGCTCGTCTCGGAGCAGATCGAGGCCGGCGACCCCGGTCCGCTCGAAGCGGCCGTCGCCGCCGGAGGCACCCAGCTCCAGGTCAACCGGTCGGTCGCGGTCCCCGAGATGCTCCCGGGCTTCCTCAACCAGACCCTCTACGTCCTGGAGCTCAACGTCCGGGCCTCGGCCGTGCTCGGTCTCGTCGGCGCCGGCGGCCTGGGGCTGCTCATCGACGCTGTCCGCTCCTACTACCGCTACGACCAGCTCTCGCTCATCATCCTGGAGATCCTCGTGGTCGTGGTGGTCATCGACACCGCCAGTGCGGCGATCCGCAGGAGGCTCGTATGAGCGCCCCCGCAGCGGCCGTCCCCGCACGGGTGCGCCCGGCGCTGGTGGTCCCGGACCGGCCGAGCCGATGGCGCACCCGGGTCGTCTCGGCGGCCGTCGTCGCCGTCGTCGTGCTCGCCTTCTGGTCCGTGCAGATCGACTGGGGGCGGTTGGCGAGCCTGCCGTCCGACATCGTGCGGTACCTGTGGCTGATGTTCTCCGCACCCACCTGGGACAAGCTGCCCGAGGCGCTGTACCAGACCTGGCGGTCGGTCGCGATGGCCTGGGTCGGCACCGTCCTGGCCATCCTCGTCGCCACCCCGCTCAGCTTCGCGGCCGCCCGTGGCTTCGCACCGGTGCCGGTGCGCCTCGCGCTGCGCGGGCTGTTCTCGCTGGTGCGGGCGGTGCCGGAGATCATCACGGCCATCATCATCCTGTCGGTCACCGGTCTGACCCCCCTCACGGGGGCGCTGGCGCTGGCCGTCGGCGGTGTCGGGACGCTCGGCAAGTGGGGCTACGAATCGGTCGAGGGCGTGCACCCCGGACCGATCGAGGCGGTCCGTGCGGCCGGCGGATCCACCAGCCAGGTGATCCGTTGGGGCGTCTGGCCCGCCTCGGCGCCCGAGTTCATGTCGTTCTGGCTCTACCGGTTCGAGATCAACGTGCGTGCCTCGGCCGTGCTCGGTCTCATCGGCGTCGGGGGCATCGGTGACATGCTCACGTCCTACACGCAGTACCGCGAGTGGTCGACCGTCGGTGTGCTGCTCATCGTGGTGA
>JAKLPK010000254.1 GCA_022013895.1 Cellulomonas sp. | reverse complement strand
CAGGAGAAGCACGAGCGCGGCTCCCGCGACCAGGAACGTGCGGAGCAGGAAGTCGAGCCTGTCCTGCTCCGGCTGCAGGGAGTACAGGAAGTAGAGCTGGTAGCCACCGACCACCGGCACCGCGACGCTCTGCCCCACCACCACACCCGGTACCTGCGCCCCGGCCGAGGTCGTCAGCTCGACCGACTGCCAGTGCTGACCACCCCGCGCCACCGCGTCCTCAAGATCCACCGAGACCGCCCCCAGCAGGTCGACGTCCGAGGCGAAGCTCGCGACCGACTCCGGGGCGTCCTCACCCGGAGCCCGCAGCAGCACCACACCGCGGTCGGAGGTGCCACCCGTGCCCTGCGTGGTCGTCACGTCCCACAGCAGCTGCTGCACATCGGCACCCGTGGTCGCGGTCGAGGAGTCGAAGGTCGACTGCGCCTGCGCGGTGCTGCGCGAGCTCTCGGCCAGGACCTGGGCCACCCGAGCGTCGAAGAGCCCGTCCCGGGTGCGTTCGGAGACGTAGACACCGACGGCGCTGATGGCCGCGAGCCCGATCGCCAGCGTGGAGGCGAACACCCGGAGCTGCAGGGAGGATCGGAAGGCGAGCTGAGCGGCGCGTGCACGACGCACCGTGTCCAGCCGGCGGCGCCTGACCAGCGCGACGAGACGTGGACGGGGTCCGGGGCGCGGGGGTGCGTCGGGCGTGCTCACGGCACCGGCGCACCCGCCTTGTAGCCGACGCCCCGCACCGTCACCACGATCTCGGGCCGTTCGGGATCGGTCTCGATCTTGGAGCGCAGCCGCTGCACGTGCACGTTGACCAACCGGGTGTCGGCGGCGTGCCGGTAGCCCCACACCTTCTCCAGCAGCACCTCACGGGTGAACACCTGCCACGGCTTGCGCGCCAGCGCCACGAGGAGGTCGAACTCCAACGGCGTCAACGACACGGCACGCCCGGCCCGCTCCACGCGGTGGCCCGGCACGTCGATCGACACGTCGCCGATGGTCAGGTGCTCGGGCGACGGCTCGTCGGTACGCCGCAGCCTGGCCCGCACCCGGGCGACCAGCTCCTTCGGCTTGAACGGTTTGGAGATGTAGTCGTCGGCACCCGACTCCAGCCCCAGCACCACGTCGACCGTGTCGCTCTTGGCCGTCAGCATGACGATCGGGACGCCCGACTCGGCCCGGATCAGCCGACACACCTCGTTGCCGTCCTTGCCGGGCAGCATGAGGTCGAGCAGCACCAGATCCGGCCCGGTGGACCGGAAGGTCGCGAGCGCCGAGTCGCCGTCCTCGCAGAAGAACGGCTCAAAACCCTCCGACCGCAGCACGATGCCGATCATCTCGGCGAGCGCCGTGTCGTCATCGACCACGAGCACACGTCCCCTCATGCGCACATTCTCGCACCCCGTGGTCCCGACCCCGCCCGACGGACCGGGGAGGACATGGCACCATGAGTCGGCGGAGGCCACCGCGGCCACCAGTGGGACCAGGGAGCCGCACCCGATGAGCACGACACCCGGCGACGACGGCCGCGAACCCAGCACCTGGGCTCCGGTGGGCAGCCCCCCTCCGTACGAGGGACAGCAGACCCCGTCCGCCCCGACCACAGGCGCCCCGCAGGGTTGGGGGGCGCCCGTCCCGCCGCCGCCCGGCGGGTACCCGCCGTCACCGGCGCCCGGCTACCCGCCCGCGCCCCCGGACTACCCCGGCGGCTGGCGGCCACCGGTGCTGCAGCCGGGCATCGTTCCGCTGCGCCCCCTCGGCCTCGGCGAGATCCTGGACGGTGCCGTCCGGGCGATCCGGGCCAACCCGGCGGTCATGTTCGGCCTGTCCGCCGCAGCCGTCGCGATCGCCGTGGTGCTCCAGGCACTGGTCCAGGTCGCGGTCGCGCCGACCATCTCGGCGCAGATCTCCGACTGGCTGGAAGGCTCCTCGTTCGGTTCGGCCATGGGTTCGGAGACCGGGACGATCTCGGACCTGTACGGCTCCTCGTTCGGGCAGCTCGCCTCTCTGCCGCTCACCCAGCTGGTGATCACGATCCTCACGGGTCTGCTCATCGTGTCGGTGAGCAAGTCGGTGCTCGGCGAGAAGATCACCGTCGGTGAGGTCGTACGCACCTCACGCGTGTGGTGGGTCCTCGGTTTCACGCTGCTCGCCGGGTTCACCTCGCTCCTGGCGACGGGTGCCGTCGTGGCGCTGGCGGTGCTGCTCGTCCAGGCGCAGTCCTGGGGGGCGCTCGCGGCCTCGCTCCTGATCCTCGTCCCCCTCCTGGTCGTCGCCACCGTGTGGTTCACCATCCGCACCATGCTCGTACCGCCGGCCCTCATGCTCGAGGGCCGCGGGTTCTGGTTCACCGTCGCCCGCGCGTGGCGGCTCACCCGCGGCTCGTTCTGGCGGCTGCTCGGGATCTCCCTGCTGGTGTCGATCATGGTCGGCTTCGCGAGCAGCGCGGTCCAGTTCCCGGTCTCGGTGATCGCCCAGCTGGTGACCGGGGACACCACCGGGATGTCGGTGGCCTCGGTGGCCATCAACTCGGTCGGTGAGGCCATCACCCTCACCCTCACCACCACCTACCAGGCCGCGGTCACGGCACTGCTCTACATCGATGTGCGGATGCGGCGAGAAGGTCTCGACCTCGAGCTCGGCCAGGCCGCCGCGGCCCGGACGGCGTGATCACGATCGGTCCGCTGCGCCTCGACGTCCCCGTGGACCCGGACGCCTCGACGGCCCGGCGGTGGGCGGAGCAGGAGCTCTCGGACCCGATCTACCACCAGGGTCCCTCGCTGCTGGCCCGGTTCCTGGACTGGGTGGTCGAGCAGGTCAACGCGTTGTCGCAGGTCTCGTTGACCTCGAGCACCGGGGTCCTGGCGCTGCTCGGCGTCCTGGTCGCCCTCGTGGTCGTCGTTCTCGTGGTGGCCGGTCCGGTCCGTCGCCGCCGGCACGCGACCGCTGCGGGCGGGCCTGCCGTGCTGGTCGACGACGTCCGGACCGCCGACCGGTTGCGCGTCGACGCCCGGGCGGCCGCCGCCCGTGGGGCGTGGGAGGCCGCGGTCGCCGACTGGTTCCGCGCCGTCGTCCGGGGGCTCGAGGAACGCACCGTGCTCGACGAACGCCCCGGCCGGACCGCCGACGAGGCCGCCGGGTCCGCAGCGCATCGGCTCCCCGAGCTCGCCGACGCGCTGTGGGACGGCGCCCGGCTGTTCGACGACGTCGTCTACGGACACCGGCGCGCAGGTCCGACCGATGAGGCGCGGATGCGCGAGCTCGACACGGCCGTCCAGGCCGCCCGGCCCGTCTGGCCGACCACGGTGAGCGCATGAGCGTGTCGGCACCGACCGCGGTGCGCGGCGACGGCACGACGGCGGCGTCCCGGGCACGAAGCCGCTGGCGCCGGGCGCGCGGGCCGCTGCTGGTCATCGCCCTGCTGGTGATCGGCGCCCTGCTGGCCCTGCTGCCGACCCCACGGACCTCCAACCGGGCCCTGGCCCCCGACAACCCGGGGAGCACCGGAGGCCGCGCCGTCGCACAGATCCTGCAGGGGCAGGGCGTCCAGGTGCAGCAGGTCACCACGACGACCGCCGCGGTCGAGGCCGCCGGCAGCGGCTCCACCCTGCTCGTCGTCGGCGACACCCACCTCACCCAGGACGACGTCGACGCCCTGGCGGCCAGCTCCGCCGATCTGGTGCTCGTCGACCTCGACTGGTCCGTCGACCAGTTCGTCCCGGGCGTGCAGGCAGGGTGGGGCACCTCGACGCCCGGCACCCGCACCGCGTCCTGCGACGACGCCGACGCATCAGCGGCGGGCACGATCACGGCGCGGCGGTGGCTGTGGGTCGACGAGTCCACGGCTGCACGTACCTGCTTCCCGGACCCGTCCGACCCGACGAGCGTGACCGTCGCCGTCCTCGACGGAGCCCGGACCGTCACGGTGCTCGCCGACGGCTACTCCCTGCGCAACGACTCGCTCGTCGATGCGGGCAACGCGGCGTTCGCGCTCCGGGTGCTCGGTCACCACGACCGTCTGGTGTGGTTCCTGCCCGCCGCCGGGACGACCTCGACCGACAGCGGTCTGAGCATGTGGGACCTCATGCCACCGTGGGTCGCCGCAGCCGCGCTGCAGCTCGCCGTGGTGGGGCTCGCGGCGGCCTTCTGGCGCGGTCGCAGGCTCGGACCCGTCGTCCACGAGCCGCTCCCGGTCGTCGTCCCGTCCGCCGAGACCACCCGGGGGCGCGGACGGCTGTACCGGCGGTCCCGCGCCTACGGGCGGGCGGCCGCGGCGCTGCGGGCCGGCGCCGCACTACGGCTCGGCACCCGGCTGGGGCTCCCCCGCTCGGCGACGGGACCGGATCTGGCGGACGCCGTGGCCCGCGCCACCGGCCGGCCCGTCGAACTGGTGAGCGCCCTGCTGTACGGCCCACCACCGACCGACGACCAGGGGCTCGTCCACCTGGCCCATGAGCTCGACCGCCTGGAAAGCGAGGGACACCGATCGTGACGGAGCAGAACCCCGGCCCGCAGCCGGACCCATGGACGTCCGCACCCACCGGAGCGGGCCACGCACCCGCCCCGGTGCCCTCCGCACCCGTCCCCGCGGCGCCGCGCGTCCAGGCCGGCTACCCGCAGCCGCCGGCACCGGCGGCCGAGGACCCGGTCTCGGCGGGGCTGCGGGAGACGTTGGGGCACGTGCGCAGCGAGGTCGCCAAGGCGGTGGTCGGTCAGGACGCGGCCGTGACCGGGCTGGTCATCGCGCTGCTGTGCCGCGGTCACGTGCTGCTCGAGGGGGTGCCGGGCGTCGCCAAGACGCTGCTCGTGCGTTCCTTGTCGGCGGCGCTGGCCCTGGACACCAAACGTGTGCAGTTCACACCGGACCTCATGCCAGGTGATGTCACGGGCTCCCTGGTCTACGACGCCCGGACGGCCCAGTTCTCGTTCCGCGAGGGCCCGGTCTTCACGAACCTGCTGCTGGCCGACGAGATCAACCGCACCCCTCCCAAGACCCAGGCCTCCCTGCTCGAGGCGATGGAGGAGCGGCAGGTCTCCGTCGACGGGCTGGCGCGCCCGCTGCCGGACCCGTTCATCGTGATCGCCACCCAGAACCCCGTGGAGTACGAGGGGACCTACCCGCTGCCGGAGGCCCAGCTCGACCGGTTCCTGCTCAAGCTGCTGCTGCCGTTGCCGGCCCAGGCCGAGGAGGTCGAGGTGCTGGCCCGGCACGCTGCCGGGTTCGACCCGCGCGACCTGGCCGCGGCCGGTCTGCGACCGGTGGCCGACGCCGGGGTGCTGGCTCGCGCACGTGCCCAGGTGGCCCACGTGCAGGTCTCCCGCGACGTGCTCACGTACATCACCTCGGTGGCCCGGGCGACGCGGCAGTCACCGTCCCTGTCGCTCGGCGTCTCCCCGCGCGGGGCGACCGCCCTGCTCGCGACCTCGCGGGCCTGGGCGTGGTTGCAGGGCCGCACCTACGTGACGCCTGACGACGTCAAGGCGCTGGCGCACCCGACGCTTCGGCACCGGGTGTCGTTGCGGCCCGAGGCCGAGCTCGAGGGCGTGACGGCCGAGTCGGTGCTGGACTCGGTGCTGGCGGCCGTGCCGGTGCCGCGCTGACGATGACGATCACCTGGCGCGCGGTCGCGGCGATGGCGCTCGGGGTGGTGCCGGCGATCCTGTTCCCGGTCCCGCTCACCGTGCTGGTCTGGAGCCTGCTCGTCGTGGCGGCCTGCGTGCTCGACGCCGCCCTGGCCGCCTCGCCCCGTCAGCTCGCGGTGCGCCGGGATGTGCCCGGTTCGGTACGGGTGCACCAGCCGGCCACCTCGACCCTCACGCTGACCCACACCGGACGCCGACGCCTGCGCGCCGTGGTGCGTGATGCGTGGCCCCCGTCGGCGCTCGCGTTGGGCGATCGGTCGACCGTGCCGCTGCTCGGTGTGCTCACCCCCCGTTCGCGGGTGGAGCTCGCCCCGGGTGAGGGCGTCCGTGTGCGGACGGCGGTGCGGGCGAGCCGGCGCGGCGACCTCGTCGCACCGTTCGTGGCGATCCGCACGGTCGGGCCGCTCGGGCTCGCGGGCCGCCAGTCGCGGGTGCCGCTGGTCGGCCGTCTGCGGGTGCTGCCGGAGTTCGCCTCCCGTCGCCACCTGCCGTCCCGGCTGGCCCGGCTGCGCGAGCTGGACGGGCGCGCCGCGGTCCAGGTGCGGGCGTCGGGCACCGAGTTCGACTCGTTGCGCGAGTACGTCGACGGCGACGACGTGCGCTCGATCGACTGGCGGGCCACCGCCCGTCGGGGCGACGTGGTGGTCCGCACCTGGCGGCCCGAACGCGACCGGCGCGTCATGCTCGTGCTGGACACGGGCCGGACCAGCGCCGTCCGGGTGCTGGACGCCCCGCGGATCGAGGCGTCGATCGAGGCGGCGCTGCTGCTGGCTGCGTTGGCCGGCCGGGCGGGCGATCGCGTCGAGCTCCTGGCGTACGACCGCCGGGTCCGCACCCGGGTGGCGGGTGCCAACGGTGCCGGACTCATGCCCGCGATGGCCGAGGCGCTCGCCGGCGTCCAGCCCGCGCTCGTCGAGACCGACTGGCCCGGTGCGGCCGCCCAGGTGCGCCAGCGGCTGTCGCAGCGGGCGCTCGTGGTGCTGCTCACCGCCGTCGACCCGGCGGTCGCCGAGGCGGGGCTGCTCGATGTGGTGGCCCGGTTGTCCGAGCGCCACCAGGTGGTGGTGGCCTCGGTCGCCGACCCCGAGCTCGCCCTGCTGCGCACCGGCCGTGACGATGCGGGTGCGGTGTTCGACGCCGCCGCTGCCGAACGTGAGCGGCTGGAGCACGCGGCGGTCGCGATGCGGTTGCGGCGGCGCGGCGTCGAGGTGGTCGAGGCCCTGCCCGCCGAGCTCGCGCCGCGGCTGGCGGACGCTTATCTGGCGCTCAAGGCGGCCGGTCGCCTGTAGTGGCGGGCGGCGCCTCAGCCTGCCGTGGCCACCGCGTACCCCGCGCGGTCGGGTGCGAGGTCACCGGTCTCCCCCAGCGCCGCCGCACGCCCCCCGAGCACGAGGGTGTAGGCCCAGAAGCCGGCAAGAGCGACGGCGCCGATGGTCGTCTTGACCGGCCACGGCAGCGTGGAGCCCGTGACGAAGCCCTCGATCAGCCCGGAGACCGCGAGCACCAGGACCAGACCGAGCGCGACGGTGAACAGCGCACGGCCTTCCTCGGCTAGCGCCCGGCTCCGCGGCCGCGGCCCCGGTGCGATCCACGCCCAGAAGATCCGCAGCCCGGCGGCCCCCGCGACGAAGATGGCGGTGAGCTCGAGCAGGCCGTGCGGGCTGATGAGCTGGAAGAACAGCCCCAGCTCGCCGTGCACGGCCATCACGGCCCCGACCTCGCCGACCCCGACCGCGTTCTGGGCGAGCATCAGGACAGGTCCGACGCCCGTGATCCCGGAGGCCACGCAGACCGCCGCGATCCAGGCGTTGTTCGTCCACACCATCGCCGCGAACCCCGCACCGGGGTCGTAGTACTGGGCGAACATCGAGTCCACGTACTGCTGCTGGTCGGCCGGTGACATGACGGCGTTGCGCAGGTCGTCGTGGACGGCCAGGTGCCAGCCGGTGGCCACGGCCACGACGAGGAACGCGACCATGACCGCCACGGTCCACCAGCGGATCCGGTAGAGCGCTGCCGGGAAGGACACGCGCAGGAACCGCCCGGCCTGCTCCCACGCCGGGACGTGCGTCCCGGCGAGCCTCGCGTGCGCACGGCCGACCAGCTGGGACAGCCGCATCACCGTCAGCGGGTCGGGTGCCGCCGAACGGACGGTCGACAGGTCGGTCGCCACCGACCGGTAGAGCCGGACGAGCTCGTCCACCTCGGCCCCGGACAGTCGCCGACGCCGGGACAGCCGGTCGAGCCGGTCCCACTGCGGGGCATGCACGGCGGCGAAAGCGTCCAGGTCCACGGGGACAGCCTGCCACCCCGTGACCGGCCACCATCGCGAGTCGGCTACGGTGCTGAGGTGGCGACCCAGGGCATCCTCACCGGTGAGGGCGTGCTGCTGGAAGCTGAGCCGGCCTCCTTCGCCTCGCGAATGCTCGGCGCGGCGATCGACTACCTGCTGGCCGCGGCCGTGCTCGTGGCGGCCCTCATCGCCGCGAGCAGCGTCGGGGTGGCCTCGGACTCGGGCGGTCGCATCGCGGTCATCGTGGCGATGGTCACCGTGCTCGTCCTGGTGCCCGTCACGGTCGAGACGCTGTCCCGCGGCCGCTCCCTCGGCCGGTTGGTGAGCGGGGTGCGCATCGTGCGGGACGACGGCGGACCTGTGACGGTGCGCCATGCGATCGTGCGCGCGCTGGTCGGTGTCGTCGAGATCTGGGCTCTGCTCGGCATCCCGGCGCTCATCGCCTCGATCGCGAGCCCGCACGGCAAGCGGCTCGGCGACATGGTCGCCGGGACCTACGCGGTCCGGGTCCGAGGCGGCCCGAGCGGACGGGCGCCGCTCGTCATGCCGGCGCACCTGGCCGGCTGGGCGCACCACGCCGATGTGGCCCGGCTGCCGGACTCCCTGGCCCTGGCTGCGCGGCAGTTCCTGGGTCGTGCACCGCAGCTCAGCCCGGCCTCGCGGGCCGAGCTCGGGACCCGGCTCACGGCCCAGGTCCTCACGCACGTCCACCCGTGGCCACCTGCGGGCACCCACCCCGAGCTCTTCCTCGCGGCCGTCCTGGCCGAGCGCCGCGAACGTGAGCTGGCCACCGAGGCGGCCCGCACGCGGCGCGCGCATCTCGAGGCCGACGCGTTCACCCGGTTGCCGTACGGCGTCCCGGACCCCACGACCTGAGGGCGGACATGACCGTCATGGTGACCGGCGGTGCCGGCTACATCGGTTCGCACGTGGTCACGGCGTTGCTGGCTGCCGGGCGCACGGTCCTCGTGGTCGACGACCTGTCGACCGGACGACGTGAATCGGTCCCCGACGTGCCACTGGTCCGGCTCGACCTCGCCGATCCGGGCTGCGTCCCGGTACTGGCGGAGGCGGCGCGGGCCAACCGGGTGGGCGCCGTCGTTCACCTGGCCGCCAAGAAGCGGGTCGACGAGTCGGTGGCCCGCCCGCTCTGGTACAGCGAGCAGAACGTCGGCGGGCTCACGAACCTGCTGCACGCGCTCGTCGTCGCGCAGGTGCGGGACGTGGTGTTCTCCTCCTCGGCGGCGGTGTACGGCAGCACCGGGCCCGATCCGGTGACCGAGCAGCACCCGACGGCCCCGGTGAACCCCTACGGCCGCACCAAGCTGGTCGGCGAGTGGCTGCTGCAGGACTGCGCGCGCGCCCACGGGCTGCGGACCGTCTCCCTGCGCTACTTCAACGTCGCCGGGGCCGCGCAGCGTCGGCTGGCGGATCACGGCACGGGCAACCTGGTGACCGCGACGGTCGCCGCGCTGCGACGCGGGGACGCACCGCGGGTGTTCGGCACCGACTACGACACACCGGACGGCACCTGTGTGCGCGACTTCGTGCACGTGCAGGACGTCGCGGAAGCCCACCTCGCCGCCCTGGACGGGTTGGCCTCCGCCGCACCACCACCGTCCGTGCTCAACGTCGGCACCGGGCGTGGCACCTCGGTGGCTCAGGTGGTCGAGCGGCTGTCGGACCTGGCCGGGCGGCCCGGCAGCGCCCGGTTCGAAGGTCGACGGGTCGGCGACCCGCCAGCAGTGGTGGCCTGCGTCGACCAGATCGGGGACCACCTGGGCTGGCGGGCCCGGCACACCCTGGACGACATGCTGCTGAGCGCCTGGCAGTCGGCCTCGGCGTAGTGGTCAGCCGGCGCCGACCGCCACCACCTCGGGTGTCCCGAAGCGGGCGACGACGGAGGAACCTGCGAGCACGAGCACGAAACCGGCGATCGCGACCGCCTCCCGACCCGCGGCGGCGTGATCACCGGCCAGCAGCACACCCAGCACCGCTCCGCCGACGGTCTCGACCCCGGTCACGACCGCGGAGACCGCAACAGCCGGTGCCCGCTGGAAGGCCAGGGCCGTGAGCAGCAGCCCCAGCCCGCCCCCGGCGGCCGCGGCCCAGGCCGCGGTGGAGGCCAGCAGGGCCAGCGGCGCCAGGTCCACGAGGGTGTGCACCCCGGCTGCGAGGACCGAGAAGCCGCAGCCGGCGAGGAGCGCGAGCACCACCCCGAGCCCCCGCGTCGGCGGACGCGCCGCGGCCCAGGCACCCACCCCGGCGATCACCAGGACGACGGCCACGAGCACTGCCGAGGCGTGCTCCGAGCTCCCGGCCCGCACCGCCGTCGTGGACGACGCCAGCAGCACCAGCCCGACCCCGGTGAGCGCCAACCCGCCCCATTCGAGCGGGCTCATCCGGGTGCCGAGCACCCGGACCGCGAGCAGCGCGGCGACCGCCAGCGACGAGGCGCGCCCTGCCTGGACGATGAACACCGGCAGCACCCGCAGTGCGACGAACGCGAGCGCGAACCCGGTCGCCACCAGCACCATCGCGGCCAGGTAGGTGCGGTCCTGCACCAGGCGCCACACCAGTGCGACATGCATCGTGTCGGTACCGTGACCGGCCCGCGCAGCGCGCGCCTGCAGGACGAGCGCGCCCCCGGAGCAGAGCGCCGCCAGAGCGACCGCAACCAGTGCCCAACTCACACAAACCCTCCGCACGCCGCGTTCTGACATCACCTGTGGGAGAACTATGCTCCCTCAGTTGGATCGGGTGACCGACCAGGTCACGCACCGGGTAGGGGCCCGGTGAGGCCTCGAGCAGGGGGATTCCGATGGGGCAAGGCCGTGCCTTGGGCGCGGGTACGGCGGGGACGCCCAAGGGACAGCGCTACCCGTGGCCGCTCGTGCTGGCGGCTTTCGTCGGGGTGACCCTCGTGCTGACGGCCGTCGTCGCGAGCGTCGACGCCACGATGGGGACGACCGGGAACACGGGTCTGCACTGGGTCGACGGCTGGTTCCGCTTCGACTCCGGCTGGTACTGGGCGATCACGAAGAACGGCTACTTCTACGCTCCCGGCCAGCAGTCGTCGATCGCGTTCTTCCCGGTCTTCCCGGTCGTGACCCGGGCCCTGGTCCAGGTCTTCGGTGATCGGGGTGCTGCTGCCGACGTCCAGGTCGTCGGTCAGCTGCTCGCCCTCGCCTTCGGGCTGGCCTCGGTGCTCCTGTTCGGCCGCTGGGTGTGGGACCGCCTGCCCCGGCGCTCCGCGGTCCTCGCGATCGCCGTGATCCTGGCGTACCCGTACACGCTGTTCCTGCACGGCACGATGTACGCCGACGGGATGTTCCTCCTCCTGGCGCTCAGTGCGTTCATGCTGCTCGACCGCCGCTGGTTCCTGGCGGCAGGTCTCGTCGGAGCCCTTGCGGTCGCCAGCCGCCCGTTCGGGGTGGCTGTCGCGGTCGGGCTGACGGTCCGGACCCTCGAGCTGCTGGCGGCGGATGACGGTTCCGACGGCTGGCGCGGTGTGGTGCGTGCGATCCGCCGCGTCCGGCTCCGGCACACCGCGGTGCTGCTGTCCTTCGGCGGGCTGGTCGCCTGGATGGTCTACCTCGGGACCACGTTCGGAGACCCCTTGGCATTCGTCAAGGCCGAGTCGGCCCCGGGCTGGGACCAGGGCGTCGGCCCGCACACCTGGTTCAAGGTGGCGTTCTTCGGCGCCCTCGCCCAGGGCCACTGGCGGATGGGGGTCAACCTGGGGCTGCAGGCTCTCGCCTGCCTGCTCGTCGTGCTGCTCATCCCCCGCGTGGTCCGGAAGCTCGGTTGGGGCTACGCGGTCTACACCGCCGTGGTCATCGCGATCCCGATCCTCGGGACGAAGGACTTCATGGGTGCCGGCCGGTACGCGCTCGCTGCGTTCCCCGCACTGGCGGTCGGCGGCGACTGGCTCGCATCACGCCCCCGGTGGGTCACTGTCGCGGTCCTCAGCCTCATGGCGGTCGTCATGGTCGTTCTGACCTGGTACTTCGCAACAGATCGAGAGGTCTCATGACCACCGCCGGTGTGCTGTCCATCTTCTTCCCGATGTGGAACGAGGAGGCCTACGCCGAACGCGCCGTCGATGCGGCGCGCACCATCTGCCGCGAGCTCGTCGACGAGGGCGCGATCAGCGACTACGAGCTCATCGTGGTCGACGACGCCTCGACCGACCGGACGCCGCAGATCGCCGACGCCCTGGCCGCGGCCGACCCGCACGTGCAGGTCGTGCACCACGAGAAGAACCGCAAGCTCGGCGGCTCGATCAAGACGGGCCTGGCGGCGAGCACGGGCGACCTGGTCCTCTACACCGACGCCGACCTGCCCTGGGAGATGGGCGAGCTGCGACGGGCCCTGCGGGTGCTGCGCACCTACGAGGTCGACGTCGTGAGTGCCTACCGGCTCGACCGCACGGGTGAGGGCCCCCAGCGCACGGTCTACTCGTTCTTCTACAACGGCCTCATCCAGGTCATGTTCGGCACCCGGATCCGGGACATCAACTTCTCGTTCAAGCTGTTCACGCGCCGGGTGCTCGACGTCGTGCACCCGGTGAGCGAGAGCTCGTTCATCGACGCCGAGCTCGTGATCCGGGCGCGCAACGCAGGCTTCCAGATCCTGCAGATCGGGGTCGACTACTTCCCGCGCACCCGCGGGATCTCGACCCTGTCCTCCCCCGCCGTGATCCGGGCACTGCTGCGCGAGCTGTTCGCGCTGCGTCGCGAGCTGCGCCGCCGATGACCCGCTCCCTCATCGTGACCGCGGACGACCTCGGGCTGAGCCCGGGCGTCAACGCCGCGGTCGCGGCCGGGTACGACCGGGGCATCGTGACCGCGACCTCATTGCTGGCCGTCGGCAGGGCGTTCGACGATGCCGCGCAGGTGCTGCGCGAACGCCCCGGCCTCGAGGTCGGCGCCCACCTGGCGCTGGTCGGCGAGGACCCTCCGCTGCTGGACGCATCGCAGATCCCGACGTTGGTCGACGCCCACGGCGCCTTCCCGCTGTCCTACCGCACGGTCGTGGCCCGCGCTCTGGCGGGTCGGCTCGACCCCGATGACGTGCGCCGCGAGCTGTCCGCACAGCTGGACCGGGTCCTGAGCCTGGGTCTGCCGGTGACCCACGTCGACACCCACCAGCACACCCATCTGTGGCCCGCGGTCGCGGCCGTCGTGGTGGATCTGGCCCGCCAGGCCGGGGTCCCGGCGGTGCGTCTGACGACGAGCCACGCGCATTCGGTCGTCGGTCTCGGGGTGCGCACCCTGGCCCGTCCGCTCCGCCGACGCGCGGGGTGGGCCGGTCTCGTGGGAACCGCCGACTACGCGGGGCTGGACGAAGCAGGGTCGATGGATGCGGCCCGCTTCGCTGCGACGCTGCGGTCGGCGGCCCGACGCGGGGCGATGAGCCTGGAGATCAACGCCCACCCCGGGACCGCAGACGAGGCGGCGCTCAGCCGGTTCGAGTGGGGCTACCACTGGGCCCAGGAGAAGGAGATGCTCCTCGACCCCGCCACCAGGGCGCTCGTCGAGGAGTGCGGGTACCGCCTGTCCGGGTTCAGCGACCTGACCGGCTGATCCGTCAGCCCGCCTCGACCACACGGCGCAGATCGGGTTCGAGGTAGATGAGCTGCGCCGTCGGCACGGCCGCCCGGACCCTGCCCTCGGCCTCGTCGATCGCGTGGGCGATGGCGGCCGCATCGCCCGTCGAGATCTCGATCTTCGCGGCGACCAGGAGCTCCTCCGGTCCCAGGTGCAGGGTCCGCAGATGGATGACCGACGTGACGGCACCGCCGACGAGCGCGGCCCGGATGTCGGTCACGTCCTGCTCCGACGCGGCCTCGCCGATGAGCAGCGAGCTCATCTCCACGGCCAGGACCGCGGCGATCACCACGAGCAGCAGACCGATGCCCGCGGTGCCCGCCGCGTCCCACCGTCCGTCACCCGTGAGGAGTGTGAGGCCGACGCCGAACGCGGCGAAGACCAGGCCGATGAGGGCGCCCGCGTCCTCCAGCAGCACGACGGGCAGCTCAGGGGCCTTGGCCGTCCTGACGAACTGGACCCAGGACCGTTCCCCCCGCACCCGGTTCGACTCGTGCACCGCGGTGCGCAGCGAGCCACCCTCCATCGCCATCGAGACCGCCAGGACGGCGAGCGGGACCCACCACCAGGTCCCCTCGATCGGGTGCGGGTCCCCCCACTTGTGCCATGCCTCGTAGAGGGCGAACAGACCCCCGACGCTGAACAGCACGATCGAGACGATGAACGCGTACACGTAGCGCTCGCGGCCGTACCCGAACGGGTGGTCGGAGTCGGCTGCCCGGCGTGAGCGCCGCCCGCCGAGCAGCAGCAGCAGCTGGTTGCCCGAGTCCGCGAAGGAGTGCACGGACTCGGCGAGCATCGAGCTGGACTGGGTGAGCAGGTAGGCCACGAACTTGGTGGCCGCGATCCCCAGGTTGGCGGACAGCGCCGCGATGATCGCTCTGTTCCCGCTACCGCTCGACATCCGTGCTCCTTCGTCCGATGGCCGTGCGCAGCCTAACGGGCGCCCCGAGCCTCGGGGATCAGTCCCCCGACCGGACCTCGACCTCGCGGGCCTCATCGGCGAGCAGCACCGGGACACCGTCCCGGACCGGGTACGCCAACCGGCGCACCGGATCGGTGCCGACGAGCTCCGGTGCACCGTCGGGACCCACCGCGTCGATGAGCGGTGAGCCGGTCACCGGGCACCGCAGCAGCTCACGGGCCCACGGCTCCAGCTGGGGTCCGCTCGTCGTCGCCACCATCAGGTCCTGCCCTTCACCAGCGCGATCACGTCGTCGCGCACCTTGATCATGATGTCCTCGTCGGCCGCCTCGACATTGAGCCTCAGGACGGGCTCGGTCTGCGACTCACGCAGGTTGAACCACCACTGCGGCACACCGTCCCAGTGCGACACCGTGAGTCCGTCCAGCTCGTCGACCTCGACGGGCCCGACACCCTCAGCGTAAGCGCGCCGGACGGCGTCCCTCGCCGCGCCGACGTCCGGGACCAGCAGGTTGATCTCGCCGCTGGCGCTGTAGGGCTGGTACAGGTCCGCGAGCACCGACATCGGGTGCTGCTGCTCGCCGAGCGCCGCCAGCACATGCAGGGCTGCCAGCAGACCGTCGTCGGCGTAGAAGAACTCGCGGAAGTAGTAGTGACCGGAGTGCTCACCGCCGAACACGGCAGCGGCGGCCGCCATCTCGCGCTTGACGTAGGAGTGTCCGACGCGGGTCCGGACCGTGCGCGCCCCGGCTGCCGCCATGAGGTCGGGCACCACGCGTGAGGTGATGAGGTTCCAGATCACGGTGGCCTCGCGGCCGGCGCGCTGCTCGCGCTCGACCTCACGCAGCCCGATGAGTGCGGTGATCGCCGACGGGCTGACCGCCTCGCCCAGCTCGTCGACGACCAGGCAGCGGTCGGCATCGGCGTCGAAGGCCAGTCCGAGGTCGGCGTGGTGCTCAAGAACGGCGGCACGCAGATCGGCGAGCGACTCCGCTTCCAGTGGGCCGCCCGTACGGTGCGGCAGCCGCCCGTCCAGACGCATGTGCACCTCGATCACCCGCACGGGCGCCGGGTCCAGCCCTGCGTCGGTGCCCAGCACCGCGGGCACGGTCAGACCGGCCATCCCGTTGCCGGCATCGACCACCACGACCAGTGGGCGGACGGTCGACAGGTCGACCAACCCGCGCAGCATCGCCGCGTAGTCACTCAGCACATCCCACGTCGAGACCTGACCGACCTCACCGACGACCGGCAGCCCGTCGCTCAGGTACTGCTCCGCCCGGTGTGCCACCTGCACGAGACCGGAGTCCTCGGCGACCGGTGCGGCACCTGCCCGGCACAGCTTGAGTCCGTTCCAGCCCGCGGGGTGATGGCTGGCGGTGACCATGACGCCGGGCAGCCTGCGCGCACCCGAGGCGTAGTAGAGCTCATCCGTCGAGCACAGCCCGAGCTCGATCACGTGCACGCCGCGCATGGCCAGTCCCTCGACGACCGCCGTCGCGAGCTGCGGTGAGGTCACCCGCATGTCGTGGCCCACCACGACGGTGTCATCCCCCTCTGGGAGCACCACCTCATCGGCGAACGCCGCGGCGAGCGCCGTGACGGACTCCTCATCGAGGTCCCGCGGCACCTGTCCGCGCACGTCGTAGACGTTGACGACCGTGTCCAGCCTGCTCACTGTCCGTCCGACCTCATCGCTGTCCCGATTCCCGGACCTGACCCCGGGAGCACCGCCCGGGCCCGTCCACCGCAGGCGGCGTCCGGCGCCCCCACTCTAGCCGTGCCGACCTCAGCCGACCGGGCCGATGTCCGCCTCGGTGAGCGGTTCGCCGTCCCCGTCCACCGCGAACCACGCGTTCTTCTCGCAGCGCGGGCAGGAGACGAAAACCGCCGGGATCCCGCTCGGCGTGCGCATCCGGATCCGGGTGATCCGCGGTTCTCCGCAGGACAGGCAGGACGCCGTGCCCGGTACCGGCGGACCTGCCGGCTGGCTGAAGGAGCCGAGCGGCTCCGGTTCGTCCGAGCGTCGCGCGGCCATCTCAGTCCTCTCCGCCGTGCAGGACCCGCAGGTGG
Organism: Cellulomonas sp.; assembly: GCA_022013895.1. Lineage (GTDB taxonomy): Bacteria > Actinomycetota > Actinomycetes > Actinomycetales > Cellulomonadaceae > Cellulomonas. The sequence continues at coordinate 20,275 of JAKLPK010000254.1, read as the reverse complement.
GCGCGGCGCCGACCCGGTGCGCCCGGGCTCGGCGCCGCAGTCGGGACGGCGACCGGGGCGGTCGGGCGCCCGGCCTCCCGGACCGCATCCGCGAGGGCCAGCAGATCGTCACGGCTGGGTGGCGGGGTGGTGAGGTCGGGGGTGAGCCGGACCACTTCCCACCCCCTGGGTGCCGTGAGCCGCTGGGCGTGCACCGAGCACAGGTCGTACGAGTGGGGCTCGGCGAGCTGCGAGAGCGGGCCGAGAACCGCGGTGGAGTCGGCGTAGACGTAGGTGAGCGTGGCCACCGCAGGTTGCCCGCAGGCCGTACGCGAGCACTGCCTCACACTTCTCACGGGTTCGACGGTACCGCCCGCGTCCCACGCTGCCAGGCAGGCACGGCCGTCGAGGTCGTCGGGCTACCCTGGGCGGATGATGTCGTGGGGAGCGAACCGGCGTACCGGCGGTGCATCGGGCGCAGGCGCGACTGGCCACGGCGCATCCGGCGCAGGCGCGTCGGGCCCCGCCGCGCAGGGCTCCGGAGGACCGGGCCCCGGCCCCGCCCGCGCACTCGTCAGCACGCGACGTTCAGGTGCGGCCTCCGCCCCGACCTCGGGGGCGCGACGTCGCGACCGGCGCGGACGTGGTCTGCGGGGTCCGTTGATGCCCAGCACGCTGCCGGCCTACCGCACCCGCGCCGAACTCTTCGACGACCTCGTCCTCGAGGCCGTCGAGACGCTCGAAAGGCGCTGGTCGCGTCAGCTCGACGGTACGGAGTTCGCGGTCGAGGACGTCCCGCCGAGCCACCCGACCCCGTGGGAGATCGGCGGCGTCCCGCTCGGGCGCTACTTCCCGTCCGACGCCGGTCAGCCGGACCGGATCGTGGTGTACCGCCGCCCCATCGAGATCCGGGCCATCGACCGGGACGACCTGGCCGATCTCGTCCATGACGTGGTCGTCGAGCAGGTCGCCCACCTGCTGGGCCGCGCACCGCAGGACGTCGACCCCGACTTCCGCGACGACCACTGAAGGCCCGCTCACCCATGAACTCCCCTGTCGTCCGTGTCGTCTGCGTCGTCTTCCACCCCGGTGACGAGCTCGCGACGTTCGTCGGATCGCTGCCCGACGCGTGCTCGCGCACCGTCGAGCTGGTCGTCGTGGACAACGGCACGGACCAGTCGGTCTCGGCGCCCGTCACCGAGCACGCCGGTGGTCGGCTGCTGGTGACGGGCGCGAACCTCGGGTACGGCGCCGCGGCCAACCGGGGAGCCGCCGGGGCGCAGAGCGACTGGGTGGTGGTGGTCAACCCCGATATCGAGTGGGCCCCCGGCGCCCTCGACGCACTCCTCGAGGCCGGTGAGGCCGATCCGACGGTGGGCGCCGTCGGTCCCCGGGTCTGCAACCTCGACGGATCCGTCTACCCCTCGGCGCGCGAGCTGCCGTCGTTGACCCAGGGTGCCGGCCACGCCCTGTTCTCCAAGATCTGGCCGGCCAACCCCTGGACCCGTGCGTACCACGCCCGGCAGGAGCAGATCGGCGACCGCCGGACCGCCGGCTGGCTCTCCGGCTCCTGCCTGCTGCTGCGCCGTACGGCGTTCGAGCAGATCGGCGGCTTCGACGAGCGCTACTTCATGTTCTTCGAGGACGTCGACCTGGGCGAACGCCTCGGCCGCGCAGGCTGGACCAGCCTCTACGTCCCGCAGTCCGTCGTGACGCACATCGGCGGTGCCTCGTGGCGGGCCACGCCGGCGCCGATGATCCGCGCCCACCACGCGAGCGCACGCCGGTACCTGTTCTCCCGCTACTCGCACTGGTACCAGGCACCTGTGCGGGCGGCTGTCGCGGTGGGCCTGGCCGCCCGCGAACAGGTCCAGCTCCGCACCGGCCGCACGCACTGAGCGGGTCGGGCCTCCGGGACAGGGTCAGCCCAGCCCGAGCGCGGGGTCCGACCGCACCTGGACCTCAGCGGCACCGGCCTCCACGCGGACCGGGTCGAGCAGGGTCACCAGCTCGCCGTCGTCCTGTGCGACGGTCGCCACCAGCGCCCACACGAGGCTCGCCCCGGAGTCGGACGAGGTCACCAGCCGCACCGCGGCGACCTTGCTCCCCTGCCCGTCGGGCGCCAGGTCGTCGATCGACCACGCGCCCGTGGTGCCGGCATCGACGGACAGGTCATGTGTCACGAGCACCCGGCCATCGGTCCCGATGATCTCGACCTGGCCCGTGGCACTGAGGTCGGCAGCCACCTCGGTGCCGTCCCCGACCGCGCCGACCACCAGCGTCGAGGTCGTCCCGGCCGGTACCGCGACCAGACCGCCACCGGAGCCCGTGGACGCCGCGAGCGCGCGTTCGACACGTGCGGTGTCGTCGAGCTCGCCGGCCTGTCCGGTCCGGCTGAACGAGGCGGACGCCACGAACGACGCATCGGCGTCCACCACGACCGTGTACCGGTCAGCGGGCAGCCCACCGAGCGGGACATCGACCACCTGCCCCGCGGTCAGATCGACCGACTCGGCGCCCGGCAGCTCGACGGGACCGCTCGAGCCCAGCAGTGACAGGTGGGCCGTCGTGTCGACGTCGGGAGCCAGGAGCCGCAGCACCGGCTGGGAGCTGTCGCCGACCGCGGACGCCTCCACCACGAGGCCCGGAACGATCTGCCGTTGCGCGGGCGCCGATCCGGCGACCACGAGATCCGTGCCGGCCGGTGTGAAGCCGTCCAGCCGGTCGTCCTGCAGGTGCGCCGACACCTGCCCACCGCTCACGCTCACCTGGACGACGAGGGCGCGCTGCTCACCGGCGACGGCGGCCAGGTCGACCACCTTCTGAGCGCCGGGGGCGACGAGTGCACGGTCGGTCGTCAGGTCCACCGGCCCGGCCGAGCCCCACACCCGCCAGGTCACCTGCGCCGCTGTGCTGCCGGCGTTCACCAGGACGAGGCGTGCCGTGCTGCCCGTCGACGTCGCGCCGCCGACGAGCCACGACTGCGCGCTCGCCGGCTGGCACGAGGCTGCCGCGAGCCCGCGCAGATCGCCGGCACTGGTCAGCGTCGTGGAGGCGGCCGCTACCTGGGTCGTCCCGCCGACACCGGCGTCGGCCCGCACGACGGTCGCCGCGGCCACGTCGTCCAGCTGGAGGGAGGCACCGCCGGCGGCAAGGTCACCCACCGTCGTCCCGTCCAGAGCGCGCACCAGTGCCGCACCGGCGTCGCTCCCGACCGTCACGGTCTGCGTGCTCGTCCGCGGGGCGACCGGGACGGAGTCGAACTCGGAACCGGTCGACCGGGCGCCGTCCGGGAGCTGCACCGGGCCCGGGCAGACCAGCGACGTCGCACTGGCCGGAACGCTCGCCGTCGGGTCCGGGACCGCATGTGCGGTCGCCGACGGAAGTCGCATCCCCCCGGCCACGACGGCAACGGTGACCGCAAGGACGGCGACCGCACTGCTCGCCCGGCCGAGCCGGCCGAGCCACACCCGCTGCGTTCCGTGGCCGCTCATCCCCGCCCCGCCCTTCGCCTTCGCAACGGCAGCGCCACGAGCACGGCGAGCAGTCCGACGCTGCCCTGCGCGACGAGCCACGGTGTGCGGCCCGGGTCGATGTAGCGCACCTCGAGCCGGCCCGAGGCTCCCGCCGGGACCGTGAACCCCTGACGCCACCCGACGTCCGACCGCTCGAGCGGCGTCCCGTCGAGCCAGGCGTGCCACCCCGATGCGGCGCGCGCGGCGAGCACCACGACCCGGTCGCCATCGCCGGCCTCGAGCCGGGTGTCGATCTGGCTGCCGTCGGAGGCGACCGCGGTCGCTGTCGTGGTCAGCGCCGTCGGGTCGGCCCCGGCGTCCACCAGCCGCGCCCAGCTCGTCACCACGGTCCGGCCTGCATCGGCGGCCGGTGCTGCCACCCGCCACAGGGTCCCGGTCGTCCCGGATGTCACACGTTCGAGGCCCGCGGTCGCGTCGAGCCGCGCCACCAGGACCGCACGCGCCTGATCGGCGGCATCGTCGCCCGTCGCTTCCGCGGCCGACGCCGGGACCTGCAGATGGGCGACCCCGAGCGCGCCCAACGACGCCGACACGTCCACGCCGGCCCCGGCGGCCAAGGTGGCCACCAGGTCCTGGACCTCAGCCGTCGCGGCATCGGGGTCGGTGACCTCGTCGGAGGTCAACGGGCCCACCAGCGCGCTCGTCGAGACCGAGGCAGCCTGGTCGATCAGGAGCACCCCGTCCGCCCGGAGCAGCTGCCAGCGGACCGGGTCGACGTCCGAGGCCGCCTCCATCATCAGCACCCTCGATCCGGCCGGTGCCGCGAACGCCTGCTGGGCGACCGCCGGCACCACCCGGCTGTCGCTCACCTGGAGCGCGAGGCCGGATCCGGACCGCATCTGCCACACCCACGACCCGGCGCTGATCCCCACCACGACCACGGCCAGCACCGCGAGCCCGGCCGCGACCGGCTGCCGCCAGCCGAAGGAGTGGGCCGCCAGCCGCGCGCTGACGCCGTCCGCCCCGACCAACCCGGCCGTCAGCAGCCCGAGGAGCGCCAGCGACACGGTCGCCCCCACCCATGCCGGGCCGACCTGGTCCGCGCTGCGCACAGCGGGCACAGCGGCGACGGCGGTCGCGGACGCCAGGCCGATCGCCGCGACGAGCCAGCCGACCCGTACCGCGCGGGCCGCCCGCCCGCCCCGAGCGAACGCGAACACGGCGAGCACCAGCACGAGCCCGCCGGCGAGCACGGGCCACACCATCTGAACCCACGCCGGTACCCACGAGGGCACCAGGGCGTCGGTGACGGTGGTCGGTACACCGAGCAGCCGGTGCAGTGCGCCCGCGGGTGTCTGGGTGGTGGCCAGTCCCGGTTCGGCGAGCAGCACCCGCACCCCGGCCAGCCCCCGACCGGCTGCCTCGACGAGCAGCGGTCCGAGGAGCACCAGCGCAGGGACCGGGACCAGCAGCACCCGCAGACCACGCCGGCCGGTCGCCACGGCGACCACCACGCACACCAGGATCAGCGGCGCGAGGAGCACCGGCGCACCGGCGACGGTCACCGCACCCGCGAGCGCCGCGCCACCGAGGGCGGCCACCGAACGGCCCGGCGCACGCCCCCCGAACACCGGCGCCTGGTCGAGCGACAGCGGTTCCGACCGGTGGGCGACCGCAGGGTGCGGCTCCTCAGGGGCCTCCTCGCCCTCCGCGGACGGAACGGCGACAGTGGCCAGACCCGAGACCACTCGATCGACCCGTTGCACGCCGAGCGACCTGACCAGGCCCAACGCCACCATCGGCAGGCAGATGTGCGCCACGACCGCGCCCAGCCGCCCGGAGGAGACCGCGAGCAGCAGCGGCGGCGCGAGCGCCCACACGACGGCGGCCCAGGCCCGCGTCGAGACCGAGCGGGTCGCCGCGCCCGAGGCCGCCCAGGCGCTCCAGCCGGCGAGCAGGACGCCGCCGAGCAGCAGCACCGAGACCACCAGCTGCAGATCCCCGCCGAGCACTGCCGTCGGGAGGGCCAGCACCCGGAGCAGCGGGTCGGCGGCGCCGGCGACACCCAGTCCGGAGTCCACCCACCCGGAGGTCGCCGCGGCCCACAGCCCGTCCCACGTGGTGGTCGCGAAGGCCAGCGCGCCCCCGGACAGCCGCCCGCCGGCGAGCACCGGAGCGAGCAGCCCACCGAGTGCGACGACGCTCGCGACCGCCAGAGCGACCATCACGGCGGCCAACGTCGTCCGGCGTCGGCGGGCCAGCCCGGCGAGCTCCGTCAGCTCGAGCTCGGATGCCCTGGCACCCGCCGAGCCGGTGTGGGTGCGCGTGAGGCGCCGGTCGCGTGCGGCGACCCAGACCTCGCGCCAGCCGGCCTGCAGCGGCCACAGCGTGCGTCGCGGCAGCCGCGCGGTCCGACGGGCCGCCGACCGCGCCCGTCGCACCGCGCCAGGACGCGCCAGGGCGGTCCATCCGCCGCTGAGCTCGGCGGCCGCCAGCTCGGGGGCCGACACGGCCAGCTGGCCGAGGGCGCGCAGAGGTGCCGCGACCAGCGCCGCGAGGGCGACGAACGGCAGACCCGCCACGGGTGCCGCCACCAGTCGGGAGTGCACGAGCGAGCGGCGACGGGCGGCGAACGACCGGCGCGGGTCGGCGGCGTCGGGCTCACCGTCGCCATCCAGGTCCACCAGCTCGACGGTCCCGCGCCGCAAACCGTGGAACCCGGCCTGGGCGTGCCGGACCACGGCCGAGGGCACGACGACCACCCGGTGCCCGGCCAGCCTCGCGCGCCTGGACAGGTCGAGCCCGTCGCCGAAGGCGCCCAGCGCCGGATCGGTGCCCCCCAGCTCGTCCCACACGTCCCGGCGCACGAGCGCCCCCGCGACCCCGACGCCGAGCACATCCGTCCGGCCGTCGTGCTGTCCCTGATCGAGCTCGCCCGGTTCGACGTCGTTCACCCGGCGCCCGGACCGTGTCGTCCGGACACCCACCTCGAGCAGTCGCTCCGGATCGGTCCAGGTGCGTTGCTTGGCCCCGGCCACCACGACCGACGGAGCTTGGTTCACTGCGCGGACGAGCTCGGCGAGAGCGTCGGGCGCCGGGGCGCTGTCGTCGTGCAGCAGCCACACCCACGGCAACGGTTCACCGCCGCCCACGGCGAACCGGGCGAGCCCCTCGCGCACCGCCTCACCGAAGGTCCGGACGGGCACATGGGCGAAGGCGGTCCGCACGTCCACCACCCGGGCGAACGCGCGGTCCAGCTCGGCGCGCGCACCAGCCGGGCCTCCGACGTCCACCAGGAGGACCTGCACGGGGTGGCGCGTCTGGTCCGCCAGAGCGTCCAGGGTTCGCGACAGGTACGGTCCGGCCCCGGTCGTCACCACCACCGCCGTCACAGGTGCGGAGGTCGGCGCCGACGACATGCCGGGCGCAGCTGCCAGGTCTGCGGGCCTCATCCCACGGGCGACCCGGGTCCGGGTCGGACGATCACGACCTCAGACCACCCGACGCTTGAGCTTGCGCCGCTCCCGCTCGGAGAGCCCGCCCCAGATCCCGAAGCGCTCATCGTTGGCCAGCGCGTAGTCGAGGCACTCCGCCCGCACCTCGCACCCGGTGCAGACCTTCTTGGCCTCACGGGTCGACCCGCCCTTCTCAGGGAAGAACGCTTCCGGGTCCGTCTGGGCGCACAGCGCGCGCTCCTGCCACGACATCGGTCCGGTGTCGGGCTCGTCGAACAGCGACAGCACATCGGCCAGCGGGGTGGGAGCGGGCGTGCCGCGCACCCCGTCGTCGTCGAGCAGTTCCCACATGTGTGCCTCCCGGGCCGGTCTGCCCGCACCGTGTGCCGCTGCGAAGCGCGTCAGAGTGAATTACACGCGTGTCGTTCAGGGCCGTCAAGTCAGGGTGTGCTAGATGTCCGATTTCTGGCGATTCTCACCCGGCCTAGTCTGTCCGGATGCAGGAGAACCCCGGCGCCCAGGTGCTCACGACCGTCCTGAAGGACCCGGGACGGCCCCGCATCACCTGGTACGGCCCGGACGGTGAACGGGTCGAGCTGTCCGGGGCGGTGCTCGCCAACTGGGTCGCCAAGACCGCGCACCTGCTCATCGACGAGCTCGATGCCGGCCCCGGGACCCAGGTGCGGCTGGACCTGCCGGCGCACTGGCGCACCGTGGTCTGGGCACTCGCCTGCTGGCACATCGGTGCGGTGGTGCGGATCGATGACGAGCCCGCCGATGTGGTGGTCACCGACCAGCCGGGCAGGGGCGGTACGGGTGGCGCAGCGGTCGCAGTCGCGCTGCCTGCCCTTGCCCGCACGTTCGGGACCGCGCTGCCCGCCGGGACCCTCGACTACGCCGCCACGGTGCTCGGCCACCCGGACACAGCTCCCCCGTCCGCCGTCCGCGACCCCGGGGCGACGGCTCTCGTCGGCACGGGCGGCCACCTCACCGTCGCCGCGCTCGACGCCCAGGTGGACCGGTCGCCGGTGCGGCGCCTCGTCCGGACCACCCGCCCGCTGGACGAGCTGCTGGCCACCGTGCGCGCCACGCTGGCGGGCGGCGGTTCGGTGGTGATCACCGACGGGTTCGCGGCGGACCGGATCGACGCGCTCGTGAAGTCCGAGCGGATCGACGCTCAGGAAGCCAGCGCGTAGTACTCGTCGCTGCCGACGATCCTCCCCACCACTGTCTCGAGCCGAACACCCGACTGCAGCGCTGTGACCCACCAGGCAAGACCCGAAGGGTCAGAGTGCCGATTGAGCAGGTCGACGTAGTAGCCGTCGACAACGGTCCGCAGATGCTCGGTCGACAGCAAGAAGCCGCGCGCCACCTGGACTCGCGTGCCGCCGTCCGTGAGCAGGTGGCTCCAGAACGAGATCTCGGCCGTTGACGCCGACCGGCCGAGTACTTGGGCATACAGCGAGGCAACCCATCCGTCTGCAGTGCCGCCAGCGAGGGCGTAGGCCTCATCTGAGGTCAGGATGCCGCCCTCAAGCTGGTCAATCGTCATCCCTCCCTGCATTCGGGACACCCAGTACTGCAGTCCCCCTGCTTCCGGAGTACGGCCCAAGTAGTGCCCGTAGGTCGTCGCGACCAAGACACCGCGGTATTCGTCCGACGAGGTGATCGCATCCGCCACCGAGGATCGCGGCGCACCGGCGATCAGGCGCCCGACCCAGGTGTCGAGGCCGGACGGGTCGACGGCTCGGCCGAACAGGTCGTGGTAGACCTGCGTCACGTACCGGCCCTCCGTGGTGGCCGCAAGCCCGGACGAGACCCGGACAACCGCATTGCTGGCGTCTGCGGCAGTCGACTCGACCGTGATGATCACCGAGGTGCCTGGCACCTGCCAGGAGCGCCCCACCGCCAACGACGGGTTCGCGAATGCGGTCGAGCTCGCGGGCTGCTCATCAAGGAGGAACGACGTGGGCGTCCCGGCGCTCATTGTCACCAGGTGCACCTGCACGCCCGCCCAGGCCGCCTTGCGGGTGTCGTTTCCCACCGCGGGCCGATAGTCGACGTAGATGTTGCCGCCGCTCACCGGAATGACGAGTGCACGGACAGCGGACTGTGAACCGAGCGGCGCCAACGTGACCGTGGCTGAGGTCCCTGCGCTGACCCTGACCGTCTGCACCAGGCCCAGTGCGTCGGCGAGACCGGTGTTGAGGTTGCCCGTCGGCGACGTGCTGGCGATGCCCATGACATCCGCGTAGTCGCCGTACTCGGTCGAGGAGCAGGCGGTCCACGGGACCAGGAGGGCCACCCTGCCTGCGGCAGCAGAACAGACGATCGTGTTGGCGTGGCCCAGCCCCAGGTTGTGGCCGAACTCGTGGGCGAAGACATCGAGGTACGCGTAGCCGTTGACCCAGATCATGCTGCCGTGCACCGTCGCAAGCCCCGCCCATCCGCCGCAGCTGGCCAAGTTGGGGAAATAGACGAGCACATGCTGGTTGCCCGTCGGCGCCGTCAGGTTGTTCGCAGCCAGCGCCCGATTCCACAACGTCGTCGTGGAGCAACCGCCCGGGTCCGCAATCTTGACCCAAGGTCGGACGGCCGTGTCAATGGTGATGCCACCCCCGCTCTGGGCGGACCAGTAGCTGGCGGTCGCCGCTGCCACCGACGCGAGGTTCGCAACCGGGGTGCGGGCCTGAGCGTCGTCCCAATAGACGGGAAGGACAGTGAGCGTATGCGCGCCAACGACGGTCGACTCCCCGACCACCGCTGCGGCAACAGCTTCGGCACCAAGCACCTCGGCTGCGCCGGTCGTGGTCGCCGCCATGATGTCGGCGTCCGACAGGCCGAAGGGAGCCTCGACCGTTACCTCGACGGGTTGCCCCGTGGTGCCTTCGATCGGTCCGACGTCCGCGGGAAGCGAATAAAGCTGACCGCCCACCTCGACGTCGCTTCGTCCGACAGGCCCGTCGAAGTCCCCGCTCGTGGCTGCGTCCGCGACCTGCTGCAGCGTGCCGAGAACCACCTGCTCCGTCGAGTCGTCGGCCATCGCCGGTGCAGCCCAAACCGCGAGCACGACCGCGAGCAGTGGCGCCGCCAGGCGTCGTGTCGTTCGCACCCTCATGACAGCTCCAGTGATCGCCTTACTGCCTCGGTGATCTGATCGGCTACCCAGGCGCGACCATGACCTTGGGCGCCCGCCCAGATCAGGGCACGTCAGCCTGGACCAGGGTTCCCGTTCCAGTCACTCCAAGGGCGCCGTCCCGAGCGGGCACGAACGCGGCTTGTCCACCCTGCAGTAGGAGCCGTGCCCCGATTGCGCTCGCGAGCTCGACCACGCCGTCCAGGCACAGCAGGATCCGCGGGCCACGACCCGGCAGCGGGTGCACACCCGCACCGACCGTGGTCACCGACAGCTCGAAGTCGTCGACCGGTGCGTAGAAGACCTTCGTCGCACCGTGGAAGACCTCAGGCGCGATCCTGATCGGCGGCGCCGCGACATAGTCCACGTTCTCCAGGAGCTCGGGGACGTCCACGTGCTTGGGTGTCAATCCGGCTCGGAGCACATTGTCCGAGCTCGCCATGATCTCCACCCCGAAACCGTGCAGATAGGCGTGCACGCCCCCGGCCGGGATGAACATCGCATCGCCCGGCTGCAGGGTCACCGGGTTGAGCAGGAGCGAGACGACGACACCCGGATCCCCGGGGTAGGCCTCCTGCAGCTGCACAACCGTCCGATCCGCCCGTGGCGACGGCGAGCCGACCGCAAGACGATGCCTGCTCGCATCGACGACCTCACCCACCCGCTCCACCGACGGCCGGGTAGCAGGCGCCAGCAGTCGGGTGAACACGTGACGGATGCCGGACGCGCTCGGCTCGGCCCGCAGCAGCTCGTACAGCTCCTTGGCCAGCGGAGCCTCAAGGGTCGCGAACAGCTCGGCCGCCCGTCGCGGTGCGCGGAAGCCACACATCGCCTCGAAGGTGGTGAGCGCGTAGACCAGCTCCGGTTTGTGGTTACGGTCGCGGTAGCTGCGGATCGGCGAGTCGCGCGGGATGCCGGCGGCCTCCTCGCGGTCGAACCCCTCACGGGCCCCCTGCAGATGGGGGTGAACCTGCAGCGACAAAGGGCGTTCGGCCGCGATCAGCTTGAGCAGGTAGGGCAGCGTCGCCCCGAACCGGGCAACCACGTCCTGGCCGAGCAACGCATCCGGATCGGTCGCGAGCAGGGCATCGAGTCGTTGACCATCGGTGGTGCGGGACGGCGCCGCCGGATGCGCGCCAAACCATGCCTCGGCCACCGGCCCCTCGGCGTCGACACCGAGGAGCGACGGGATGTCATCGGTGGAACCCCAGGCGTAGCCCTGGAGCGCATGGGAGATCAGCTGCACGGTGGTCCTCAGGCGGCGCGAAATGGTCCGGTCAGTCTATCGAGGGGCACCTTCGCGGTCGCCCTGCCGCCCTGGCACGTCGCCGGTGCGCCAGACTGTGCCGATGCGCGGAATCATCCTTGCCGGCGGCTCTGGCACCCGGCTGCACCCGATCACGCTCGGCGTGAGCAAGCAGCTGGTCCCGGTCTACGACAAGCCGATGGTCTACTACCCGCTGTCGACGCTCATCCTCGCCGGTATCCGCGATGTGCTGGTCATCACGACCCCGCACGATGCCGAGCAGTTCACCCGTCTGCTGGGTGACGGTTCGAAGTTCGGGATCTCGATCAGCTACGCCGTACAGGTCCAGCCGAACGGTCTGGCGCAGGCCTTCGTGCTGGGCGCCGACTTCGTCGGCGACCAGCCGGCGGCGCTGGTCCTGGGCGACAACATCTTCTACGGCCCTGGGCTCGGCGGCCGGCTCGAACGGTTCGGCGAGGTCGACGGGGGTGCCGTGTTCGCCTACCGGGTGGCGGATCCGACCGCGTACGGGGTCGTCGAGTTCGACGAGACCGGCCGAGCACTCTCCCTGGAGGAGAAGCCCGCCGTCCCGCGCAGCTCCTACGCCGTCCCCGGCCTCTACTTCTACGACAACGACGTGGTGGCGATCGCGCGCGAGCTGCGCCCCTCGGCCCGCGGGGAGTACGAGATCACCGACGTCAACCGGGAGTACCTGCGCCAGGGCCGGCTGCACGTCGAGGTGCTGCCGCGCGGAACAGCATGGCTGGACACCGGCACCGTGGACTCCCTGCTGGAGGCCTCGGACTACGTGCGCACCATCGAGTCGCGGCAGGGCCTGAAGATCGGCGCACCCGAGGAGGTCGCCTGGCGGCGAGGGTTCCTCAGCGACGAGGAGCTGCGGGTGCGCGCCGAACCGCTCATCAAGTCGGGGTACGGCCGCTACCTGCTGGGGCTGCTGGACCAGATCTGAGCGCTAGGCCGGCCCGGCGAGCACCCCTGGCGCGGCGGTCTCCCACCGCCGCCTCCAGTCACCGATCGGCTCGACGCCGGCAGCCACCAGCGCGCCGTGACCCAGGACTGAGAACGCCGGCCGCGGTGCTGGCCGCCGGTACGCCTGGCTACTGGTGGGTCGCACCCGGTCCGGGTCTCCCCCACCGGACGTGACGACGGCCTGGGCGAACCCGAACCAGGATGTCCGGCCCGAGGCGGTCCCGTGGTAGACGCCGGCCGGGACGCGGGCGCTGACCAGGCGCTCGACCAGGTCCGCCAGGTCCACGGTCCAGGTCGGCTGGCCGATCTGGTCGTCGACCACCTCGGCACCGCCCCGCTCGGCGACCACCCGCGCGATCGTGCGCGGGAAGCACGGGCCACCCGCGCCGTACAACCACGCCGTGCGCACCACGAGATGGTCGGGTGCCAACGCCCGAACGGCCCACTCCCCCGCCGCCTTGGTGCGGCCGTACGCCGAACGGGGCCGCAACGGAGAGTCCTCCGGATACGCGACCGCGGCCTCGCCGTCGAACACGTAGTCGGTGGACACCTGGACCATCCGGGCCCCCGTGAGCGCGGCAGCCCTCGCCAGGTGGGCCGCCAGGACGGCGTTGGCGTCGAATGCCTCCTGCTCATGGTCCTGCGCGGCGTCGACCGCCGTGTACGCCGCGCAGTTGACCACCACCTGGGCACCCGCAACCGCCTCGGCCACGGCGGCCGGATCCGACAGATCGAGGTCGCCCCGCCCGACCGTCGTCACCTCGTGGCCCCGCGCCCGCGCCAGCGGCACCAGATCCGAGCCGAGCATGCCGCTCGCGCCCACCACCACCCAGCTCACGCCCAGTCCCTTCGCCGACCGGCGCGAGCATAGACGCCGGCCCTAGTCTGGGCGCCCGGACCACGAGGAGACGATCGATGACCTATCGCGAGCTGGCTGTCCCGGGCGCCTGGGAGATCACCCCCCGCCAGCACGGTGACCCACGGGGTCTCTTCCTCGAGGCCTTCCAGGGTGGCCCGTTCGAGCAGTCCGTCGGCCATCGGTTCACCCTGGCCCAGGCGAACTGCTCGGTGTCCGCGGCCGGAGCACTCCGTGGCATCCACTACGCCGATGTGCCTCCCGGTCAGGCCAAGTACGTCACCTGCACGACCGGAGCCGTGCTCGACGTCGTGGTCGATCTCCGGGTGGGCTCACCCACGTTCGCGCACTGGGATGCCGTGCTGCTGGACGACCGGGGCCGGCGGGCGATGTACCTGTCCGAGGGCCTCGGCCACGCCTTCGTCTCCCTGGCCGACGACTCGACGGTGATCTACCTGTGCAGCACGCCGTACACCCCGGAGCGTGAGCACGGCGTGCACCCCCTCGACGAGGAGGTGGCGATCGAGTGGCCGACGGTCGATCGGGAGGGTCGGCCGCTCCGGCTCACGCTCTCCGACAAGGACACGGCCGCGCCCTCACTCGCGCAGGCACGCAGCCACGGGTTGCTGCCGGACTTCGCCGCAGCTCAGGCCTACTCCCGGTCATTGGCGGCGGGCTGAGACGCTCACCGGGCGTCGACGGCGGCGCGGTACGCCTCCAGGTGCACCTGTGCAGCAGCGCGCCAGGTGAACCCGGCAGCCCGTCGCTCCCCCGCTGCCGCCAGCTCGCCCCGACGGCGCTCGTCGGCCAGCAGCTCACCGAGCGCGGCACTGATCTGGTCCTCTGCCGTCCCGGTGTACGCAACGGCGTCGCCGCCGACCTCGGGCAGCGACAGCTCACGCGTGGTGAGCACCGCCGCGCCGCAGGCCATCGCCTCGAGCACGGGCAGCCCGAAACCCTCGCCGAGGCTCGGGTACGCCAGCACCGTCGCCCCCGCCAGGAAACCGGCGAGGTCGGCGAGCGGGAGGTAGCCCGTCCGCACCAGGTGAAGTCCCGCAGGCACCGCGTCGACCGCGGGCCCCACCATCGGGTCCCAGCCCGGACCGCCGGCGAGGACGAGTGCCGGGGGATCGGGTCGGTGCTCGACCGCCCGGACCCACGCCCGGATCAGCGCGGGCACGTTCTTGCGGGGCTCCAGGGTTCCGAGGAAGCCGACGTACCGCTCGTCGGGTGCCAGCCCGAGCAGCGCGTGCACCCGACGGCGTTCGGCGTCGTCGACCGGGTGGAAGAACTCGGTGTCGACCCCGTGGTGGGCGACGTGGAACCTGTCCGGCTGCGCACCGGTGTACCGGGCGACCTCCAGCGCTGTCGCGTTCGAGGGCACGACCAACGAGGCACGTGAGCGCACAGCCGCGCGGATCGCCGCGCGGAAGAACCTCCCCTTGACCGCCGAGTGCAGCTGAGGGTGGCTGAAGAACGTCGCGTCGTGCAACGTCACTGTCCGCGCGAACCGTCCGACGGCTGCCGTCGTGTAATGCGGGCTGTGCAGGACGTCCGCCCCGACCCGCCGGACGAGCGCCGGCAACCCCGTCTGCTCCCAACCCAGCCGGGCAGCACGTGAGGACAGCGCGGGCGGGCCGGTCACCACCGGGACACCGGGCACCAGGCCGGAGATCACCGGCACGTCCCGCGGCTGGCACACGACGACAAGATCGGCCCCCAGACCGGCAAGGGCCGGCAGCAGGGCGTCGACGTATCGGCCGACCCCCCCGCGGTCTGCGGGGACGGCCGTCGCATCCAGCAGGATCCGTGGCTCGTTCATCGTCCACCTGCCAGGGCCGCCCGGTAGGCCCGCACATGAGCGGCAGCGCTCTGCTCCCAGGTGAAACGTCCGGCCTGCGCGGCGACCGCGGCACGGTCCGGGCGGTCGTCGCCCGTCACGGCGAGCAGTCCGGTGGCCAGAGCATCGACGTCGAGCGGGTCGGCCAGCTCCCCGGCGCCCTCGGCGAACTCCGCCATCGACGTCCCGACGGAGGTCAGCACCGGCACCCCGTGGGCCATCGCCTCGAGCACCGGCATACCGAACCCCTCCCACAGCGAGGGGAAGGCGAACGCCGTCGCCCCGTGGTAGGCGACCTGGAGCTCATGATCGTCCAGGCGGCCGGTCAGGTGCACCACCCCGTCCGGGAGCGCACGCAGCGCGCGGCCCACATCGTCCGATGCTGCTCCCCAGCCCTGCGGCCCGGCCAGCACCAGCTCGGCGTCCATCCCCTGAGCACGTGCCTGGACGAACGCCCGGACCAACCGCGGCAGGTTCTTGCGAGGTTCGAGGGTCCCGCACCACAGGACGTATCGCTCACCGATGCCGTTCCGGGAACGCCAGCCCTCGACCTCACCGACCGCGACCGCGCCGGCCCGCACCCCGTGCGGCACGACGTGGACACGCGCCTCGTCCAGCCCGTACCGCACCAGATCGTCCGCGGTCGCACGGGACGGGACGACGACCGCCGCGGCCTCGGCCACGACCAGGTCGAGCGCCCGCCGGAAGAACCGGTTCCCACGTGCCGTGAAGTGCGCGGGTTCGCGCAGGAACGCCAGGTCGTGGACCGTGGCGACCAGCGG
Organism: Cellulomonas sp.; assembly: GCA_022013895.1. GTDB lineage: Bacteria > Actinomycetota > Actinomycetes > Actinomycetales > Cellulomonadaceae > Cellulomonas. The sequence goes on along the minus strand of JAKLPK010000254.1, from coordinate 4,515 downwards.
CGCGCCATGGCCGGGCAGCGCCCAGGTCGAGGCGTGGACCACGTCGACCGGCCCGCAGATGTGCTCGGCACTGGGGCGGCGCAGCCTGGACCACGCTTCGTACAGTCCGATCCGTGGCAGCCCCGACGAGCGCACCGGCACCGCGAGCCGACCACCGGGCAGCCCCTGCTCCGCGTGACGCGCGGCCAGCCCGATCACCCGGACGTCGTCGCGGCCGGCGAGGGCGGTGGTGAGCTCGCGCACGTAGGTCCCCGAACCGCCCGGCACCGGCTGCCAGCACTGCTCGACGGTGAGGGCGACGGTGAGCGGTTCACCGCTCACTGCCCGAGCAGCTCCAGATCGTGGTCCACCATCCGCGCGACCAGCTCGGCGAAGTCGACCGTGGGTTGCCAACCGAGCACCGTCCGGGCCCGGGTCGCGTCACCGACCTGGACGCTCGCCTCTGCCGGGCGCATGAGCGCAGGATCCGTCCGGATCCGCGACCGCCAGTCGTGCACACCGGCGTGGGTCATAGCTGCCTCGACGAAGTCCTCGACCGTGTGGGTCTGTCCCGTGGCCACCACGTAGTCGCCGGCCTGCTCGTGGCGCACGGCGCGCACCATCGCGTCGACGTAGTCCGGCGCCCACCCCCAGTCCCGACGGACCGACGTGTCACCGAGCGTCAGCTCACCCCCGTTCCGCGCGATCCGCGCCGCTGCCGACGAGATCTTCCGCGTGACGAAGGTGGTCGGTCGCAGTGGCGACTCGTGGTTGTAGAGGATCACGGTGGACACCGGGAGCCCCCGCTCTCGGTACACCGCGGCGGCGAGGTGGGCGTACGCCTTCGCGGCACCGTAGGGCGAGATCGGCGCGATCGGCGAGCTCTCGTCCTGCGGCGAGGTCGCCGGTCGGCCGAAGATCTCGGCACTCGACGCCTGGACAACCCGCACCGGGCGGCCGGTGCGCTGAGCCAGTCGCCATGCGGCATCGAACACTCCGACCGCACCCACACCGGTGACCAGCCCCGTGACGACCGGGTGGTCCCAGGAGTAGGCGACCGAGCTGATCCCGGCGAGGTTGTAGACCTCGTCGGGCTCGGTCTGGTCAACCAGTTGCGCTACCCGTTCGGTGTCCGTGAGCTCGCCAATGTGCACAGTCACCTGGCCCCGTTCGGCCCGCGACCATGCGTTCAGCTCATCGACACTGCGGACGAGGCCGTGGACTACCACGCCCTCCGCGACCAGCCGACGGGCGAGGATCGTCCCGTCCTGCCCGCTGATCCCGGTGACGAACGCGACCGACATCGCTCAGCGACCGGTGGTGGCGGCCAGCGCCTCCACGTCCGAGCGGACCATCATCCGCACGAGCTCGTCGAACGTGACCTTCGGCGTCCAGCCGAGCTTCTCGTGCGCCTTGGTGGAGTCGCCGATGAGCAGCTCGACCTCCGCTGGACGCATGAAGCGCGGGTCCTGGCCGACCTTGTCCGACCAGTCGGAGATCCCGACCTCGTCGAACGCCACGTCCAGCAGCTCGCGGATCGAGTGCGTCTGCTCGGTCGAGAGCACGTAGTCGTCGGGCTCGTCCTGTTGCAGCATGCGCCACATGCCCTCGACGTAGTCCCCCGCGAAGCCCCAGTCGCGCTTGGCGTCGAGGTTGCCCAGGGTGATGGTGTCCTGCAGCCCCGCGGCGATGCGGGCGACGGCGAGCGACACCTTGCGCGTGACGAACTCCGGACCACGACGCGGCGACTCGTGGTTGAACAGGATGCCGCTGCTGGCGTGCATGCCGTAGGACTCGCGGTAGTTGATGGTCATGTAGTGGCCGAACACCTTGGCCACACCGTACGGGGACCGCGGCCACAGCAACGTGCTCTCGCGTTGCGGCACCTCCTGCACCTTGCCGAACATCTCCGAGCTCGACGCCTGGTAGAAGCGCACCTTGCGGATGTCGCCGCCCGCGTACAACCGGACGGCCTCCAGCATGTTCAGCACGCCCTTGCCGGTGACGTCGGTCGTCACCATGGCGTTCTCCCACGAGTACGCCACGAAGGAGATCGCACCGAGGTTGTAGACCTCGTCAGGCTTGGCGGACTCGAGCGCGCGGACCAGGGACGAGAAGTCGGTCAGGTCGCCGGTGAGCAGCGTGACCCCCGGGACCGTCTGACGCACCAGGTCGAACTTGGGGTTCGCCTGGCCGCGGATGAGGCCGAAGACCTCATACCCCTTCGACAGCAGAAGCTCGGACAGGTAGAGGCCGTCCTGGCCCGTGATACCGGTGATGAGTGCGCGGGGCATGGTTCCTCGGATCTGAATCGGTGACCGACGAAGCCTACCGGGCGGGGCCGCCACGACCCGCGGTCCCGCACCCTACGTCGCTCCCGTTCCGCTAGGTTGGGTCCTCGCCGATGGGGCGTTCACCCTCGAACCGAGAGGAGTCTCGTGCGCAAGTTCGCTCGCCGTGCCCTGGCTTCGTTGTCCCCGGGGCTCGTCGCCTCACTCGAGCGACTCCCCTCGATGGACGCCGGCATCGCGCGCATCGAAGCTCAGACCGCGCTCCTCCGCGCCGAGCAAGATGCCCTGATCCGGCAGCTGAGGTCCCACGACGGCAGGCTCGACCGCCTACGTGCGCTCGTGGCGAAGGTCGAGCCCTACCAACCGCTCTACGGCGTCACCGGGGTCATCGACCAACCGGCACGCGCGAGCTCTGACAGGGCGGCGGCCATCGCCGCCGCCCTGAGCCCGCTTCCCGGTCGCCGGGTGCTCGACATCGGTTCCTCCCTGGGCTACATGTGCTTCTACCTCGCCGATCGCGGCGCCCACACCACCGGCTGGGACTACTCGGCCGACAACGTCGAGGTAGCCCGACTCGTCGGCGAGATCAACGGTGTACGGGCCAGCTTCGCAACGACGGCCCTCGACGAGTCCTCGGCCGAGTCGCTCCAGCCTCGCTCGTACGACGCCGTTCTCGTCCTGTCCGTGATCCACCACGTCATCCACTACCAGGGCTTGGCGACCGCCCAACGAATTGTGCGTTCAATTCTCGACGCGGCTCCCGAACTCGTCCTCGAACTAGCTGTCCGGGGTGAGGACCCCGACCTGTTCTGGGATGAGGCCCAGCCTGAGGACCCGCTCGACGTGCTCGCACTGGTGCGCGATGAGGTCGAGGTCTCCAAACTCGGAGAATTTGGCACCCACCTTTCTACGACCACACGCCCCCTGTACCTCGTGTCTCGGCGCAAGGTCGTGACGGTCAACGGCAAGCCGTACGACTACGACGAGGTGACGAGCCAGGCGTACGAGAGGTCCCCCCTTGCGGACGGGCCGTGGCGGCGCCGCTACTACTATTCGCCGTCCTACGTGATCAAGGAATACCGGTTCGACGAGGAGACCCCGGACAACTGGAACCAGATCCTTCGCGAACTGTATCTGCACACCAGGTTTACCGACCGCCCGTCTGTCCACCGCCGCGTCGTGCTGCACGACTGGGAGATGAACGCTGGCGTCGCCCGACTGGTTCTCGAACGCGTTCCGGGCACGCTCCTGTGCGACGTCGGCCCTCTTCAGCCCGAGACCCTGCGCTCGGTGGTACTTGATGTCCTGCGAACACTTGCGGACCTACGTGATCTGGGGTTCCGGCACAACGACGTTCGATCCTGGAACATCATGGTCGACGGCCACGATGCCTGGCTTCTCGACTACGGCCGCGCTTCCCACGACGCGTTCGAGGACGACGTAGTGGCGCTCGCGTGGGCCGCCGTCTACGGGGGCACGGGGGGCCGTGAGCCCTCAGCGGACCGCAAGGTCGACCTGCCCGATCTCACGCCGCTGGACCGAGGTTCTCTGGGGCTCTTTGCGGATGCCCTCCGTGCTGGCGAACGCGACCCCCGGACTCTGTGGCACCTCCTGACGGACACCAGCACCGATCGCTCGGGGACCTGACGCCGACATCCAGAAGGTACGATCTGATGTCCCTGGCGGCGCGTTGACGCTGCCTTCCCTCGAAACGCGGAGACCGATGAGCCCCAGCGGCAACGGGAGGCCCGATGCCACGACCGAGCCTCTGCGACTGGCCGGACCGACCAGGGGTCACGTGCAGAACAGCATCGCGGTGGTCCGCGACGTGCGTGCGCACCACGAGTTGCTCGGACTTCTGGTGCGGCGCGAGATCCGAGCCAAGTACAAGGACAGCGCCCTGGGGCTGGTCTGGACGCTGGTTCGCCCTCTGGTCATGTTGGTCATCTACTACGTGGCTGTCGGCAAATTCCTGCAGGCCAGCCGCAATATACCGGGGTTCGCAGTCTACATTTTCGCCGGGCTGACGGCTTGGGGCCTGTTCTCCGACCTCGTCACCAACGCGACCGCTTCGATCGTCAACAACGGCGGCCTCGTCAAGAAAGTATATCTGCCGCGCGAGATCTTCCCGCTGTCGGCGGCCGGGTCGGCGCTGTTTACTTTCGCCGTTCAGTTGGCCATCTTGGTCGTCGCCATGCTGGTCGGTGGCGTTCCCCCGGCAGGCGATCTTCTCTACTTCCCGCTT
>JAKLPK010000253.1 GCA_022013895.1 Cellulomonas sp. | reverse complement strand
GGGCCCGGACGACGAGGATCCAGACGGCGAGCCCGACGAAGATGACGATCTCAGCCGTCCCGAGGACGAGGCCTGCAGTGGTGGACTGCTTGACGCCGCGGATGTTGATGAAGCAGATGAACGCGGCCGTGATGATGACGACCCCCCACCACGGGAAGCTGACGTGCAGCGTGGTGTCGAGGGTGTCCGAGACGAACTTGCCGAAGAAGATGAGCACGATGGGGGCGATGAGCAGCTCCAGCGGTGCGTAGAGCCAGCTCACGAAGACTCCGGCCCGCGGCCCGAAGACGCGCTCGGCGTAGTCGGCGAGGCCACCAGCGGTGCTGAAGACGCGGGCGAGCGATCCGATCGCGACCCCCACGAGCAGCACGACGGCCAGGGTGAGAACGACGGCCAGTGGTGTCGCCGCTCCGGCGAAGGAGACGGCGACCAGCAGGGAGGACGCGACGCCGGCGGCGGGTCCCATGTGGGTGAGGGCCTGGAACACCCCCTGGGCCAGCCCGATGGAGTTCTTGCTGAGAGAGCCTTGGTCGGTCGTGCTCATCGAACTCTCCTTAGATCGGACAGTGTCCTAACGCTTGGAGAGTAGCGGAGGGTGTGTTACGGGTCCATGTCCTGGAGGTTGCGACTTTGTCAAGCCTGCCCGGGGTGGGCCGGGGCCTCCGCGATCACCCGCCTCGCAGGCTGGGGCGCTCGCCGGACCATCGGGCCTCGAGTCCGCTGGCCACCGTCGAGGCAGGTCGTCCCTGGCCGCTGACGTGCGAGAACAAGTGGGATGCGGTGGGTCAGGACGGCCCCGATCGCCAGCTCGTGCCGATGCCGTCGGCCCCGTCGGCCCCGTCGGTCATCGTCGGGTTCGACGGGCCCGCAGCGCCGGCACGACGAGCTCGGGCATCGCCCGCACCATGAACCGGTCGAAGTGAGGGACGGTGAACGCTGCGTAGCCGTGCTGCGGGGTGTAGAGCAGCCCCATCTCGATCAGCTCCGCGCGGGTCGGTCCCAGCTGGGTCGACTCCCGATCCAGGAGGGCCGCGACATCGGACGCCTTCTGCGGTTCGGGTCCCAGTTCGGCCATGGCACGCAGGTAGGCCCGCTGGAGCTCGGAGGCACGGTCGAGACGAACCCGGAAGAAGGACGAGTCGAGCTTGGCCTGGTAGAGCTCGACCGCTTCGGTGACGTCACCGGGTGTGATCGGGCTTGACGCAGCGGCTCCCCAGATCGCGTAGCCGAGCTCCTGGATGAAGTAGGGGTAGCCCCCCGTGACCTCCACCGCGAGATCGAGTGCCGGCGGCTCGTATTCGACACCTTCGATCCGGGCCGGTTCCGCCAACGCACGACGAGCGTCCTCGGGTGACAGATCGCCGATCACCGGAAACTTGAAGAGCCGCTCGGCGTAGGACTTCGCATCGCCGGCAAGCTCTGCGACCTGAGGCAGACCCGCTCCGACCATCGTCACCGGCAGGCCCCGCTGCACTGCCTTGTGCAGGGCCATGATCAGGGCTTCGAGCTGGGGCTTGGCGAGGAACTGCACCTCGTCGAACAGCATCACCACCCCGCGCCCACGATCGTGCGCTGCCTCCCCCACGGCGACCAGGACATCGGTGAGATCCATGACGAGGTTGCGGTGGTCGGCCAACCCGTCGACGAGGTCGATGTCCAGCCCGGCCTGGAGCTGGCCGGAGGGATCGACCGTGACGGTGAATGCGGCCAGAGCCGCGGCCGCGCGCCGGAACCGCTCGGTCCAGCGGACGCGTGGAGCGAGGTCGAACAGTGCGGCGCGCAGCTTGAGCGCGGTCTCCATGCGGAAGGCCGCCTCGTCGTGCTTGGTGACCTCGCTCTCCACGACCGCCCAGTCTGCGGCGAGCGCCTTGTCCCGGAACTGACCGAGCAGGACGGTCTTCCCCACCCCGCGGAGCCCTGTCACGATCATCGACTGCTCGGCTCGCCCGAGAACGAGCCTCCTCAGCAAGACGTCGAAGGTCAGCAGCTGGTCGTCGCGACCGACGAGTACGTCCGGTCGCGCCCCGGCGTTGGGGGTGTACGGGTTCCTCACCGGATCCATGCGCCCACCTTAGGAGCCTTACTCCGCTTTATCTGGATCTTGAAAAGTCTGGTAATACTCGAAACGACCACTACCCCTGCATGTCCACGAACCGCGAGTAGTGCCCCTGGAACGCCACGGTGATCGTGTCCGTCGGCCCGTTGCGGTGCTTGGCGACGATGAGGTCGGCCTCGCCGGCCCGGGGGGACTCGCGCTCGTAGGCGTCCTCGCGGTGCAGCAGGATCACCATGTCGGCGTCCTGCTCGATGGAGTTGTGGGCGGCGATGCCGTTGGCCACGAAGTTGTGGCTGCCGAGCACCGTGGCGTCGAACACCGGCCGCTCACCGGCGGGCTCGATCGACATGATGCGGTCCCACAGCACGTCGTTGACCGCATCGACGTCGAAGTCGGCGGCGTCGAGCAGCTCGGTGACCTGGCTGAGCGGTGCCCGACCGGTGGCACCGACCGGACGTTCGACCGCCCCGAACGGTGGGACCTGGACCCGCACCTGGCCCATCGACGCCTCGGCCGAGCCCGGGGCGGCGACTACCGGGATGCCACCGGACACGCTCGGCGCACCGCCCTGGTTCGGCACCCCGGCGACCACCTGGCCCACCCCCTGCCAGACGGCGTCCCGGGCGAGGGCGGCCCGGGCGTCGGCCGCAGCAGCCTGGGCGGCCCGCACCGAGTCGAGCAGCCGTTCGGCGACGACCGCCCGAGCCCCGATCAAGCCGATCTCCTGGAGGAACCGGCGCTGATCATCCTGCCCGGTCACCTCCAGCCGCCACGACGGCGCACCGCCAGCGCTCGGCTGCACGATGCGGGTGCTGATCCCGAACCGCAGCAGCAGGGTGGCCACCTGGTCGGCGAACCGCCGCGAGGGTGACCGGTAGACGATCTGGCCGCCGCGCCCGTGCGCGTGCACGGCCACGGTCCCGGCCGCCGACCACAGATGCCGGACGAAGAGCGCGATCTGCGCCTTGGGCAGGCTCGCCACCGCCTCGGGCACGAACCGCTCCTCGGGCTCAGCCCGCAGCAGCCCGAGCTCGTCGAGCCACGCCGCGACCGGCCCCTCGCCGCCGCCGACCTCATCGGAGGCATCCAACCGCAGCACGATCGCGCGCGAACCTCCGCGGTCCGTCCGCACCGCCGTGGCATCCAGCCCGGCCACCGACTCCTCGACCGCCTGGGCGCACACCGGATCGGCAGTGAGGTACCGCACCGACGACCCGCCGCCGTACGCCCCCGCGGCCAGCAGGTGCGCGAGCAGCACCACACGGGCGTCGTCCCAGGCGGTGGACCGCTCGGGTCCGGGCACATGCCGCGACACGCCCACCCGGTCGCCGACGGTCAGCTCGCCGAGCGGCAGCCAGCCGTCGTAGGTGAGGAACGGGTGGTTGGCGGTCGCCGTGACTTCACGCCCCGAGGCCAGCCGCAGCCGGTACGTCGGCCTCACCCCCGTCGGGAAGACGTGGGTGAGGTGCCGGCGCACGTACTGCAGCCGCTCGTCCAGCGCCCACACCGGCACGTCACGGGCACCCAGTGCGTACAGCTCGCCCAGCGAGGTGGCCGCCCCGGTGTCGGCGCGCAGCACCGTGGTGTCCGCCGTGAGGCAGCCGGACTCGCGCAGGTCGGACATCTGCGGCTTCTTGTCGGTGCGCTGCTCGGGGCCACGGTTGAGCTGCGAGATCGCGATGACAGGCACCTCGAGCTCCTTGGCCAGCAGCTTGAGGGCACGGGAGAACTCGCTGACCTCCTGCTGGCGCGACTCGACACGTTTGCCCGAGCTCATGAGCTGCAGGTAGTCGATGACCACGAGCTTGAGGTCGTGCCGCTGCTTGAGCCGCCGGCACTTGGCCCGGATCTCCATCAACGACATGTTCGGGGAGTCGTCGATGAACAGCGGCGCCTCGGAGATGCGGCCCATGGTGGCGGCGACCTTGCGCCAGTCGTCCTCGTTCATCTGGCCGGTGCGCATCTTCTGCAGGTGCACCTTGGCCTCGGCCGACAACAGACGCATGGTGATCTCGTTGCGGCTCATCTCCAGGGAGAAGACCACCGAGGCCAGGCCGTGCTTGATGGACGCCGACCGTGCGATGTCGATGCCCAGCGTCGACTTCCCGATGGCCGGCCGGGCCGCCAGCACGATCATCTGACCGGGGTGCAGCCCGTTCGTGAGCTTGTCCAGATCGGCGAAGCCGGTGGGAACCCCGTGCATCACCCCGCCGCGCTGGCCCACCGACTCGATCTCGTCGACCGTTCCGGTGATGATCGCCGACAGCGGCAGGTAGTCCTCGCTGGCCCGCCGCTCGGTCACGGCGTAGACCTCGGCCTGTGCGTTGTTCACCAGCTCGTCGACGTCACCGCCGTCGGCTCCGTAGCCGAGCTGCACGATGCGCGTCCCGGCCTCGACGAGCCGACGCAGCACGGCCCGCTCGCGCACGATGCGCGCGTAGTAGCCGGCGTTCGCGGCGGTCGGCACCGCCGCGATGAGCGTGTGCAGATAGGGCGCCCCCCCGATGCGGGTGAGGTCCCCCCGCTTGGTGAGCTCATCGGCCACCGTCACGGCGTCGGCCGGTTCGCCGCGCCCGTACAGATCGGTCACCGCGTCGTAGATCGCCTCGTGGGCCGGACGGTAGAAGTCGCTTCCGCGCAGCTGCTCGACGACGTCGGCGATCGCATCCTTGCTGATCATCATGCCGCCGAGCACCGAACGCTCGGCGTCCAGGTCCTGCGGCGGGGTGCGGTCGCCGCCGGTCCGGCCACCCTCGGGTGCCAGTCCGTACTCCAGCTCGTCGATCGTCACCGGCCGCCCACCGTTCGCCCCAGTTGTCCGAACACCAGTTCTACCAGGGCCGTCCGACAGGTCCCTTCGCCCGGCCCGCCGTCGGCCGAACATCCGCATGGGAGCGTAGGGGCGGGCGGGCGGCGTCACCACGGCGGTGACGCACAGGGGCCCGTCACCCTGTGGACGGCTACCGGCGGTTATCCACATCTCGTGGACAGGGGTGTGGACGGAGCGGGTGAAATCCGGTCTCACCCGGGCCCGTGACCTCGTCCGACGTCGTGCACCGGCTGGGGACACCCGCGCGTTCCGGGCTCGTTCACCTGCTGGACAGGGTGTGTCCACGGGGTGTGCACCGCCGGTCGTGACCACTCCGTGCCCTGCGTGACCTCGATTCGTGACCTACCTGCATGGTGCGGTAACTCCACGGAAACGCAGCGGGCCTACGTTGCGACACAGCCCCGACGCGCAAGGGTCGGGACGGGTTTGCGCCGTCGCGCGACCCGACAACTACGGAGGATCACACATGCGCAGATCGACTCCGCGCCTGGCAGGCCTGGCGATCATCGTCTCGGCCGGACTGGTGCTTGCCGGCTGTTCGTCGAAGTCGGCCGGCGGTGAGACCACGGCATCCGGATCGGCCACCGCAGCCGCCGAGCTGGCGATCACCCCCCTGCTCCAGGTGGACGCCACCGGCAAGGAGGTCACGGCCTCGGGCTCGAGCGACGCCGCCACCCCGGCAGGTACGGGTGACGCGACGTGCTCCGGTATCGCCATCGCCATGGCCGGTGCGCTCACCGGCGCCAACGCGGCCCTCGGCATCAACATCCTCAACGGCCTGACCCTCGCGGTCGACGAGCACAACGCGGCCAACGCGGACTGCCAGGTCGAGGTCAAGCAGTTCGACACCGAGGGCGACCCGCAGAAGGCGACCCAGGTCGCACCGCAGATCGTCGCCGACACCTCGGTCATCGGCCTGCTCGGCCCGGCGTTCTCCGGTGAGACCAAGGCGACCGGCCCGATCTTCAACCAGGCCGATCTGCTGTCCCTCACGGCGTCCGCCACCAACCCGGCGCTGACGACCAACGGCTGGACCAACTTCTTCCGCGGTCTGGGCAACGACACCTCCCAGGGCGGTGCCATCGCGTCCTACCTCAAGGACACGCTGGGCTACGAGAAGGTCTGCGTCGTCCAGGACGACTCGGACTACGGCATCGGTCTGGCCGAGGTCGTCACCGAGACCCTGGGTGACGTCGCGGACCCCGCCTGCGCCGCCAACGTGAAGACCGGTGACAAGGACTTCTCCGCCACCGTCCAGCTCATCAAGGACGCAGCTCCCGACGCCGTGTACTACGGCGGCTACTACGCCGAGGCCGCTCCGCTGCTCTCGCAGCTGCGCTCGGGTGGCGTCACCGCCGTCTTCGCCTCCGGTGACGGCAGCAACGACCCGGAGTTCGTCAAGCAGGCCGGTGACTCCTCCAAGGACGCCTACCTCACCTGCCCGTGCGGCCCCGCGACGGGCGACTTCTCCACGGCCTACGAGGCGGCCTTCGGTATCGCCCCCGGGGTGTACTCGGTCGAGGCCTACGACCTCGGCACGATCATCCTCGCGGGCATCGACTCGGGCGTCACGACCCGGTCCGACCTGGTGAAGTTCGTCGCCGCCTACGACGGCGTCGGTCTCGCCAAGAACTACCAGTGGGACTCCACCGGCGAGCTCGCCTCCGCCAGCACATGGATCTACCAGGTCCAGTGATCGGCTGACGAGGGCCGGACCCCCCAGGGGGTCCGGCCCTCGTCGCTTGTCGGCCCCGAATCGATCGGCGTAGCCTCCAGCGCCCGGTCCTCTTCCCTCAGAGGAGCAGCATGAGTGTCCTCGCAGTCGCCGGCGGTCAGTTCCTGGCGGACAGCGTCATCAGCTTCGACCTCGGTGCCCTGGCCCGGAACTTCTGGGCACTGACCGTCGACGGCCTCACCTACGGCGCGATCTACGCCCTCGTCGCGGTCGGCTACACGTTGGTCTACGGCGTGCTGCGCCTCATCAACTTCGCGCACTCCGAGATCTTCATGCTCGGCATGTTCGGCCAGTACGCGACTCTCATGCTGCTCGGCTTCGGCCCCAGCGGGAACGCCTACTCCGAGGGCATGGTGATGACCGTCGTCTACCTCGGCATCGCGATGCTCGGAGGCATGGCCGTCGCCGGTGGTGCGGCCGTCGGCCTCGAACGGGTCGCCTACCGCCCGCTGCGAAAACGCGGTGCACCGTCCCTCGTCTTCCTCATCACCGCCATCGGCGCCTCCTTCGTCATCCAGGAGTTCGTGCACTTCGTCCTGCCGAAGCTCACCGGGGGGACGCTCGGCGGTGTGAACGCCCAGCAGCCCATCCGGCTGGTCGAGGCGAGCGACGTCCTCACCTTCGGCAACGCCTCGATCAGCAACGTCGAGATCGTCATCGTGGTCTCCGCACTGACCCTGGCGTTGGCCGCCGACACCTTCATCAACCGCACCAAGTTCGGCCGCGGCATCCGCGCCGTGGCGCAGGACCCGGTCACCGCGACCCTCATGGGGGTCTCCCGTGAGCGGATCATCATGCTGACGTTCCTCATCGGCGGCATCCTCGCCGGTGCGGCCGCGTTGCTCTACACGCTGCGGGTGCCCAGCGGGATCCTGTACTCCGGCGGCTTCATCCTGGGGATCAAGGCCTTCTGCGCCGCCGTCCTCGGCGGCATCGGCAACCTGCGCGGCGCCCTGCTCGGCGGTCTGCTGCTGGGCGTCATGGAGCTGTACGGCCAGGCGCTGTTCGGCACCGAGTGGCGCGACGTGGTCGCGTTCGTGCTGCTGATCCTCGTGCTCATGTTCCGACCGACCGGCATCCTGGGCGAGTCTCTGGGGAGGGCCCGAGCATGAGCACCGAGACCACCACCACAGTCGCCCACCTGGGCATCGGGGACCGGTTCCGCCTGTGGTGGGATGGGCTCGCGCGGCCCGCCCAGTGGGGGATCGGCGTCCCGTTCATCCTGCTCATCGCGATGCTGCCGATCATCAAGCCGCCGATCCTCACGACGGTCGGCACCGACTTCGCCGGCGTGCTCGCCCAGTTCGGCATGTACGCACTGCTGGCCATCGGGCTCAACGTCGTCGTCGGCCAGGCCGGTCTGCTCGACCTCGGCTACGTCGGCTTCTACGCCATCGGCGCCTACACCGTCGGTCTGCTCACCAGCCCCGACAGCCCGTGGAACCAGACGGACACCTGGCTGTCGCAGAAGTGGGCCTGGCTGTTCGCGCTGCCCATCGCCATCGCCATCACCGCGATCTCCGGGCTCATCCTCGGCTCACCGACGCTACGGCTGCGCGGCGACTACCTGGCGATCGTCACCCTCGGCTTCGGCGAGATCGTCCGGCTGCTGGCCGACAACCTCACCACCATCACGGGCGGCGGGCGCGGGCTCTCCCGCATCGCCTACCCGATCGTCGGGGTGAGCGAGAGCCGGCCCACCGGGTACTTCTCCGCCGGCAACGGTGAGGCGCCCATCACCTCGGGCGTCGCCTGGTTCTGGCTGTCGATCGTGCTCATCATCATCGTGCTGCTGGTCGTGGGGAACCTGCAGCGCTCCCGCGTCGGCCGCGCCTGGGTGGCCATCCGGGAGGACGAGGACGCCGCCGAGATCATGGGCGTGCCGACCTTCAAGTTCAAGCTCTGGGCGTTCATGATCGGCGCCTCGATCGGTGGCCTGTCCGGCGCCCTGTACGCCGGTCAGGTGCAGTTCGTCATCCCGACGACGTTCAACATCATCAACTCCACGCTCTTCCTGGTGGCCGTCGTCCTCGGCGGTCAGGGCAACAAGCTGGGGGTGATCCTCGGCGCGTTCGTCATCGTCTACCTGCCGAACTTCTTCCTCGGCCGCACCGACCTGTTCGGCATCCCGATCGACGGCAACGAGATCGCGAACTACAAGTACCTGTTCTTCGGGCTGGCGCTCATCGTCCTGCTGATCTTCCGGCCGCAGGGGCTGTTCCCGGCCAGGCAGAAGCTGCTCGCGTACGGCCGCGAGGTCTACGTCGCAGCCCGCCGCGCCGCACTGGCCGTCACCCACCCGACGAGCGACGACACGACGGGAGGAAGCCGGTGAGCACCACGCCCCACGACCCCGCAGCCGGGTCCGAGCACGGCGACCAGCACCTCGGCACCGACGACGAGGTCGTCACGTCCGACACCATGCCCGAGGAGTTCCTGCCCGACGGCGGTGTCATCGCGAACGTCGCGATCGACGTCGCCGACCTGCACCCCGAGCTGGCCGATGCCGCACAGGTCGCCGAGCTGGTGGCCCCCGACCGGACCATCCGGGCCAAGGTCGGGGAGCCGCTGCTCCAGATGCAGCAGGTCACCATGCGGTTCGGCGGTCTGGTCGCGCTCGACGACGTGACCTTCGACATCCGACGCGGTGAGATCCTCGGCCTCATCGGCCCGAACGGCGCCGGCAAGACGACCTGCTTCAACACGATGACCGGCGTCTACCGCCCCACCACAGGTCAGGTGGTGTTCGACGGACGTCCGCTGGGTCGCACCAAACGCAACGAGATCACCCGGCTCGGCATCGCCCGCACGTTCCAGAACATCCGGCTGTTCTCCGATATGACCGCCCTGGAGAACGTCGTCGTCGGCACCGATGCCCGGCACCACACCTCGGTCCCCGGGGCGATCTTCAGGTCCCGCCGCCACCGCGCCGAGGAGCGCGATGCGCTCGACCGAGGCATGGCGCTGCTGGAGTTCGTCGGCATCGGTCGACGGGCGACCCAGCAGGCCCGCAACCTGCCCTACGGCGACCAGCGTCGGCTGGAGATCGCGCGGGCCCTGGCCACCGAGCCCAAGCTGCTGTGCCTCGACGAACCGGCCGCCGGCTTCAACCCCGCGGAGAAGGAGGACCTCAAGGCCCTCATCCGCAAGATCCGCGACGACGGGTACACCGTTCTGCTCATCGAGCACGACATGCGCCTGGTCATGGGTGTGACGGACCGTGTCGTCGTGCTCGAGTTCGGCCGCAAGATCGCCGAGGGCCTGCCGGCCGAGGTCTCCGCCGACCCGGCCGTGATCGCCGCCTACCTGGGAGTGCCCGACGATGCCACTGCTTGAGCTCAAGGACATGTCGGTCGCCTACGGCCGGATCGAGGCCGTACGCGGCATCTCGATCACCGTCGAGGAGGGCGAGCTGGTCACCCTCATCGGTGCCAACGGGGCCGGCAAGACCACGACGATGCGCGCCATCTCCGGCATCCGCCCCATCTCGCAGGGCTCGATCTGGTTCGACGGCAACGACATCTCCAAGATGAAGGCGCACGAGCGGGTGCTGCACGGCGTCATCCAGGCACCCGAGGGCCGCGGGGTCTTCCCCGGCATGACGGTCCTGGAGAACCTCGAGATGGGTGCCTACGCCCGCGTCTTCAAGACCAAGGCCGAGCACGATGCGACCCTGGCCCGCGTGTTCGAGCTGTTCCCGCGGCTCGACGAGCGCAAGTCGCAGGTCGGCGGCACCATGTCCGGCGGCGAGCAGCAGATGCTCGCCATCGGCCGGGCGCTCATGGCCCGCCCCCGCCTGCTGCTGCTGGACGAGCCGTCGATGGGCTTGGCGCCCATGGTCATCCAGCAGATCTTCCGGATCATCACCGAGATCAACGAATCGGGCACCACGATCCTGCTGGTCGAGCAGAACGCCCAGCAGGCGCTGTCCCGGTCCGACCGGGCCTACATCCTCGAGACCGGCGAGGTCGTCACCTCCGGCGAGGGCAAGGCCCTGCTCGCCGACCCGGCCGTCAAGCAGGCCTACCTCGGCGTCGCCTGACCGCCGTCGGCGTCGCCGGCCCCGCCCGGGTGGCGGCGCCGCCTGGCGAGGCCGGACACCTCGCCAGCCCGCAGCACGACGAAGGCCCCGCACCGGCGAACCGGGCGGGGCCTTCGTGGGGAACGACGTCAGGCGGCGGCGACGACCTTGACGGTCACCTTGGCGGAGACCTCGGCCGGCAGGCCCTCGGCGATCTTGCGGCCGAACTCGAGCACGACGACACGGTCCGTCACACCCATG
>JAKLPK010000030.1 GCA_022013895.1 Cellulomonas sp. | reverse complement strand
GGTGGACGCGATCGACGTCGTGCCGTTGCGGGCGACCGGCGAGCCGTTCGCCTCGACCGTGACCGCGGGCACCACGACGGGCTACCACCTGGCGGGTTCCTCGGTGCCCGGCCTGGTCCTCGCGCAGGACTACAACACGGGCGGCGAGGGCGTCGGGTTCCACATGAGCGCGAACAGCGGCACGGCCACGACCTACCGCAGCGACGCCCGCAACCTCGAGGTGTGCTCCAACGACGCCCACTGCGGGGGCGACGGCCAGAACCTCGGCTGGATCAGCGCGGGCGACTATGTCCGGTACACCCGGGACGTCACCGTCGGCGGCAACTACGACATCGTGCTGCGCACCGCCGGGACCTCGGCCGGGACCGTGCAGATCAGCATGGACGGCCGCGTGCTGGGGACGGTGAGCGTCCCGGCCTCGGGCGGGTGGCAGACGTGGGTGGACGCGCCGCTGCTCGGCGTGCCGCTGCCCACGGGCACGCACACGTTCACCGTGACCGCGGTGACGGGCGGGTTCAACCTGCACTACCTGGACTTCAAGAAGGTCCACCTGCTCGGGGCCAGCACGGAGGTGCCGGCCGAGGGCTATGCGGGCGGCGGTGAAGGTGCGGGCTACCACGACACCACGGCCGGCAGCGAGGCGACCCCAGGGGCGTCCGGATTCCTGCGCGGCGAGGACGTCGACCTGGAGAACAGCAAGGAAGGCCGGTACGACGTCGGTTTCGTCGCGGCGGGGGAGTGGCTCCGCTACGACGTCTACAGCCCGACCTCGACGAGCTACGACGTGCGCCTGAGGTACGCGAGCAACACGACCGGAGCGCGGTTCGCCGTGGCCGTGGACAGCCCGACCGCCGCGGCGACGTGGGTCTCCCTGCCCTCGACGGGTGACTGGCAGGGGTGGGCGGACAGCACGACGACGAGCGTCACTCTGTCGGCCGGGACGCACGCGCTGTACGTGAGGACGGACTCGGGTGGCTTCAACCTCAACCGGATCGGCATCACGACGGCCGGCTACCGGCTCTACCAGGACGCCTCCCAGCCGGTGCAGAGCCGGGTCACGGACCTGCTCGGCCGGATGACGCTGGACGACAAGCTCGGGCAGATGACCCAGGCCGAGCGGCTGGCCCTGCCGTCGACCAGCGACATCGCGACCTACCGGCTCGGCTCGCTGCTCAGCGGTGGCGGCTCGGTGCCGACGCCGAACAACGCGACGGCGTGGGCGGACATGATCGACGCGTACCAGACCGCGGCTCTCAGCACGCCCCTGCAGATCCCGATCTTCTACGGTGTCGACGCCGTGCACGGGCACAACAACGTGGTCGGCGCGACGATCTTCCCGCACAACATCGGGCTCGGCGCGACGCGTGACGCGGCGCTCGTCCAGCAGATCGGCCGGGTCACGGCCGAGGAGCTGGCGGGCACCGGCGTCACATGGGACTTCGCGCCGTGCGACTGCGTGGCGCGCGACGACCGGTGGGGCCGCACGCAGGAGTCCTTCGGTGAGGTCCCCGAGCTGGCGTCGTCGCTGGGCGCCGCCTACGTCACGGGTCTGCAGGGCACGATCGGCAGCACGAGCTCGGTGATGGCGACCGCCAAGCACTACATCGGCGACGGCGGCACGACCAGCGGCACGGACCAGGGCAACACGCAGGTCAGCGAGGCCGAGCTGCGCGCCGTCCACCTCCCGCCGTTCCAGGCTGCGGTGGCGGCCGACGTCGGTTCGGTGATGGTGTCGTACAGCAGCTGGAACGGGGTCAAGTCGCACGCCAACAAGTACCTGCTCACGACCGTGCTCAAGGACGAGCTGGGCTTCGACGGCATCGTGGTCTCGGACTGGTCCGGCATCGACCAGATCGACGGCGCTGGAGGCTTCACGGACGACGAGGTGCGTCAGGGCATCAACGCGGGCATCGACGTCGTCATGGTGCCGTACAACTACACGCAGTTCCTGTCGTCGCTGAAGACCGAGGTCGGTATCGGGGCCATCTCGATGCGACGGATCGATGACGCCGTCAGCCGGATCCTCACCAAGAAGTTCGAGTACGGGCTGTTCGAGCACCCGTACGCCAACCGCAGCCTCACCGGTTCGGTCGGCAGCGCCGCGCACCGGGCGGTGGCCCGGACGGCGGTGCAGGAGTCGCAGGTCGTCCTGAAGAACACCAACGGCGTCCTGCCTCTCCCGACGACGGCGAGCAAGGTCTTCGTCGCAGGCAAGAGCGCGAGCAACATCGGCTACCAGAGCGGTGGCTGGACCATCACCTGGCAGGGCGGCAGCGGGGCGACGACTCCCGGGACGACGGTCCTGCAGGGGATCCAGGCCGCGGTCTCGCCGGGCACCACGGTGACGTACAGCGCGGACGGCACCGGGATCGACGGCAGCTACAAGGCCGCGATCGCGGTGATCGGCGAGACGCCCTATGCGGAGGGCGCAGGCGACCGGCCCACCGGGATGGGACTCGATGCGACCGACCTGGCCACGCTCGATCAGCTCAAGGCATCCGGTGTGCCGGTGGTCGTGGTTCTTGTCTCCGGCCGGCCGATGGACATCGCGGCCCAGGTCGGGGACTGGGCGGCGCTCGTCGCCGCCTGGCTGCCCGGCACCGAGGGCGCCGGGGTGGCCGATGTGCTGTTCGGCACCGCCCCGGCGACCGGGACCCTGCCGGTGACGTGGGAGCAGAGCGCGAGCCAGGAGCCGATCAACGTCGGCGACGGCAAGACCGGGCTCTACCCCTTCGGTGCCGGTCTGAGCCTGATCAGGACGCAGTCGGCCCGCGCCGTCATCGGTGCCGCCTACTACAGCGGCCAGGCCGGCACCTCGCTCGAGCAGTGCACGGACGCCGGCTGCGGGCAGGACGTGGGCAGCAACGCACCCGGAGACCTCCTCTGGTACGACGACGTCGATTTCGGGACGACCAGCCCGACGAGCGTCACGACGCGGATCGCCTCCGGCTCTTCAGCCGCAGGGACGCTCGAGTACCGGCTGGACAGTGCGACGGGGCCGGTCGTCGCCAGTCTGACGACCGGCAGCACCGGTGGTTGGCAGTCGTGGACGTCTGCGACCACGACCGTGGCGACCTCGGCGACGGGCACGCACCGCCTCTACGTGGTGTTCGCGGGGAGCGGTTCGGCGGACCTCGCCAACCTCAACTGGTTCCAGTTCGAGTGAGCCCTTCGCCGTGCGGCTCCTCGGTGCCAGGTCGGACCGGGAGCCGCACGGCGCGTGGGCGGCTGCGGCCGGCCCCGGTCTGCGGACGGTCACCACGACGTGGTCGAGACGCGAATGACACCGGTGTGGTTCGCGGCGTAGGCTCGTCTCCACGATGCGGGAGCGGGTCGTCGGCGCTGCAACGAGCTTGTCGGGCAGGAGTGTCCGGCAGGTCGGTGAGGGCGACACCGGGACGGACCGGATCGGCAGACATGAGCACGGACGGGGAGGATCGATGGACCAGACGGCGCACGCGATGGTCGAGGCGGTGCCCACCGCGCTCGGTGACCGGGACCGGCAGGTTCTCGACTTCGAACGGCAGTGGTGGAAGTACGCCGGGGCCAAGGAGCAGGCGGTCCGCGAGCTCTTCGACATGTCGGCCACCAGGTACTACCAGGTGCTCAACGCCCTCATCGACGACCAGGCGGCGCTCGCCTACGACCCGATGCTCGTCAAGCGCCTGCGGCGGATGCGGGCCTCGCGTCAGCGTGCGCGTACGGCACGTCGTCTCGGTGCCGAGACCCTCGTCTGACATCGGGCGCGCCGTCCTCGTCGGCGTCGCTCGGTCGGCACGGTTCGAGCCGCTAGCCTGTCCGCCGTGAGCAAGGCCTCCTACCCCTATCCGGACGACGAGTTCGACGCCCCGGGCGACCCCGACGGTCCGCGCGGGATCCACCGGGCGCCGCGTTCGGCGTGGAGCCGCTGGTGGCCGTTCGTCGTGGTCATCGTGGTGGTGCCGCTGATCGCCTTCGGCGGTGTCTGGTACGCGGCGCGCAACGGCTACGTGTCCCACATCCCCGGGCTGAGCGACTCGAGCTCGACGGCCGAGGCGGATGCCGACGCCTCGGCGTCGGCGGATCCGACCGGGTCCGCCGCTGCGACGGAGACCCCCGCCGCGACCGAGGCGCCCGCCACCACCGCGCCCGTTGCGCCGGTGCTGTCCACCACGGTCGACGTGGTGAACGCCGCCGGCATCTCGGGGATCGCGGCGACCGCGGCGGCCAAGCTCCAGGCGGCCGGTTTCACCTCGGTGACCACGGGCAACGGCTCGAAGGACGGGGCGACCGCCTCGACGGTGTTCTACGCCTCCGAGGACCTGGCGACCACTGCCCAGCAGGTCGCGACGACGCTCGGCCTGACGACCGTGACGCTCTCGGCCGACCAGGCCGGCGATGCGATCACGGTGCTGCTCGTCGCCAAGCTGCCCGGCTGACCGCCCGGTCGAGGACGAGCAGCACGAGCGCCGAGACAGCGAGCACCACGAGCCGGCCGACGGGTCCCAACGCTCCGCGGTAGCGACTGCTCGCTTGCACTCGGAGGGGTCGAGTGCCAACCTTGACCTAGCACTCTCATGCCGAGAGTGACAGAGGACCACCCGGCAACCCGGTGAGGTCCGGCAGGTTGCGGGATGTGACCGCGAGTGCCGGGCCGTCCGTCGCGGGCACTGGTACGCCGGTTACACCACCGACAGAAGGATCGATAGCCACATGGCCAAGATCATCGCCTTCGACGAGGAGGCCCGGCGGAGCATGGAGCGCGGGCTCAACGTGCTCGCCGACACCGTCAAGGTCACGCTCGGCCCGAAGGGCCGCAACGTCGTGCTCGACAAGAAGTGGGGTGCGCCGACGATCACGAACGACGGCGTCTCCATCGCCAAGGAGATCGACCTCGAGGACCCGTTCGAGCGCATCGGCGCCGAGCTCGTCAAGGAGGTCGCCAAGAAGACCGACGACGTCGCCGGTGACGGAACCACCACCGCGACCGTGCTCGCCCAGGCGCTCGTTCACGAGGGTCTGCGCAACGTGGTCGCCGGCGCCAACCCGATCGCCCTGAAGCGCGGCATCGAGAAGGCCGTCGAGGCCGTCACGGCCGAGCTCCTGGCCCAGGCCAAGGAGATCGAGACCAAGGAGGAGATCGCCGCCACGGCCGCCATCTCCGCCGCTGACCCGGCCATCGGCGATCTCATCGCCGAGGCGCTGGACAAGGTCGGCAAGGAAGGCGTCATCACCGTCGAGGAGTCCAACGCGCTCGGTCTCGAGCTCGAGCTCACCGAGGGCATGCGCTTCGACAAGGGCTTCCTGTCGGCGTACTTCGTCACCGACCCGGAGCGCCAGGAGGCCGTCCTCGAGGACGCCTACGTGCTGCTCGTCGAGGGCAAGATCTCCAACGTCAAGGACGTCCTGCCGCTGCTGGAGAAGGTCATCCAGGCCGGCAAGCCGCTCTTCATCGTGGCCGAGGACGTCGAGGGCGAGGCCCTGGCGACCCTGGTCGTGAACAAGATCCGCGGCACCTTCCGCTCCGTGGCCGTCAAGGCCCCGGGCTTCGGCGACCGTCGCAAGGCCATGCTGCAGGACATCGCGATCCTCACCGGCGGCCAGGTCGTGTCCGAGACCGTCGGTCTCAAGCTCGACACCGTCGGCCTCGAGGTGCTCGGCACCGCCCGCAAGATCGTCGTCACGAAGGATGAGACGACGATCGTCGAGGGCGCCGGCGAGGCCGACCAGATCGCCGGCCGGGTCAACCAGATCCGCGCCGAGATCGAGAACTCGGACTCGGACTACGACCGTGAGAAGCTCCAGGAGCGTCTCGCCAAGCTCGCCGGCGGCGTCGCCGTCATCAAGGCGGGTGCGGCCACCGAGGTCGAGCTGAAGGAGCGCAAGCACCGCATCGAGGACGCGGTGCGCAACGCCAAGGCGGCTGTCGAGGAGGGCATCGTCGCCGGTGGTGGCGTGGCGCTCATCCAGGCCGGCAAGACGGCGTTCGAGAAGCTCGTGCTCGAGGGCGACGAGGCGACCGGGGCGAACATCGTCAAGGTCGCGATCGACGCGCCGCTCAAGCAGATCGCGATCAACGCGGGCTTCGAGGGTGGCGTCGTGGCGGAGAAGGTCCGTCACCTGCCCGTCGGCCACGGCCTGAACGCCGCGACCAACGTGTACGAGGACCTGCTCGCGGCCGGCGTCGCCGACCCGGTCAAGGTCACCCGCTCGGCGCTGCAGAACGCTGCGTCGATCGCCGGTCTGTTCCTCACCACCGAGGCCGTCGTGGCCGACAAGCCGGAGAAGACCCCGGCCGCTCCCGGTGGCGGCGACGGCGGCATGGGCGGCATGGACTTCTGAGTCCAGC
>JAKLPK010000252.1 GCA_022013895.1 Cellulomonas sp. | reverse complement strand
TCCAGGTGGTGCGGGACGCGCTCGGTGGCATCGTGCGCGAGCGGCTCGCGGTGGCCGCCCCCACGGTGCTGGTCCTGGACGCCGGCGGCCCGCTGGACACCGGTACCCCCGTCGAGATCGTCGAGGTGACGGCCCCCGTGGCCGCCGTGCGGGTCGTGGAGCGCAACGCCGCGGTCGTCTCCGGACCGGACCTGCGCAGTGCGCGTCGCGTCGTGGCGGTCGGCAGGGGACTGCGTGAGAAGGACGACGTGGCGCTCGCCGAGCAGCTCGCCGCGGCGATCGACGGTGCCACGGCGTGCTCGCGTCCGCTGGCCGAGGGTGTCGGGTACTTCCCGCGCGACCGCTACGTCGGGGTCTCGGGCCAGCAGGTGACGCCGGACCTGTACCTCGCAGCCGGTATCTCGGGGCAGGTCCAGCACATGGTCGGAGCCCGCGGTGCGCGCGTCATCGTGGCGATCAACACGGACAAGGACGCCTCGATCTTCCGTGAGTGCGACTACGGCGTGGTCGGCGACCTCTACGAGCTGCTGCCTGCACTGACGGCGGCGCTCGCCCGATGAGCGAACCCGACTTCGAGGTCGCGGTCGTCGGGGCCGGCCCGGCCGGCGCCCTGACCGCGTACCTGCTCGCGCGCGACGGCCACTCGGTCGTGCTGATCGACCGTGGCGCGACCCCCGGCAGCAAGAACCTGTCGGGTGGGGTGCTCTACTCGCGGGTGCTCGGGCAGGTCTTCCCGGACTACCTGGCGCAGGCGCCGGTCGAACGCCGGATCACCCGCAACGTCGTCCAGTTCTGCACATCGGACTCCGCCATCGGGCTGGACGCGTGGACGGGGAAGCTGGGCGACCCGGTGAACGCGGTCACCGTGCTGCGGGCCAAGCTCGACGCCTGGCTCGCCGAGCAGTGCGAGCAGGCCGGCGCGTTCGCCATGCCCGGTGTGCGGGTCGACGAGCTCCTCACCGAGGACGCGCCGCGCAGCGCGCTCGGGCGGCGCGTCGTCGGTGTGCGGGCCGGTGACGACGAGCTCCGGGCCCATGTGGTCGTGGCGGCCGACGGGGTCAACTCCTTCCTGTCGCGCAGCATCGGGCTGCGCCCGGCGCCCGAGACCCACCAGCTCGCGGTCGGGGTCAAGGCCGTGATCGAGCTCGGGGCGGGTGTCATCGAGGACAGGTTCGGGGTCAGTGGCGACGACGGTGCCGCGCACGCGTTCGTCGGCGACTGCACCCAGGGGGTGGCCGGGGGCGGCTTCTGCTACACCAACCGCGAGTCCGTCTCGCTCGGCGTGGTGCTGCGTCTGGACGACCTGGTGGCCTCCGGGAGAGCGGCAACGGACGTGTTCGAGCACTACCTCGCCCATCCCGCCGTCCAGCGGCTGGTCCGCGGCGGCACGATGGTCGAGTACGGGTCGCACCTGGTCGCCGAGGGTGGTCTGGCGATGCTCGGTGAGATCGACTGCGACGGCATGGTCGTCGTCGGTGACGCCGCCGGGCTCACCATCAACTCGGGGCTCACCGTGCGGGGCATGGACCTGGCGATCGGTTCGGGCATCGCCGCGGCGGGTGCCGTCCACGAGGCCCTCACCGGTGCCGACACCAGCAAGGCGGGGTTGGCGCGCTACCGCCGGCGGCTCTTCGAGGGCTTCGTCGGCCAGGACATGCGCACGTACGCCAAGGCACCGGCGTTCCTGGAACGCCCGCGTACGTACACCGACTACGGACCGCTGCTGGAGGACATCGTGCTCGGTGTGTTCGGTCTGGACACCACACCGCGTGAGCCGCTGTCGAGGGTGGTGCGTGCGGCGTTGCGTCGCGCACCGGTGCGCACCCGCGACCTGGCCGCCGATGCATGGGCGGGGGTGCGTGCACTGTGAAGGTCCCGGCTGTGGCCGATCGGCTGGCCCTCAACCACTTCGAGACCGATGAGGAGGAGTCGCACATCGAGGTGGACCAGGAGCGCGTCCGGGCGACCGGGTGCGGTCCCGCGATCGTCGCGTGCTGCCCTGCCCGGGTCTACACGCCCGAACCGGACGGCACCCTGACGGTCGAGTACGCGGCGTGCCTGGAGTGCGGCACCTGTCTCGCAGTCGCGGCGCCGGGTGCGCTGCGCTGGCACTACCCGCGCGGCGGCTTCGGCGTGGCCTTCCGCGAAGGCTGAGGTCGATGGCCCGGTGTCCCGCCGCGGGTCGGCACCGGTTCGTGGTGCCGGCGTGGCGAGCCGGTGCGGTCAGCCGACCGGGACCGGACCTGTGCTCTCGCGCACGTTGAGCCGACCGGGTGGGTCCTGCTCGTCACGTGGTTGTTCCCCCTCGATGAGCGACAGCAGCAGCCGCACGGCGTGCGCACCGCGCTCATGGGCGTCGTCGTGCACCGTGGTCACGTTCGGCAACGTGAGCTGGCCGAGACCGCTGGAGTCCCAGGCCATCACGGACAGGTCACCCGGCACGTCGAGACCGAGGTCGGCCGCGACAGCCATCCCGGCCATGGCCTGCAGGTCGTTCTCGAAGATGATCGCCGTCGGCCGGTCCGGGCGGGTGAGGAGCTCGCGCGTGAGGTCCTGGCCTGCCGGTGAGGCGATCTCGGCGTTGACCACCACCGGTTCGGGCAGACCTGCGTCACGGGCTGCCGCCAGCAGCGCCTCGCTGCGGACCTGGGTGTGCGCGAGCCGTGCGCCGTTGCCGACCCGTGCGATCCGGCGGTGGCCGAGCCCGGTGAGATGAGCGATCACCTCGACGGCCGTCGCACGGTCGTCCACCCACACCGCAGGTGCCCCGGCGGCGTGGGCGGGGTCGCCCAGCACGACGATCGGCAGTCCGACCTTGCGCGCGGCGGCCGGGCGGTCGTCCTCGATGCGCAGGTCGATCACCACGAGCCCGTCGACACGTGTCCCGTGCGCCCACTCCTCGAAGGTCGCCAGCTCGGCCCGGTGGCCGGCGACGACCTTGATGAGCAGCGAGATCGCATGGTCGACGAGCTCGTCCTGGACACCTTCGAGGTAGCGCTGGAACAACGGCTGCACGCCGCGCAGGTGCGGCGGCCGGTTCATCACCAGACCGATGGTGTCGGTGCGACCGCCGGCGAGCGCCCGGGCGGCCGCGTGCGGTGCCCAACCCAGCTCGACCGCCGCCCGGAGTACCCGGGCCCTGGTCTCGTCGGAGACCCCTGGCCGACCGTTGAGGGCGAACGACGCGGCCCCCTTCGAGACCCCGGCCAGCGCTGCGACGTCGGCGATCCGCACCCGGGCCACCCGTGATCTCCTCGCTCTGCACCCGCCGCGACAGCCGCGTCGGACCTCTCGGTCATGCTACGGCGTGCCGGAGCACGACCCGTCAGGCGGTGAACGTGCGCTTCCCGCCCAACCAGGTGCCCAGGACGTTCGCCTCGCGGGCGGCCAGCGGTTCGCCGGCGGTCAGGTCACGGTCGTACCAGAGGAGGTCCGCAGCCATCCCGACCGCGATCGACCCGCGGTACGACTCGGTCCAGCCCTGGTACGCACCACCGGCGGTGGCTGCTGCGATCCCGTCCTCGATGGGCAGCCGCTCGGACGGCACCCAGCCGCCGTCCGGCAGTCCCTCGGCGGTCTGGCGGGTCGCGGCCACGACCAGCGCCTCGAGCGGGTCGTTGGTGGACACCGGCCAGTCGCTCGCGATCGACAACCGCGTGCCGAGCCGGGCCAGGGTGGCCACCGGGTACTGGCGGTCGGTGCGTTCGTCGCCCAGGCGCGGTGCCGTGAGCAGCTCCATGAGGGGGTCGCGCTGCGCCCAGAAGGTCTGCATCGCAGCGGTGACGCCGAGCGCGGCGAACCGCGGCAGATCGGCCGGGTCGACCAGCTGCACATGGGTGATGACGGGGCGCCGGTCCCACTCGGGGTTGGTGGCGACGGCCCGCTCGATCGCATCCAGGGCGTGCCGGTTCGCGGCGTCGCCGATGGCGTGGATGTGCGTCTGGAAGCCGAGCGCGTCGATGGTGACGACGGCCGCGATCAGCTCCTCGGGCTCCCACACCGGCATCCCGTGGGTGTGCGAGTCCTCGTACGGGTCGAGGACCTCGGCCGTCCCGGACTCGATGACCCCGTCGGCGAAGAACTTGATCGACCGGGCCGTGAGCAGCTGGGGCGCACCGGCGGCCTCGACCTGGGCGCGCTGGGCGACGAAGGTGTCGAGCTGGTCGCGCCAGCGGTCGGGGGTCGCGAGGAAGGCGAGGTTGGTGCGGACGGTGAGCGCGTCGTCGGCCAGCAGCGCGAGGTACGGCAGGTGCCCGTCGGTCTCGACCCAGGCGTCCTGCATCCAGGTCACCCCGAACGCCGCCTGAGCCTGGCAGGCCAGGGCGAGGGCGCCGGTGAGCTCGGCCAGGGTGCGCGGTGGCGCCACCGCGTCGACCAGACCGTAGGCATCGGGTTCGCGCAGGGTGCCGACGGGGGAGCCGTCGGGGTGCCGGTCGATGACACCGGCGGCCGGGTCCGGGGTGGCGGCGTCGACCCCGGCGAGCTCCAGCGCCCGGCTGTTGCACCAGGCCGTGTGGTAGTCGTGGGCCCGCAGCAGCACCGGTCGGTCGGGGACGACGGCGTCGAGCCAGGCCGCGTCGAACGACCCGCCGGGGGCCAGCGACGGGTCGTAGCTGGCCCCCAGGATCCACTCGAGCTCGGGGTGGGCTGCGGCGTACCGCCCGACCTCGGCGACGATCTCCTCGACCGACTCCAGGTGGCTGATGTCCGGGCCCAGCTTCTCGGCCCCGGCCTGCGGCGGGTGGCAGTGCCCGTCGGAGTAGGCCGGCAGCAGGAGCCCGCCGGCGAGGTCGACGACCTCGCCGGCGGTGCACGCCGCCGCCTCGTCACCGAGGGCGACCACGACCCCGTCGCGCACCGCCACGGCGGTGGTGCGTCGGCCCGGCCCCAGCCAGACGGTCCCGCCGGTGAGCAGCAGGTCCGCATCGATGGTCGTCACAGCGGTGTCTCCTTCGTCGGGTCCGGCGGGCCGTCGCAGGCGTCAGCCCTTGAAGGCTTCCCAGATCTGGGTGTAGTTGGTGAGCTCGTCGTTGCTGCACGGCTCGACCGGTGTGGCCCCGGTGTAGTCGCTCGGCAGGACGATCTCGGGCGCGCTCTTCATGTCGTCATCGAGCAGGTCGTTCACCCCGGTGATGCCGGAGTTGTACTTCTGGAAGTTGGCGGCGGCCGCGGAGTTGACCGGGTCCATCATCCAGTTGAGGAAGGTGAGCGCCTGCGGCACGTTCTTGGCGCCGACCGGCACGGTGAAGTTGTCCTGCCAGAGCGCCATGCCCTCGGTCGGGTAGACGTAGGTGAGCGTCGACTTCTCCGCCCGCGCGCGCATCCCGGCGCCGTTCCAGATCATCGCGGCGGACTCCTCACCGGAGGCGAGCCGGTCGAGGATGCCGTCGGAGCTGATGGTCGAGACGCGCGCCTTGAAGGTCGTGAGCAGGTCCTGGGCGGCCTGCAGGTCGGTGGGGTCCGTCGAGCAGGTCTGCCCACCGACTGCACGCAACGCGGCGCCGACGACCTCGGTCTGGTCGCTCATGGTGCCCACCTGGCCGAGGTCCGCCGGGGGGTTGAAGTAGTCCGCCCAGCTGGTGAGCGTCTCGGTGGTCTTCGACGAGTCGTACATGTAGCCCGTCGTGCCGTAGAGGTAGGGCACCGAATACTTGCGGCCCTCGTCGAAGTAGACGTCGACGAACGAGTCCTCGATGTTCTTCCCGTTGGGCAGCGCGGTCGCGTCGATCTCCTGCAGGAGACCTTCGTCGATGAGCATCTGCACCATGTAGTCGCTGGGGACCACCACGTCGTACCCGGTGCCGTTCGAGGCCTTGAGCTTGGCCTCGAGCGTCTCGTTGGAGTCGAAGTAGTCGACCGTGAGCTTGATTCCGGTGTCCTGCGTGAACTTCTTGGCCAGATCCTCGGGGAAGTAGTCGCTCCAGGTGTAGAGCGTCATCTCGCCGCTCGTGGCCGGGGTGAACTCGCCGGTTCCGGTTGCCGAGCTGTCGTCGGCAGGTGCGGAGTCGCTGACCCCGCCGCCGCAGGCGGCCAGGACGAGTGCCGAGGCGACGACGGCGGCGGCCGCCACGACGCGTCGGCGGGGTGTGTGCAGGTTCATGCTGACCTCTTCTTCCACGGAGCGAGATAGCTGACGGTGGTGATGAGAACGGCGAGGGCGAGCAGGAGCACGGCCACGACGTTGATCGCGGGGGAGGGCCCACGCCGGATGAGGCTGAACAGGTAGACCGGCAACGTGGTCGATCCGGCCGAGGACAGGAACGCCGAGATGATGAAGTCGTCCATCGAGACGACGAAGGCCAGCAGGGCTCCGGAGACGATGCCGGGCACCAGCAGCGGCAACGTGATCCGGGTGAGCATGGCGCTCGACCGCGCACCCAGGTCGGCGCCGGCCTCGAAGACCTCCCGGCCGAGTCCCTGCAGCCGGGAGCGGATGGGCATCATGGCGAACGGGATGCAGAACGTGGTGTGCGCCAGCACGAGCGCAGTGAAACCCGGCTGCAGGCCGATGAACCGGATGAAGCCGAGCGTGGCCACCGCGAGCACGACCTCGGGGATGACGAGCGGCGCCGCGAGCAGGCTGTTGGCCAGGGCCGCGCCACTGCGTCGCAGCCCGTCGGCGGCCAGCACGAAGGCCAGGGCGAGGATCACGGAGGCCACGGTCGCGACGACCGCGAGCTGGAGCGAGGTGACCGCCGTCTCGATCATCGCCGTGTTGGTGAGCACGTAGCCGAACCAGCGGGTCGAGAAGCCTTCCCATACGAGTGCCTGCTCGCCGCCGTTGAACGCGTACAGCGTGGTGATGAGGATCGGCGCGTAGAGGAAGACGAGGGCGGCGACGGCGACCGGGCCGACCCCGGGGAACGAGCGCGGGTCGAGCGCGCGCGGCGGGCGGCTCACAGCGACAGGCTCACGGTCGTGCCGGTGCGTCGGGACCACCAGCGCACCCCGAGCAGGGCGAGTCCGAGCAGCAGCAGGATGATCACCGAGAGCGCGGCGCCGAACGGCCAGTTGCGCGAGTCGCCGAACTGGGCGGCGATGAGGTTCCCGATGAGCAGCACCTTGCCGCCGCCGAGCAGCACGGGCTGGACGTACGAGCCCAGTGCGGGGATGAACACCAGGAGCACTCCGGACACCACACCCGGTCGGGCCAGCGGCCAGATCACGCGTCGGATGACGGTCGACTTGTGGGCGCCCAGGTCGTAGGCCGCCTCGGCCAGCCGGAAGTCGAACCCGGCGAGGGAGGAGTACATCGGCAGCACCATGAACGGCAGGAAGGTGTAGATGAGGCCGAGCTGACCGGCCGTGGGCGTGTACAGGAGCTCGAGCGGGCCGAACCCCAGCGCCATCGACGTCGTGTTCACCACCCCGTCCTTGGCCAGCACCAGGATCCAGGCGTAGGTCCGGACCAGCAGGTTGGTCCAGAACGGGATGGTCACGGCCAGCATGAGCAGGGTCTGCAGCCGCGGCGCGCGGGTGGCGATCCACAGCGCGAGCGGGAAGGCCAGCACCAGGCACACGACCGTCGTGATGGTGGCCTGCTCGATGGAGGTCCAGAACACCTTGAGGTAGGTGGGGTTGAACACCAGCTCGCCGACGAAGTTCTTGGTGAACAGGAACGAACGGTAGGCGTCGGTGCTGAACGTGTAGACGACCCCGCCGCCGGTGTCGGGACGGGTCATGAACGAGAACGCCACCACGACGGCGAGCGGGCCGAGGGTGAACAGCGCGCCGATGACCAGGGCGGGCAGGCTGGCGTACCAGGGCAGACGGCCTGGTGCCCGCTCCGGGCGGCGACGGCTCGCGGGTGCCGTCACCACCTCGGTGCTCATGCCTCCTCCAGCGCCAGTGGGCGCAGGTGGGCCGGGTCGGCGCCGACGGTGAGCGTGGCGCCGGGGGTCAGGGCCAGTCCCTCGAACGGTGGGGGAACCCGCACGGCGAGGGTCGTGCCGTCGGTGAGGGCGACCTGGATCCGCAGGTCGGTCCCCATGTAGACCAGCTGCTGGAGGGTCCCGGTGGCGATCGGGGGTGCCGAGCCGTCGAGCACGAGCCGTTCGGGCCGCACACCCACGGTGGTGGTGCCGTCGGCGGCGACCTCGGCGGGGCTGGTGAGCCGGACGGCGGGCCCGTCGGCGATCTGCACGAACTGGCTGTCGCCGTCGGTGCGTACCGGCACGGTGAGGAACGTCGTCTCACCGATGAAGTCGGCGACGAAGCGGTTGACCGGCCGCTCGTAGAGGTCCTCGGGTGTGCCGACCTGGGCGGGGCGGCCCTGGGAGAACACCGCGATGCGGTCACCCAACGAGATGGCCTCCTCCTGGTCGTGGGTGACGAACACGAAGGTGACCCCGGTGGTGCGTTGCAGCCGGCGCAGCTCGTCCTGCATCCCGC
Source organism: Cellulomonas sp. (assembly GCA_022013895.1). Lineage (GTDB taxonomy): Bacteria > Actinomycetota > Actinomycetes > Actinomycetales > Cellulomonadaceae > Cellulomonas. Next base: position 32,689 of record JAKLPK010000252.1, on the reverse strand, counting down.
GGCGGAGCTTGAGGTCGAGGGCCGCGAGTGGTTCGTCGAGCAGCAGGACGCGGGGCTCCTTGGCGAGCGCGCGGGCCAGGGCGACGCGCTGCTGCTGACCGCCCGAGAGCTGGGCGGGCCGTCGCCCGCCCAGCCCGTCGAGCCTCACCAGGGTGAGCACCTGGGCGACCCGGTCGGCGATCTCCGCCTTGGGCAGCCGGTCCATCTGGAGGCCGAAGGCGATGTTCTCCGCGACCGTCAGGTGCGGGAACAGCGCGTACGACTGGAACACGGTGTTGACCGGCCGGGAGTAGGCCGGACGGTCGTCGATCCGGTCGCGGCCGAGGTAGATCTCGCCCGAGTCCAGCGTCTCCAGCCCGGCGATCGATCGCAGCAGGGTGGTCTTGCCGCAGCCGGAGGGGCCGAGCATGACGAAGAACTCACCGTCACGGATCTGCAGGTCGACGTCGTCGAGGGCGTGGACCTCGGTGCCCTCCGGTGTGCTGAAGGTCTTGGTCGCCCCGGAGATGGTCAGTCCGTTCTCCCGCGCGACGACCTGCGGTGAGCGGTGGTCGGTGACGACCGGTGCCTCGACCATGCGAGTCCCTTCGACCGATGAAAACAACGCCCACGGTGCGGGTGCGCGTCGAACTTAGGTGGTCGTCAGAACTGGGGGCAACGAAATCCGTAGGTGTTCACGTACTTGTAACACGACTGATCTGAGCCCGGAACGTGGCGGGGCGCGCGACCGCGGGCCGGGGCGTGCCCTTGCCGGCCCCGGCCGGTGGGTGCCGCAGGCGGACCGCTCCGCGGGCGGCGGTGCGTTCGGGTCAGTGGCCCGTGGCGGGCTCGCCCTCGGGTCGGGTGTCGACGTAGAGCTGGTCGATCTGGTCGGCGAAGTCGCTCAGCACCAGCGCACGCTTCACCTTGAGCGAGGGGGTGAGGTACTCGTTCGACTCGGTGAAGTCCAGGTCGAGCACCCGGATCTTGCGGATCGACTCGGCCCGGGAGACCGCCTCGTTGGCCCGCACCACGGCACGGTCCAGCGCCTCGAGCACGCGGGGGTCCGTCGCCGCCGTGGGCACGTCCATCGGCGGCAGCCCGTGCCCGGCCAACCAGCCGGGCAGCATCTCGGCATCGAGCGTCACGAGCGCCCCGATGAAGGGTCGTTGATCGCCGACCACGACCACCTGGCTGACCAGGGGGTGCCCGCGAAGCCGGTCCTCCAGCACCGCCGGGGCGACGTTCTTGCCCCCGGCGGTGACGATGATCTCCTTGAGCCGGCCGGTGATGCGCAGGTAGCCGTCGTCGTCGAGCGCACCCAGGTCGCCGGTCGACAGCCACCCGTCCACGAGTGCCTCGGCGGTCGCCTCGGTCTCGTTGCGGTAGCCGCGGAACACGTGCGGGCCCTTGACCCAGATCCGGTGCTCGTCGTCGACCCGCACCGAGGTGCCCGGGAAGGGCGGTCCCACGGTGCCGACCTTCGTGAGGCCCGGCAGGTTGACGGTGGCCGGGGCCGTCGTCTCGGTCAGGCCGTAGCCCTCCATCACCCGCACGCCGATCCCGCGGTAGAAGTGGCCGAGCCGCTCACCGAGCGGGGCGCCGCCCGAGATCGCCCACTCGAGCCGGCCCCCGAGCGCCGCGCGCAGCTTGCGGTGCACCAGGCGGTCGGCCAGCGTGTGGGCGGCCCGCAGCCGGGCGGGCGGGCCCTGCGGGGTGTCCAGGGCACGCGAGTACTCGATCGCGACCTTCGCCGACCAGCGGAAGACCCGCTGCGAGGCTCCTGTCCCGGCCTTCTGCTCCGAGGAGTTGTAGACCTTCTCGAAGACCCGCGGTACCGCGAGCAGGAATGTGGGCTTGAACGAGTCGAGATCCCGCAGCAGGTTGCGCGTATCGGGGGTGTGGCCCATCACCGCACCGCTGGCCAGGCAGATCACCTCGATGTACCGGGCGAACACGTGGGCCAGCGGCATGAACATGAGAGCCCGCGAGTGCGGGAGCCCGCACACCTGCTCCAGGCTCGACCGGACACCGTTGAGCGCGTGAGTGACGAAGTTGCCGTGGGTGAGCTCGACGCCCTTGGGGCGGCCGGTCGTCCCGGAGGTGTAGATGACGGTGGCGAGGGTGTCCGCGCGGGCCAGTCCGCTGCGGCGCACGACCTCGCCATCGGGCACCTGGGCGCCGCGGGCGACGAGTGTGTCGAGCGCACCCTCGTCGATGACCAGCACCTCGGCCAGGCCCGGCAGGTCGTCGCGCACCTGGGCGAGGGTGGCGGCGTGGGCCGGTGTCTCCACGAGGGCCAGGCGGACCCCGGAGTCCGCTGCGATCCAGCGCACCTGCTCGGCGGACGAGGTCTCGTAGACCGGGACCCCGACGGCGCCGGCGGCCCACACCGCGAAGTCCAGGACGGTCCACTCGAACCGGGTCCGCGACATGATCGCGACCCGGTCACCGGTGTGCAGACCGCTCGCGACCAACCCCTTGGCGACGGCGTGCACCTGGGCGGCGAACTCGTGCAGCGTCACCGGGACCCACCCGGACCCGGCACCGTCGTTGCGTTCGAGGAACACGGCATCGGGGTTCGCTGCGAGCCGGTCGGCCAGCAGCCACGGGAGCGAGTGCTTCGGATCGTTGCTGACGGGTGCCGGGCTGCTCGCCTCGGGCATCAGGCGGACGCCTGCTCGAGGACCGCGTCGACGGCGACCGGCGCATCCACCTCGGCGACGACGACCGCGAGGTCACCGGTCAGCCGGCCGGCGGCGCGCACATCGCCCAGGGCGAGCCGGATTCCGTCGGCGAGCGCGGCGGGCACCTGCAGGGTGGCCACCAGGATCGGGGTGCGCATCGAGACCTTGGCCTCGGACTTCACCTTGCGCAGCGCGGCCAGGGCGGCACCGGCCGCGGTCACCACGCCGAACGGGGCGTCGGCGGCGACCTCGTGCAGCGGCTGCGCGGTCGGCCAGGCCTGGTGGTGGACCGAACCCGTCCGCCACCAGGACCAGACCTCCTCGGTGGCGAACGGGAGCACCGGTGCGAACAGCCGCAGCAGCACGTCCAGGGCGATGGCCAGAGCGGTCCGGGCCGAGGCGGCTCCGGCAGGGTCGGCGTCGGCGGCGTAGGCGCGGTCCTTCACCAGCTCCAGGTAGTCGTCGCAGAACGTCCAGAAGAAGGTCTCGGTGACTTCGAGCGCACGCGTGTGGTCGTAGGCCTCGAGCGCATCGGTGGCCTTGGTCACCACATCGGCCAGGCCCGCGAGCATGGCGCGGTCGAGCGGGACGACCACGGCGGCCGGGTCGAGGCTCACCGGTTCGTCCTGGCCGGCGAAGGACAGTGCGAACTTGCTGGCGTTGAGCACCTTGATCGCCAGACGACGGCCGATCTTCATCTGACCGACCTCGAAGGCCGCATCGGTGCCCAGCCGGGCGGAGGCCGCCCAGTACCGCACGGCGTCCGACCCGTGCTCGGTCAGCAGGCCCATGGGCGTCACGACATTGCCCTTGGACTTGCTCATCTTCTTGCGGTCCGGGTCGAGGATCCAGCCCGAGAGCGCGGCGTCCGACCAGGGGAGCTGTCCGAACTCCAGGTGGGCGCGCACGACGGTGGAGAACAACCAGGTGCGGATGATGTCGTGGCCCTGCGGACGCAGGTCCATCGGGAAGACCTTGGCGAACAGCTCCGGGTCGCTGCGCCAGCCGCCGGCGATCTGCGGGGTGAGCGAGCTGGTGGCCCAGGTGTCCATCACATCGGGGTCGCCGATGAAACCGCCCGGCAGGCCGCGCTGGTCGGCCGTGTACCCGACCGGGACGTCGGAGGACGGGTCGACCGGCAGGATCGACTCGTCCGCGACGAGCGGGGCGTCGTGCCGGGGCTCGCCGTTCTCGTCCAGCGGGTACCAGACGGGGAACGGCACCCCGAAGAAGCGCTGCCGGCTGATCAGCCAGTCGCCGTTGAGGCCGCCGACCCAGTTCTCGTAGCGGACCTTCATGTAGTCCGGGTGGAACGCGATCTGTTCGCCGCGGGCGAGCAGGGCGTCGCGCAGCGCACCGTCGCGACCGCCGTTGCGGATGTACCACTGGCGGGAGGAGACGATCTCGAGGGGCTTGTCGCCCTTCTCGTAGAAGTTCGCCTTGCGGGTGGTCGGGGTCGGCTCACCGTCCAGGTCGCCGCTGGTACGCAGTGCGGCGACGACGGCTTCACGCGCCGAGAACGTGGTCTTGCCGGCCAGCTCGGAGTAGACGGCCTGTGCGCCCGGCGTGGTGAGCCAGTCCGGCGTCGACCGCTCCAGACGCCCGTCGCGGCCCACCACGGTGCGGTTGGGCAGCTGCAGCTCACGCCACCACTGCACATCGGTGAGGTCGCCAAAGGTGCAGCACATGGCGATACCGGCGCCCTTGTCGGGCTCGGCCGCGGGGTGGGCCAGCACTGGCACCGGAACGTCGAACAACGGGCTGGTCACCGTCGTGCCGAACAGGTGCTGGTACCGCTCGTCGTCGGGGTGCGCGATGAGTGCGACGCAGGCCGGTAGCAGCTCGGGGCGGGTGGTCTCGATGAACACCGGACCGTCGGCCGCGTGGAAGGCCACCCGGTGGTAGGCGCCCGGGTAGTCGCGGGCCTCCAGCTCGGCCTGGGCGACGGCGGTCTGGAACGTCACGTCCCACAGGCCGGGAGCCAGCGCCTGGTAGGCCTCGCCACGGGCCAGGTTGCGCACGAAGGCCTGCTGGGCGACGGCCCGGGCCTCGTCCGAGATGGTGCGGTAGGTCCGGGACCAGTCGACGGACAGCCCGAGGTGGCGCCACAGTGCCTCGAACTGGGCCTCGTCCTCACCGGACAGCCGCAGGCACAGCTCGATGAAGTTGGGCCGGGAGATCGGCATCTGATCGCCCGGCTTCACGGACTTGCCGTCGGTGCCCTCATGCGGCGGGACGAAGCCGGGGGTGTAGGTCAGCGAGGGGTCGCAGCGCACGCCGTAGTAGTTCTGCACCCGGCGCTCGGTCGGCAGGCCGTTGTCGTCCCAGCCCATCGGGTAGAACACCGCAGCACCGCGCATCCGGCGGTACCGCGCGACGACGTCGGTGTGCGTGTAGGAGAAGACGTGACCCAGGTGCAGAGAGCCCGAGACGGTGGGCGGCGGGGTGTCGATCGCGAAGACGTCCTGCGCCGGGGCGTCGTCGTCGAAGGTGTACGTGCCCTGCTCCGACCACGCCGCACCCCAGCGGTCCTCCAGCCCGTCCAGGCTGACCCGGTCCGGTACCCGCCGCGTCGTGGTGATCGACGGGTCAGGGGACTGCGGGGTCAGAGGGCTCATGGGCGCCTATCTTCCCAGAACCGGCGGGCGGCTGTGGACGCCCTGTCCGGTCGCGGTCAGCCCTCGGTGTGCTGGGCCAGCCAGGTGAGTGCGGCCGGGGTCATCGCCAACCAGGTGTCCCAGTTGTGACCGCCGGTCTTGAGGATCTCCAGGTCGGCGGTCACGTTCGGGCCGACGGCGGCCTGCAGCTTCTCGGCGTCGGAGGCCGAGTCGCCGTCCTGCTTGCTCGCGGCGAGCAGCAGAGCGACGGGTTCCGACGTGCCCTTGGCCGCGAGGGTGCGCAGGTCGTTGTCCTTCGTCTCCTGGTCGGAGCCGGACAGGATCGGCGAGTCGGGGATGTTGAACCCGGCCAGGCTCGCGGCGGCCGAGAAGATCGTCGGCTCGGTGAGCGTCAGTCGGACGGAGCACGCGGCACCTGCGGAGAGCCCCATGACCTGCCAACGGAAGGTGGAGGGTGCCTTCGCGTTGAACGAGGCGGCGACGATGTCCGGCACGTCCTGCGTCAGCCAGGTGGCGACCTGCGGTCCGCCGGTCGGGGCGTTCGCGCAGCCCCAGTCGTCACCGTTGACGTTGGTGGTGGCCGAGACCACGATCGTCGGCTCCATGGTGCCGGCGCTGATCATGCTGGTGATGGTGCTCACCAGCTGCAGGCCGTTGAAGGTGTCGCTCGGGTTGCCCGGGAAGCCGTCCAGCGTGAGCAGCACCGGCAGCGCGTCGCCTGTGGCGGAGTAGCCCGGTGGGGTCCAGACGATGATCTGCCCGTCCACGCCCGACTTCGTACCCGTGACCTGGGCCGTGAGCAGACCCGAGCCGTCGTCGGTGAACGCGGTCGGCGCCGTGGTGGCAGCACCCGGATCGTCCGGGGTGGCCGGGTCGACCTCAGGGGTGGCGACGCTCGTCGAGCCGGTGCCCGGCACGATGGTCGGGGTGCCGGGTTCCACCGACCCCACCAGCTCGCTCCAGGTCACGTAGAACTGGTTGACCTGGTTGACCACGCCGAAGATGGCGGCGATGGCCAGCAGCTGGGCGAGCACCATGAGGAGCACGCGTTGCAGACCGCGCAGGAAGGCGTTCCCGCGGACGCGGTTCCAGAGGATCAGGGCAAGAGGGATCGAGATGATCGCCGCGGAGATGGCGGCTGCCTCGAAGGCGACGGTGCCGGGTCCGAACATGGCCGCACACTAGAGCGAACGTCCTGGTCGGAGGCTAGGACTTGCCGGGTCGTCGGCGAATATTCACCCGTTCTCGTGCGCGGGTTCACCGTCCTGACCGGCACGCCTGGCACGGTAGGCCGCGACATGGGCCCGGTTGCCGCAGTTGTTGACGTCGCAGAACCGCCGCGAGCGGTTCCGCGAGAGGTCCACCAGGACGGCCTGGCAGTCGTCGGCCGCGCACACCGCCATCCGGGCCCACTCGTCCGAGCGGATGACGTCGACCACGGCCATCGCGGACTCGACGAGGATCCGGACCTGGAGCGGTGCCTGCAACGAGGTGGCGTGCAGGTGCCAGTCCCAGCCGTCGTGCCGCACCAGGTAGGGCACGGCCGCGGCCTCGCGCAGCATCGTGTTGACCAGCGGTGCGGCCCGGTCGCGGTCGGTGGACCACAGCGTGTGCAGGCGTCTGCGGACCTCGTGCACCTGGGCGAGCTCGTCGTCGTCGCCGTCGTGGCGTCCGGCGAAACCGTGGTCGACCCAGAACCGGTCGAGGTCCTCGACGGTGGCCAGCGCATCGAGGCCGTCCCGCCGGAGCGCGGTGTTGACGAGCGCCGCGGCGGTGACCAGGTTCTGTTGGGTGTCATAGGCGAAAGGCACGTTGACTCCTGACGGGCTCGGGCTCTACTGTCACGAGCGTACGTTCTGATGACTACTGACAGGCGCCGACGGACCGGCGACGACGGACGGGAACATGATGGCCGGGCGTGGTGCGGCGGGCGTCGCGACAGGGCTCGTCGGGGCGGCCGCCTTCGCGACCAGTGGACCGATGGTCAAACCGCTGCTCGCGATCGGCTGGACACCCGGCGGGGCCGTCCTGGTGCGGCTCACGATGGGCGCGCTGCTGCTGGCCGTCCCGGCGGTGCTGGCGGTCCGGGGGCGGATCGGGGTCATCGCAGCGCACTGGCGGCTCGTGGTGGCGTTCGGGCTGTTCGGCGTCGCAGCCTCCTCCACGCTGTTCTACCTGGCGGTGGACCGGCTCACCGTCGCCGTCACCCTGCTCGTCGAGTACACCGGGCCGTTGCTGCTGATCGGCTGGGCATGGTTGCGCACCGGTCGGGCGCCCGCACCGCGCACGCTCGCCGGGGCGGCGTTGGCGATGGGCGGGCTCGTCCTGGTGCTCGACGTCGCCGGGGCGGTCCACCTCGACACCCTCGGGCTGGCCTTCGCCTCGTTGGCGGCCCTGGGCAACGCCGCCTACTTCGCCTTCATGGGCGTGCCCTCGGCCTTGCCGCCGGTCGCCCTCGCCGGTTCGGCCATGGCCGTGGCGGCGCTGGCCGTGGGCGCGTTGGCGCTGATCGGGGTGCTGCCGGTGCACCTGGTGGCGGCGCCCGTGACGATGGCCGGTGGGCAGGTCTCCTGGTGGGTGCCGGTGCTCGTGGTCGGCGTGGTCCCGACCGCGTTCGCGTACGGGATCTCGTCGGTGTCGGTACGCCTGCTCGGCGACCAGGTCGCCTCGTTCGTCGCGCTCGCCGAGGTGCTCTTCGCGGTGCTGTTCGCCTGGGCGGTGCTCGGCGAGGCGCCGGCCGCCGCGCAGGGACTGGGCGCGGTGCTCGTCGTCGCCGGCGTCGCGCTGGTGCGACGCGCCTCGGCGGTGCCGGCGGGTCAGCCGGTCCCGGTCGACGAACCGGCGATCGCGGCCGAACCCGTTCCCGCCTGAGCGGTCATTAGGCTGACCTCATGGGTCAGGTGACGGCGTCCGGTCTCACGGTCGGCTACGCGGCGATGCTCGAGCAGTTCGCCCCGATGGAGGCGGTGGAGCTGTCCGCCTACGCGGAGGCGCACGGCTTCTCCGGCGTGATGGCCGCGGACCACTTCCAGCCGTGGGTCCCGGCCCAGGGCCAGGCGGCGTTCGTCTGGAACGTGCTCACGGCGATCGGCGAGCGGACCGTGGGTGACATGGGACCGGGTGTGACCGCGCCGACGTTCCGCTGGCACCCGGCGATGGTCGCCCAGGCCTCCGCGACGTTGGCCGCCATGTACCCCGGGCGGCACTGGTTGGGCCTGGGCTCGGGGGAGGCGCTCAACGAGCACGTCGTCGCCGGGTACTGGCCCGAGGCGCCCGAGCGGATCAACCGGATGTTCGAGGCCATCGAGATCATCCGCAAGCTGTTCACCGCTTCCCTGGCGGGCAAGGACGTCAAGCACGCCGGGACCTTCTACAAGCTGGAGTCGACCCGGCTGTGGACCATGCCGGCCGTGGCACCCGAGATCCTGGTCGCGACCGCCGGGCCGGTGACCGCCAAACGGGCCGGCCGGTTGGCCGATGGGCTCATCACGGTCGGCGCGCCGCTGGAGAAGATCTCGGGCCTGTTCGGCAAGTTCGCCGAAGGCGCCCGGGAGGCAGGCAAGGACCCTGACGTGCTGCCCAAGGTGCTCCAGGTGCACCTGTCCTGGGCGCCGACCGATGAGCAGGCGATGGCCAATGCGCTTCACGAGTGGCCCAACGGCGGCATGAAGTTCCCGAAGGGTGACATCCGTTCGCCCTGGGACTTCGAGCAGATGGCCAAGCTGGTGCGACCCGAGGACTTCGCGGGGCGGATGGTGGTCTCGGCCGACCCCGATGTGCACCGCGCCGAGATCCAGAAGTACGTGGACCTGGGCTTCGACCGGATCTACCTGCACAACGTCGGACGCAACCAGCGTGAGTGGATCGACGTGTTCGGTGCGCAGGTGCTGCCCAAGCTGGTGCGGTGAGGGCGGCCCGGCACCCTCGTCAGCTTGGCCGACCGCGACGCGACGGTTGACCTCGATGGCGGAGCTGATGGTCTGGGCGCCCGCCGGGCTCGGAGAGATCGGGGCCGGTGACGATCTGGGCTCGCTCGTCGTGGACCTGCTTCGGCAGGACGCGCACGGCGTGCTGGACGGCGACGTGCTCGTGCTCACGTCCAAGGTCGTCTCCAAGGCCGAGGGCCGCCAGGTGCATGCCGAGGACCGCGAGCAGACGATCACCGACGAGACCGTCCGGGTGGTCGCCACCCGACGGCACGCCCGTGGGGTGACGCGGATCGTGGAGAACCGGCTGGGTCTGGTGATGGCGGCGGCCGGGGTGGACGGCTCCAACACCCCCGAGGGCGTGGTGCTGGCGCTGCCGGTGGACCCCGACGCCTCGGCGCGGGCGTTGCGGGCCGCGGTGCAGCGGGCGTTCGGCGTCCAGATCGGTGTGCTCGTCTCCGACACCGCAGGCCGGGCGTGGCGAGAGGGCGTCACCGATCTGGCGATCGGGGCGGCGGGGATCGTGGTGCTCGACGACCTGCGCGGCAGTCGCGATGCGTCGGGCCGGCTGCTGGAGGCCACGGTGGTGGCGGTGGCCGATGAGCTGGCGGCGACGGCCGAGCTGGTCAAGGGCAAGGCTGCCGGTCGTCCGCTCGCGGTGGTCCGGGGGGCCGGGCGGTACGTGACCGCCCAGGACGGTCCGGGGGCGCGTGCCATGGTCCGGGCCTCGGACGAGGACATGTTCCGGCTCGGTTCGGCGGAGGCGTACGCCGAGGGCTGGGCTGCCGGTCGGCGAGCGGCGGGCGAGGGCTGACCGGGGCTGGGGGCCGGGGCCGCGACCGGCCGGGCGCTGCCGTCCCGGGGCGGCAGCGCCCGGGGCCGACGTAAGGTGCGGCGCGTGCGGTGGGTGCTGGTGATGCCGGTCAAGCATGCGTCGCGGGGCAAGTCCCGGTTGGGCGGGGCGCTGTCGGACGACGATCGTGCGGCCCTGGCCCGGGCGATGGCGCTCGACACCGTCGAGACCGCGGTGGCGACGGCCGGGGTCGACCAGGTGATCGTGGTGAGCGCCGACGAGGTGGTCACGACCGTGTTGCGCCGCGTCGACCGGGTGTGGCTGCTTCCGGAGCCCGCCGTGGTGGCCGGTCGCGATCGGCTCAACGCCGCGGTCGACGTGGGGATCGTCGAGGCCCGACGTCGGTGGCCTGCTGCCGGTGTGGCGGTGCTGCTCGCCGATCTGCCGCTGCTGGTCCCGGTGGAGCTCGAGGCGGCCCTGCGCGCCGCGGCGCGGCACGAGCGGTCGCTGGTCGTCGACTGGCAGGGCACCGGGACGACGCTCCTGGCGGCGCGACCGGGGGCGGAGCTGACCCCGGCGTTCGGCGCGGGGTCGGCGGCGGCCCATGAGGCTGCGGGTCACCTGCGTCTCGACATCGCGGTCGGTTCAGGGCTGCGGCGGGACGTCGATCTGCCAGGGGATCTCGCACGGCTCAGGGGTGCGGTGCTCGGGGCGCGGACCGGGGCTGCGATGGAGGCTGCGCACCCACGTAGTTGACAATGATTCCCATTACCTAGAGACTCACGATCCGTGAGCCTCCGTACGCCTCTGGCGCCGTCGCCATCGCCGAGGCCCGCCGGGTCCCGCACCGGGGCGACGACCGGACCGGCGATGCCCGCCGCGGCGGCACATCGGCGCCCGGCCGCGACGATCGCGTTCATCGTGCTCCCGGTGCTGGTCGTGGCGGTGGTGCTCGGCGCCGCGACCATCGGGCCGGTCACCTCCTCCCCCCGACAGGTGATGCTGGTCGCGCTCGCGCCGCTGGCGCGGATCGGCCTGCACCTGTCTGCTCCCGATGCCACGCAGGCCGCGCTCATCGGCGGGGTGCGCCTGCCCCGCGTCGTGCTCGCGGCCCTGGTCGGCGGCGCGCTCGCGGCTGCCGGCGTCGTCATGCAGGCGGCCTTCCGCAACCCGCTGGCCGAGCCGGGGGTCACCGGGGTCTCCAGCGGAGCGGCAGCTGGTGCGGTCCTCGTCACGGTCACCGCCTCCGCCGCGGCGCCGTGGTGGCTCCTGCCAGCCGCCGCGTTCGCCGGTGCTGTGCTCGCCGTCTCGTTCGTGCAGGTCGTCGGAGGGATCGGTCGGCCCGGCTCCGTCGGCACGCTGCTGCTGGTCGGGGTCGCGCTCAACGCGCTGCTCGGCGCCGTCATCTCCGCCGCCCTCGCCAATGCGCGCGATGCGGAGAGCGCGCGCTCGGCCATGGTCTGGCTCAACGGCGACCTCACCGGCGTGACCTGGCGCGACGTCACCCTGGCAGTCGGCCCCATCGTGATCGGCACCCTCGCCCTGCTCGCCTTCACCCGGGAGCTGGACCTGCTGGCCCTGCCCGACGCGCACGCCCGCGCCGCCGGGCTGCCGGCCGGTGCCGTGCGGCAGATCGTGCTCCTCCTCGCGGCCCTCGTCACCGCCGCGGGTGTCGCCGTCACCGGCGTGCTGGCCTTCATCGGGCTGGTCGTGCCGCACCTGGTCCGACTCGTCGTCGGCCCGGGGCACGCTCGGCTGCTACCCCTGTCGGTCGGGGTCGGGGCGATCGTGCTCGTCCTCGCCGACACCGCCGCACGCATGACCTTCCAGCCGGTGGTGCTGCAGACCGGGACGGTCACCGCCCTGGTCGGCGCACCCGTGCTGCTGGCTCTCGTGCTCCGCCGGGGCGCACGATGAGCGGGCCCGCGCTCATCGCCCGGCAGGTCACCGTTCGCTACGGGCGGCACACCGCCGTACGGCAGGTCGACCTGGAGGTCCGACCCGGCCGGCTGCACGCACTGCTCGGCCCCAATGGTGCGGGCAAGTCGACTCTCGTACGGGCGCTCGCCCACATCACCCCGCCCACCGCGGGAGACGTGGTGGTCGACGGCGCGCACCTGCCTGCGCTGCCCGCCCGGGCGCGGGCCCGTCGGATCGCCTTCCTGCCGCAGGACACCGTGATCGAACCGGCCTTCACGGTCCTCGGCCTCGTCCGTCTCGGCCGGTACGCCCACATCGGTCGGTGGCGATCGGCCGGGTGCACCGATGAACACGTGGTCCGAGAATCGCTCGAACGCGTCGGGGTCGCCGATCTGGCCGACCGAACGGTGCCGTCGCTGTCCGGCGGTCAGCGGCAGCTCGTGCTGCTCGCCAAGGCCCTCGCGCAGCAGTCGCGCTACCTGCTGCTCGACGAACCGGTGTCGGCGCTCGACCTGCATCACCAGCTGCGCGTGCTGACCCTGCTGCGCGAGCTCGCGGACGAGGGAACCGGCGTCGCCGTCGTGCTGCACGACCTCGACCTGGCCGCCCGCTTCGCCGACCACGTGAGCGTCCTCAGCCAGGGGACGGTGGCCGCCGCGGGTGCCCCGACCCGGGTGCTCACCGCCGATCTGCTGCTGCGGGTGTACCGGGTGACCGCGCAGGTGTCCGCCGAACCCGCCACCGGAGCCGTCCACGTGTGCGCGCTGCACGCCGTGGAGACGTCCCAGCCCTCGCTCTTGTCCCGTCCCGACTCTCTGGAGGATCCGTGCACCGCCCCCGTCTGATCGCCGCCATCGCCCTGGCCGCCACGCTCGCCCTGGCCGGGTGCAGCGGCACCTCCAGTGCCGCGACGCCGGCCGCGAGCCCCTCAGCGTCGGCAACCGCCGCCTACCCGCGCACGGTGAGCGTGGGTGACCGCGACGTGACGCTCACCGCTCAGCCCACCCGGATCGTGCCGATGAGCTGGGAGGTCTCCGACCTGGCGCTCGAGCTGGCCGGACCCGAGCGGATGGCGGCGGTGTCCGACGGTTCGCTCTCGGCCACCAGCGGCAACCACGTCGCGCTGGCCGAACAGGTGGCCACCGTGCTGCCCTACACCACCGAACCAGACCCCGAGCAGGTGCTCGCGCTCGCCCCCGACCTCGTGCTGCTGGTCGCCCGGCACCCCGGTGAACAGACGGTCGCCGACACCCTCGAGCAGTCCGGTGTGCCGGTCGTGGTGTTCTCCGACGCGGACTTCGCGACACCGGACGCGTTGGCCGCCTCCATCGTCGTCCTCGGCCGGCTCTTCGGCACCGAGCAGGTCGCCCAGGATGCGGCGGACACCCTGCAGGACCAGGTCGCCGAGGTGACCTCAGCCGTGGCCGACGTCAGCGACCGGCCCCGGGTCCTCGTGCTCATGGCCCGCGGCCCCAAGGTGATGGAGCAGTCTCAGGACGCCACGCTCAACGTGCTGGTCGAGCTGGCCGGCGGTACGGCGATCGCCGTCGAACAAGGACTGGACCAGACCGTCCCGGTGGACGCCGAGCAGATCCTGGCCGCGAACCCCGACATCATCCTCGCCGAGGACTTCGAGGGTTCCGGGCTCGGCCCGTTTGGGTCGGTGCTGAGCTCGGCGGCGCTGGTCACGGTCCCGGCAGTGGCGAACCAGCAGATCCACGCCATCTCCACCACGATCGCCTCGTCGACGTCGACCACCCGAACCGGTGAGGGACTGCGCGAGATCGCCGAGCTGCTCCAGCCCGAGGCGTTCTGATGAACGTCCGGTCCGCATCGCCGTCCGCGCACACCTGGGTCGTCTTCGCGGTCCAGGTGGTGCGGGCAGCGGCACTGTCGGCCGGGGCACTGACCGTCGGTGGGGTCGCCGACGCAGCTGTCCGCGGCGATCTGCCGGCGATGCGGGCCGGGCTCATGCCGACGGCCGGGTTCGCGGTCGTGGCCGGTCTGGCCGCGGCTGCGGGGGTGCTGCTGGTCGCCCGCCAGGAGGGCCGTGAGGATGTTGCATGGCGGTCGGCCGCGGCTCGGGCGGTGCTGGCCGGACCCGTTGTGAGCGAGGCGCGAGCCGGTGCCACCGTCGAGGCGCTCACCGGGGCGGTGGGTCAGGTCGCTGCCTACCGCGCGGGCTTCCTCGGCCCGACGCTCGGGGCGTTCGCCGCACCGGTCGTCGTGCTCGGCGCGCTCGCGGGCGGGGTCAGCCCCGCGCTCGCAGCGGCGCTCGCGGGCTTCGTCGTCCTCGTCCCGCTGCTGCTGGTCGCTTTCATGCGGGTGTTCCGGACCGCCAACAAGGCGTTCGGCCAGGCCTCGGCGCGGTTGTCCGCGTACTACCTGGAGTCGGTGACCGGGCTCGGCATGCTGACCGTGCTGGGCGCCGCGGGTCGACGTGCCGAGGCATTGGCACAGGTCAGCGAGCGGATGCGGGTCCAGACCATGGCGCTGCTGCGCCGCAACCTGCTGGTCATCGTGGTCACCGACGCCACCTTCGGGCTCGGCATGGTAACCGTTGCGGTGGGACTGGCGCTGCGCGGCCTGCGCGACGGGCAGCTCAGTGCGGGTCAAGTGATCGCGGTGCTGCTCATGACGGTGCTGCTGGTCGAACCGGTCGACAAGCTCGGCCGGTCGTTCTACGTCGCGATGATCGGCCGGACGCACGAGGCGCGGTTGCGGGCGCTGATCGCCCAGGGACCGACGACCTCCCCGGCACCTGAGCCGCGGCATGCCGAGCACGCAGCGCCGGCTCCGGCCCTGTCCGTGCGCGGGCTGGTGGTGCGCCGTGGCGAGCGCGAGGTGCTCCGGGTGGACCGGCTCGATGTGCCGGCCGGGTCTCGGGTCGCGCTCGTCGGCCCCACCGGCGCCGGGAAGTCGACCCTCGCGCTCGTGCTGCAGGGTCTGCTCGAACCCGAGGAGGGGCAGGTGCTGATCGACGGGGAGGTGAGCACCGGTCCGCAGCGCCGGGCGCTGGTCGCGGCGCTCGCCCAGCGGACCTACCTGTTCACCGGCTCGGTCGCGCAGAACCTGCGGCTGGCCGCGCCGCGCGCGGACGACGCCGAGCTGTGGGACGTGCTGGAGCGGGCCCGGCTGGCCGATGAGGTGCGGGCACTGCCCGGCGGTATCGAGGCGCAGGTCGGCGAGGGCGGCCTCGCGTTGTCCGGCGGGCAGGCGCAGCGGGTGTCGCTCGCCCGCGCCTTCGCCAAGGACGCCCCGGTGCTCGTGCTCGACGAGCCGACCGCGGATCTGGACGCCGCGACGCGCCACCTGGTCGAGGTGTCGCTGGCCGAGCTGTCGGCCCATCGGACCGTGGTGACCGTCGAGCACCGGTTGGTCGGCACGCTCGACGCCGATCTGGTGGTGGTGGTCGAGGACGGCCGGGTGAGCGCGGTCGGACGCCCGTTGCAGGTGCTCGGCCGTGGCGGGTACTACGCGCATGCCCTGGCTCAGGACGACGACCGGTCGATGGAGGTGGCGCGATGAGCACCGCCGCGCCGCCGTCCCTGGAGACCCGGACGGTGGTGCGTCGGCTGCTGCGGACGGCCCGGCCCGCCGTTCCCATGCTGGCGGCCTCGACCGTGGCACGGACTGCCAACCTGCTGGCCGGCGCCGGGCTGCTGGTCGTCCCCGGAGCAGCGGTCGGCGGCTGGCTCGCGACGGGGCGGCTGCCGTTGGCCCAGGTGCTCGTCACCATGGTGCTGCTCGCGGTGGCGGCCGGGCTGCTGCGCTACGCCGAGCAGTACGCCGGGCACCATGTGGCCTTCACCCTGCTGTCCCGGATGCGGGTCGACCTGTACCGGGCGCTCGTCCCGCAGGCGCCGGCGGTGACCGGTCTCGACCGGTCGGGTCGGTTGCTCGCGGTCGCCACCCGTGACGTCGACCTGATCGAGGTGTTCTTCGCGCACACCGTGGCGCCGGTGGTCACAGCGGTCCTGGTGCCGGTCGCCGCTGTCGTGGTGGCCGGGCTGCTGGCCGGGCCGGCCGGTGCGACGGTGCTCGCGGTCGGTCTGACGGTGGGACTGGCCAGTGCCGCGCTGCTCGGCCGACGTCGGGGCCGGGAGCTCGCTGAGCGGCGCACTGCGGCGCGTGGTGCGCTCGCGCAGCAGGTGACCGATGACGTCCAGGGCCAGGCGGAGCTGCTGGCGTTCGGGGCGGTCGGCCGACGGGTCGATCTGCTGGACGCCAGAGGTCGGGAGGTGGCCGCACTCGGGATGGCCGCGGCGCGTCGGGAAGCGGTACGCGCCGCATTCGGCCTGTGGTGGGTGTGGGGCACGTTGGTCGCGGTTCTGGCGGTGCTCGGTCCTCGGGTGTCCGACGGCTCCCTCGGCCCGGCGGCGTGGGTCGTCGTGCTGCTCCTGGCGCCCACGTCGGCCCCGGCCGTGGCGGGGGTCGAGGGGTTCGCACGCGATCTCCCTGGTGCGTTGGCCTCGGCTGCCACGTTCTTCCAGGCTCTTGACCGGCCGCCCACCGTGACCTCGCCTGACCGACCACGGCGGCTGGACCCGGTCCGCGGATCGCTGACGTTCCGCGGGGTGACGTTCACCTACCCCGGCCGCCAGGCGCCGGCACTGGTCGCCGTCGACCTGCAGATCCAGGCGGGTGAGCGGGTCGGGGTCGTCGGCCCGACGGGAAGCGGCAAGTCGACCCTCGTCACCCTGCTGCACCGGGTGTTCGACCCCGAATCCGGTCAGGTGCTGCTCGACGGCGTCGATCTGCGCGAGCTCGACCTGGAGCAGGTGCGGGCGGTGGTCGCGGTGGTCGACCAGCGACCGGTGCTGATCGACGGGACGGTGCGGGAGAACCTCCTGCTGGCGGCCCCGGACGCGGCGCCGGACGAGCTCGACGAGGCGTGCCGGCTGGCGTCGTTCGCCCCGGACCCGGCGCTGCCCGAGGGTCTGGACACCCGGGTCGGTGAGCGGGGGGCCCGGCTGTCCGGCGGTCAGCGGCAGCGGCTCTCGTTGGCCCGGGCGCTGCTACGGCGCAGCCCGGTGCTGGTGCTCGACGAGGCGACCTCGCAGCAGGACCCCTTGACCCAGCACGCGATCGGAGTGGCACTGGCTGCCCGGCCGGCCACGACGGTGCTGGTGGTCGCCCATCGTCGCTCGGCCCTGGCCGGTGTCGACCGGGTGCTGGAGGTCGAGGCCGGCCGGGTGCGGGAGATGTCTGCTGCATCGGCGGGGGAGCGACGCGCCCCGTGACGGCCGACGGCGTGAGCCCGACGGGGCCGAGCACCAGCGGGCCCAGCTCGGCCGGGCGCTCGCCGTCGGACGAGGTGGATGTGCTCGCGGTGGTGGGCGTCGAACCGGTCCGTCGGGCCCGGATCGCGGCGCAGGTGGCTCACGCCGCCGGACGTGCCCTGTTCCCGGCGGCCCGGCTGGGGATGGCACTCGACCCGCTCGACGAGGCGCGAGCGCTGGTGCCCTGGGCCGCTGAGCAGGGCGCCGTGGTCGAGCTGCCGACGTCGGTCGACGTCACGGCCCTGATCGCAGCGTTCTCCGACGGGCTGCTGACCTCCATCGTCTGCGTCGTGGATGCCCGCAGGCTGCGCGCCGACCTGTTCGGCGACCAGTACCTGCGCCGGCCCGCACCCGGCGGCGGAGTCGAGCACGTGGCGGCCGCTGCCGTCCTGGTCAGCCAGATCGAGTACGCCTCCGCCGTGGCGCTGGAGCACTGGCAGTCGTTGCCGCCCGTCGACCTTGCGCAGGTGCTGGACCTGGTCGGGCACCTCGCCCCGACCGCCCAGGTGCACCTGTGGTCCGGTCGTCCTCCGGCAGAGCTCGGCGGACGTGACCGGCGGCCGTACGGTGCTGCGCAGGAACGTCCCGGCTGGGTGGCGATCCTCAACGGTGACCCGCTACCCACCGTGCCGGGAGGCGGGGTCGACCACCTCCGGTTCGAGCAGGTGCGTCCGTTCCACCCGGGCCGGTTGGCCGTGCTGCTCGAGGAGGTCGAGCAGGGACGTCTTGGCACGGTGGTCCGCTCCGCCGGGCTGTGCCGGTTGGCCACCCGCCCGGGTACGCCGCTGCGCTGGGAGCACGTGGGGTCGATGTTCAGCCTGCTGGCTGCGGGTGACGACGGTGACGACGCCGCTGCCATCGGCCAGGACCTGGCATTCATCGGCTACGACCTGGAGGCCGCAGCTCTGGACGCGGCGCTGGATCGCGCGACGCTGGACGACGCCGAGCTGATCGCCGGGTCGTCCACCTGGTCGGGGTGGGACGAACCTGCCGAGCTGTCCGTCGAGGTGCCCGGCCTGGGGCGACGGTGAGCCTCATCGGCGGCCGATCGTCGAGGGGGCCCCATTGTGGTCAGCTCAGTCCCGCGTCGGCCTGTCGGCCGCGGCCGCCCCGGCGAGCTGGGCCGACTGCGGCGTCGCGCCGGGTTCGCCGGCCCCGATCGGCTCGACGACGACGGCCGTGCCGTACGCACACACCTCGGAGAACTGCTGGATCGAGTCGGTGTCGAACCGCATGGCCACGATCGCGTTCGCCCCGCGGCTCTCCGCCTCGACGACCATGCGGTTCATCACTTCCTGGCGGGACTGGTACATGATCTTCGTGTACTCGGTGATCTCCCCACCGCCCAGCGAACGCAGCCCCGCCGTGAAGCTGGTCCCGAGGTTGAGCGAGCGGACCGTCAGGCCCATCACCTCCCCGAGCACCGCGTTGATCCGGTAGCCGGGGATCTCGAACGTCGTCACCACGATCATCCGAGGAGCCTGGCACGCGGTTCGGGTTCTGACAGCACATCCGCCGGTCCTCACCCGCCCGGCCGAACCGCCCGGTGCCGGCGGACGCGCGGATCCGGGGCAGGGTCGGCGTGTCGGGGCGGGGCGCACAACCGCACACCTGAGGCTGGGTCGGTGAGCGGGCACACCCACGGACCGGCCACGGTCGAGCTGGCCCCGGTCGTCCGTCGCCGGGCCCGCCGGGTCTTCCTCCTGGTCCTCCTCCCGGCCCTGGCGGCCACCGTGCTCGGCGGGTGGTGGCTGTGGCCGCACGGGGGGCTGCCGACGATCCAGACCACCGGGGACGGGCAGACCTACCACGTCGTGACCGTGAGCGAGGTCGACCGGACGCTGCCGTCCACCACTCAGGACGCCCAGCTCACGGCCACCTTGGGCGGCACGACGATCGAGGTCTACTCGCCACCGGAGTACCTGTCGTCGATCCACCCGGGTGATCAGATCCAGGTCGTGCACGTGGCCCAGACGGCACCGGGGATGACGGCCTACATGTTCGTCGACTTCCACCGAGGGCCGCCGCTTGCCCTGCTGGGGGCGCTCTTCGTCGTGCTGGTCGTGGCCGTGGCCCGCTGGCGTGGGTTCGCCGCCCTGCTCGGGCTGGGGTTTTCTTTGCTGGTCGTCGGCTGCTTCACGTTGCCGGCACTGGTCGAGGGGGCCTCGGGTGCCTGGGTGGGTCTGGTCTCGGCCTCGGCGATCATGTTCGTGGTGCTCTACCTGGCGCACGGGTTCTCGTTGCGCACCTCGACCGCGCTGCTGGGCACGCTCGTCGGACTGGCGGCGACCACGGCGATCGCCGCCTGGGCCTCCGGTGCCGCGCACCTGACCGGGCTGTCCGACGAGTACGCGCTCGATCTGCTGTCCTACGCCCCGCAGGTGCGCCTGCAGCAGGTGCTGCTGTGCGGGATGGTGCTCGCGGGGCTCGGGGTCCTCAACGATGTGACGATCACCCAGGCGTCGGCGGTCTGGGAACTGCGTGCAGGGGCGCCGCACGCCTCACGTCGCCGGTTGTGGACCCAGGGCATGCGGATCGGACGGGACCACATCGCCTCGACCGTCTACACCATCGTGTTCGCCTACGTGGGCGCGACGTTGCCGCTCGTGCTGCTCGTCGCGATGTCCGACCAGGCGCTGCTCGGCACGCTCGGTTCGGGGGAGATCGCCGAAGAGGTGGCCCGCACCCTGGTCGGTTCGATCGGGCTCGTGCTGGCCATCCCGCTCACGACGGCGGTCGCCGTGCTCGTCCTGGGACCGGCGGCGGAGCACCGGCCGGTCGAGGGGGCCGATGATCTCGCGGCGGACCCGCCGCGTCCGGTGCTGGCGGTCTGACGGCTGCGGGGCTCAGCCGCCCGATCGTGCCGCGAACCCGGCGCCGATCAGCACCGCCACCGCGCCCAGCTCCGAGGTGCGCACCGGTACCCGCGCCGGGCCGGGCAGGGCGGTGCTGCGCAGTGCCGCGACCGCGGCCCCGAGCAGCCCCGGACCGATCTGCAGCGCGCCGCCGGCCAGCACCACCACCTGCGGGTCGAGCACGTCGACGATCCCGGCGAGCGCCTCGCCCAGCGCGGCGCCCGCGTGCGTGAGCACCTCCACGGCCTGCCGGTCCCCGGTCCGGGCGAGCTCGGCGATCGCACGGGTCGTCAGGGTCGTGCCGTGGCGTGCCCGGTAGAGCTCGACGATGCCGGGTCCTGAGGCGATCGACTCGACATGGCCGCTGCCGCCGCAGGAGCACGGCAGCCCCGTCGCGAGCGGTGTGCTCACGTGGCCGACCGACCCCGCGGTGCCGGTCGCGCCCCGCCACAGCCCGGTCGGCCCGACGAAGGCCCCGCCGATCCCGGTACCGACCATGACGGCCAGCAGGGAAGGCAGGCCACGTCCGGCTCCGATGCGGGCCTCGGCGGTGGCGAACGCGTGGACGTCGTTGAGCACGGTGGTCGGCAGACCGGTCCGCCGCGCGAGCACCACCCCCACCTCGGTGCCCGCCCAGCCGGGCAGGGTCGAGGTGGCCGAGGTGATCGTCCCGTGCTCGTCGACGACCCCGGCCGTCCCGACCCCGAGGCAGGTGATCTCGGCGCCCGCCGCGAGAGCGGTCCGGTCCCGGATGAGGTCGACGACCAGGTCGAGGACGGCCTGGGGGCCGCGCGGTGTCGGTTCGGTGCGCACGGGTCCGAGCGTGCCGTCGGCGGCGACGACGGCGGCGGACGTCTTGGTGCCGCCGATGTCGATGCCGAGCGCGTGCCCGGTCACCCGTCGGCCCGTCGGGCGCGCGGCGACACCTCGACCAGCCAGCGGGTGATCGACACGGGGTCGGTCGCGGCCGTGCCGACGACCACGGCGAACGCACCGGCGTCGAAGGCCTGCGCCACCTGGTCGGCCGTCCTGAACCGGCCCTCGGCGACGGTGCGCACCCCGGCCTGGGCCAGCCGGGCCACCAGGTCGAGGTCAGGTTCGGGGGAACGGGGGCTCTGTGGTGTGTAGCCGGACAGTGTCGTCCCGACGAGGGTGGCCCCGGCCTGCCAGGCCTCGATCCCTTCCTCGAAGGTCGACACGTCGGCCATCACAGGTCGGTCCAGCGCGGCCACGACCCGGGTCAGCACCTCGGTCGCCCGGCCGGTGGGGACGCCGGCCCGTGCGACGGCCTCGACGGCGAGCACATCGGCGCCCGCCGCCACCAGCGCGGCCGCCCGTTCGAAGGTCGGCGTGATGATGCTCCGGCTCAGTCGTCGGCGCTGCTTGTACAGCCCGATGACGGGGACGTCGACGGCGCGCCGGGAGGCGGCGACGTTGCGCGGGTGGTCGATCCGGACGGCGACCGCCCCCCCGAGCTCGGCGCTGGCGGCCAGTCTGGCGATGGACGACGGTGGACTGAGCGGGTGCCGTGGTGACTGCGACTGGCAGGAGATGACGACACCCCCCTGCAACCGCCCGAGCAGCGTCATCGGCTCTCCTTGGCCCGCAGCAGCTCGAGGTAGCGGGCGTGCAGCAGCCGGGCGGACGGCCAGGTCGAGTTCGGGCTGAGGAAGTGCGAGAACTCGAACGTGATCACCTTGTCGACCAGCCCCTGGACCGCGTCGAGCTTGTGGGCGAGCTTGCGCCAGTCGGTCGGCGGGAACTTGATGGGCATGTCACGGTCGAACGTCTCGATGTTCGCCCACGAGGTGATCCCGTGCGCGGTGGCCTCGGCGGCGGTCGCGGCGAAGTACTCGGCGGAACGCATGAGGTCGGTGGTGCCGTCCTGGAAGGCGCACACGTCGACCAGTCCGGCGTAGGCGGCGAAGATCTCCGACCAGAGCCGGACGTGCTCCTGCGGGTCACGGGGCCGCAGCCGCAGGTCACCTCCGTTCCACAGGTCCGAACGGCCGTAGAAGAACGGCGAGACCATGACCGGCAGGTGCGGCGTGATCTGCTTGAGGCGGGCGGCCAGCGTGGTGTTGATGTCGATGATCCGCAGGCTGGAGTCGGTGGTCTCGTGCGGCAGGTACCAGCCGCGGAACGCCGGTGAGTCCCCGTAGCGTTGCCAGGCCTCGTCGATGAAGGCGAGGTTGAGGTCGACCTCGGTGCGCCAGTCGTACCGGTACCAGAACAGGTTCGAGTCGTAGAGCCCGAGGTAGAACGCGATGCCGTGCTGGGCTGCCAGGTCGAGGAACATCCGGACGGTGTCCTGGTAGACGGGCATGGTCGGGACGCGCTGCTGGACGGACAGGGCCGGGAACGCCAGGCGTTCGCCCAGACCGGAGCGGATCATCACGACCGTGTCGATCCCGGTGTCGGCGAAGGTCTGGAACTCCTGGGCCCATTCCCGGTGTCCCCAGTTCTGACTGGGGATGTCGGCGGTGACCTCGTCGATGAAGGTCGCCGTGATCGGGAGGTAGGTCATCGTGGTCCTCTCGGTGGGTCGTGCAGCGGGGTGCGGGGTGGTGCGGGGTCGTTCATCTGAAGCCCTGGGTGGCGATCCCCTCGACGAAGTACCGCTGTCCCAGCAGGAAGATGACGAGCGCGGGTGCGGTGAACAGCGCGCTGGCCGCCATCAGCGGACCCCAGTCGACGCCGTGGTCGGAGAAGAACCGGTAGAGGCCGAGGGACAGGGTGTAGCGGTCCTGGTCCTGCAGGTAGATGAGCGGGTTGAGGAAGTCGGTCCACGACCACAGGAACTGGAACAGCGCGATGGTGGCCAGTGCCGGTCGGGCCGTCGGGAGCACGATGGACCAGTAGGTCCGCAGCTCGCTGGCCCCGTCGAGCCGGGCGGCCTCGAGGAGGTCGTCGGGGACGGTGAGGAAGAACTGCCGCATGAGGAAGATGAAGAACGGGGTCCCGAAGAACGCGGGCAGGATGAGCGGCACGTAGGTCCCGGTCAGGCCCAGCCGGTCCCAGATGAGGAAGACGGGGATCATGGTGACCTGCGGCGGCAGCATCATCGTGGCCAGGACGAGCAGGGTCAGCGGGCCGCGGCCGCGCCACCTGATCTTGGACAGCGAGTAGCCCACCAGCGGTGAGGCCAGGACGGTGCCGACCACCGCACCGCCGGCGACGATGAACGAGTTGGTGAGGTACCGCCAGAACGGCATGCTCGAGATCGCCGCGCCGAAGTTCTCGAAGTGCCAGGAGCTCGGCCAGAACTGCGGTGGGAGCGTGAACACCTCGTCGGCGGGTTTGACCGCGGTGCTCAGCATGACCAGGAACGGGAAGGCGAACCCGAAGCTCACCGCGACGGCGAGCAGGTAGAACGCCAGCGGACGGGACTGGCGCAGGGAGAGCCGACGCAGGGTGGCCCGCCGGCTGCGCTCGGCGGAGCTCACGCGGTCAGGCGTCATAGTGCACCCACCGTCGGGAGCCGGCCAGCACGAGCCCGGAGATCAGCAGGGTGACCAGGAACAGCACCCAGGCGATCGCCGAGGCGTAGCCCATCCGGAACTGGGTGAAGGCCGTCTGGAAGATGTAGGTGCCGAGCGTGAGCATGGAGTCCTGGGCGCCGCCGCCCCCGCTGTTGAACCCGTCCTGGGCGAGCAGGTATGGCTGGGTGAAGATCTGCAGCCCGCCGATCACCCCGACCACCAGCTGGAACAGGGTGATCGGGCTGATGGTGGGCCAGGTGATGTGCCGGAACCGGGCCACGGCGCCTGCTCCGTCGAGGGTGGCTGCCTCGTACAGCTCGGGTGGCACGTTGCGCAGCGCGGCGAGGTAGATGATGGCGGTGCCGCCGACCATCCAGAAACCGATGAGCAGCACGGCGGGTTTGGTCCAGGTCGGATCGTCCAGCCACAACGGCTGGGGCAGCCCGAGCGCGCCGAGCGCGGCGTTGATGTAGCCGTACTGGGCGTTGAGCAGCCACCGCCAGACGTACACGCCGACGACGAGCGGGACGATGCTGGGGAGGTACACGACGGCTCGGTAGAGCGCTTGGCCGCGGATCGGCAGGTTGAGCACGAGGGCGATCACCAGGGCGAGGACCAGGCCGAGCGGGACGCCGATGACGGTGAGGTAGACGGTGTTGGAGGCCGCCTTCCAGAACCTCTCGGTCCCGAGCAGCGCGGTGTAGTTGTCCAGGCCTACCCAGGTGGGGGCCTGGAAGATGTTGAAGTCGGTGAAGCTGTAGTAGGCGGACAGCGCGATCGGGGTCGCGATGAACACGGTGAACCCGAGGAGCCAGGGGCTCGCGAACGCCAGGCCGTGCAGGAAGGTCTGTCGTCGTGCCCGGCGCTGGCTCGGTCGTTCGGTGGTGGCCCGGTCGGTGCCCGGCCCCCGCCGCAGGGTGCGGCGAGGACCGGGCACGGAACCGGTGGGGGTCCTACTCATACGAGGCGGCGGCGCTGGCGAGCTGTGCCAGGGCGTCGGCCGGTGTGGTGACCTGGGTGGCGATCTCTTCGAACGCGGTGGCGCGGTCCTCGCCGTACTGGGAGGCGAGCGGTGAGCTGGCCATCGCCTGGATGTTGTCGCTGGTGAGCGAGTCCAGCCAGACAGCGAAGGCGTCGCCGAGGTCGTCGTAGATCGGGTCGTCCGCCAGGGAGGGACGCGAGGGCAGGTTGGAGGTGGCGTGCGTGAACTCGGCCATGGCGTCGCTGGACAGCAGGTACTTCATGAACTCCCAGGCCTGCTCCTTGTGCGTGGAGTTGGCCGGGATGAACAGCGTGGAGGAGCTGACGCTGGTGGTGCCGGCGAGCTCGGGCTGGTCCTCGGGGTAGGGGATGGGGGCCACGCCGTAGTCGAGGTCGGGGGCGTACTGGTTGATGAGGTTGACCTCCCAGGCGCCTTCGATGATGGTGGCGAGCTGCCCGGTGTAGAAGGGGTTCTGCGCGGAGGCGATCTCGCCGAACCCGGACTCGAAGGTGGTCACGGCGTCGGCGCCGTAGGCGGCCGGCACGTTGTCGACGTAGAAGCTCAGGCCTGCGACGTTGCCCTCGTTGTCGGGTGTGGGGGTGCCGTCCTCGTCGAACCACTGCCCGCCGAACACGAAGCCGAGCGTGGTGAAGTCGGTGTCGAGCTCCATGTTCCCGTAGCCGAGCTGGGTGATGGCCCCGGTGGAGTCGACCTTGGTGAGCGCGGCGATGTCCTGCGCCCACTCCTCGGTGGTGGTGGGTGCCTCGGCGATGCCGGCCTCGGCGAAGAGCGTCTTGTTGTACATGAGCATCTGGGTGTGCACGGCGATGGGCATCGAGTAGTACTGCCCGTCGTAGGACATCTGGTCCAGGACGGACGGGATGAAGTCGCTCGTGTCGTACCCGTCGGCCTCGATGAACTCGTCGAGCGGGGCGAGGATGCCCTTCGAGGCGTAGGCGCCCACGGAGCTGCCGAAGTGGTCGGAGATGTCGAACGACCCCTCCGAGGACGACATGGCGGTGAGCTGTGCGGTGGTGTCCGGGTTGGAGACGCCCTCGACGACGATCTCGTCCTGGCTGGCGTTGAACTCCGCGATGATCTTCTCCAGCGACTCGGCCTCGACCCCGGACCACAGGTAGGAGAACGTGATCGTGGTGGGCCCGGCCGAGCTGGTGGCTGAGGTGCTGGTCCCGGACGAGCAGGCCGCGAGGCTCAGGACGGCGGCGCCGGCCCAGACGGCGACGCGGAGCCGGCGGGTTGGCTGATGACTGGCCATCGGTGACACCTTTCAAATGGTATAGCCCATGGTGCGGACGTGATGACTGTGCACCCACCGATTTCGCGCGTCAACAGCCTTAACGCACTCGTTACCTGAGAATGATTGGACTATACCAATCGCCTTGTCGATCTCATCTGGTTGCACCGTGTCGGGGCGGGTCGGCGCGCCCCGCGCGTCGCGCGTTGCACGGCCCGCCCGCACCGAGCATGGTTCGGCCATGAGCACGCTCAAGTACGAGACGCTGCGCTCCTACCTCATGGACCTCATCGACCACGAGCTGGCGCCGCACGCACAGCTGCCGACCGAGCGCAGCCTGGCCGAGCAGTTCTCGGTGAGTCGGATGACAGCCCGACGAGCGCTCGACCAGCTCCAGAGCGAGCAACGCGTCTACCGCATCCAGGGTGCGGGCACGTTCGTCGCGGACCCGCCGATCACCAAGACCGTCGAGCTGACGTCGTTCAGTGACGACATGATCCGCCGCGGCTTCGTCCCCGGGGCCAGGCTCAAGCTCGTCGAGACCCGGCCAGCCGGCAGCGACCTGGGCTTCCACCTGCGGATCAGCCCGGCGCAGAGCGTCACCTGCGTCGAACGGATCCGAACCGCTGATGGCACCCCCATGTGCCTGGAACGGTCCTACCTGCCGACCGATGCGGTACCCGGCCTGCAGACGCTGCAGCTCACCGGATCGCTCTACGAGCTCATCCGCGAGCGGTACGGGCTCGTCATCGTCTCCGCCGAGCAGACGGCCCGGGCCGTCGTGCTGAGCGAGGCCGACGCCGAGAGCCTCGAGGTCGCACCCTTCTCACCCGCGCTGCTGGTGGAGCGCACCGGGCTGGACGTGCGTCGACGTCCGGTCGAGCGTGCCGTCTCGATCTATCGGGGGGACCGCTACGCCTACGAGTTCACCCTGCACCGCGACCCGCCCGAACCGCGCTGACCCGACCGCCGCCGCTGCGCCACGGCGGTCAGCCCGCCGACGGGACCGGTCCGACGAGGTCGAGCGCGAACGCCGCGATCCTGGCCGTGGACGCCACGTCCCGCATCAGCGTGTCGGTGGCGCCGCAGACCAAGCCGTGCTCACGCAGCCCGGGCACGGACGCCGCATCGGCGTCGTCCACCACCCAGGCGTCCA
Source organism: Cellulomonas sp. (assembly GCA_022013895.1). Classification (GTDB taxonomy): domain Bacteria; phylum Actinomycetota; class Actinomycetes; order Actinomycetales; family Cellulomonadaceae; genus Cellulomonas. The sequence continues at coordinate 5,754 of JAKLPK010000252.1, read as the reverse complement.
GCAGCCCGCCCGTACGACGGAGTCCGTAGTGCCGGGCGACGGCCGAGGCCGTGGTCGGTACCCCGATCGCGGTCAGACAGGCGTCGGCCATCCCGCGTACCGGTGCACCGCCGATGATCGGTGACACACCGACCACCGGTGCGGGCGTGCTCGTGATCGCCTCGCGCACCCCCGGCACCGCCAGGATCGTGCCGACCGACACCACGGGGTTCGACGGCGGCAGCACCACGACATCGGCGCTGACCAGGGCCTCCACCACCCCGGGGGCGGCCACCGAACCGCTGAGCCCCACCTGCTCGAAGCCCACCGCCGGGAGTGTGGCGTGGTGCCGCACCCACCACTCCTCGAAGTGCAGGAGCGTGCCGTCGGCCAGCCGGGCGTGGGTCTCGACCTCGGCGTCGGTCATCGGCAGCAGCCGGACGCCGAGGTCCCAGCGCTGCGCGAGCCGGTCGGTCGCAGCCGACAGCGGCAGGCCGCCGCGCAGCAGCTCGGTGCGGGCCAGACAGGTGGCCAGGTCGAGGTCGCCGAGGGTGAACCAGTCCCAGCCCAGGCCGTACGCCGCGAGGTCGGTGGACACCCGGGTCGACTCGTCGGCCCGGCCCCAGCCCTGCCCCTCGTGCACTGCGCCACCGAGGGTGTACATGAGCGTGTCGAGGTCGGGGCACACCCGCACCCCGTGCAACCACAGGTCGTCCCCGGTGTTCGCCACGACGGTCACCTCGTGCCCGGGGCCGAGGTGGGCGAGCAGGCCCCGCGTGAACCGGGCACCACCGACGCCGCCGGACAGCACCACGACCTTCATGGGTGCACCGGAACCGAGGTGGTGAACGCGATCACCGGGCGGCCGGTCCGTGGGTGCTCGAGCACATCGGCCTCCACGCCGTAGACCTCGCGCAGCAGAGCCGGGCGCAGCACGTCGACGGGGTGCCCGGCGGCGACCAGGCGCCCGCCGGACAGCACCAGCACGTGCTCGCAGAACGCGGCGGCCAGGTTGAGGTCGTGCAGCGCGGCGACGCTCGTCGTGCCCAGAGCTGCGACGAAGGCGAGCAGCGCGAGCTGCGCCGAGACGTCGAGGTGGTTCGTCGGCTCGTCGAGCAGCAGCAGCGCCGGTTCCTGGGCCAGGGCGCGGGCGATCTGCACACGTTGGCGTTCGCCGCCGGACAGCATGGTGAACGGTCGGTCGGCCAGCGGCAGCGCACCCGCGGAGGTGAGCGCCCGGTCGACTGCGGCCGGGTCCGGATCGGCGCCCCACAACGAGCGGTACGGGGTGCGGCCGAGCTCGACGACCTCGCGCACGCTCAGCGGGACCGTGGCCGAGGACTCCTGCTCGAGCAGCGCGACCCGTCGGGCCCGGTCGCGACGCGGCAGCTCGTGGACGGGTGCGTCGTCGACGAGCACGGCGCCGCGTCCGGGTGGCAGCAGCCCGGCGACCAGGCGCAGCAGCGTGGTCTTGCCCGCGCCGTTGGGCCCGAGCACCCCGGTGAGCGCACCGGCCGGGAGGGTCGCCTCCACACCGTCGACCACCCACCGCCCGCCGAGCTGGGCGCCGACCCGTTCGACCCTCACGTCCACGAGGCACCCCGGCGACGCAGCAGGACGACGAACACGGGCACCCCGACCAGTGCGGTGACGATCCCGACCGGGAGCTCGCGCGGGGCGAACAGGGTGCGTGCGGCGGTGTCCGCCCAGACGAGGAGGGTGCCACCGGCCAATGCCACGACCGGCAGCAGCCGCCGGTGCCCGGGCCCGGTGAGCGAGCGCACCGCATGTGGCAGCACAAGGCCGAGGAACCCGATCGCACCGGAGACGGCCACGAGAGCCCCCACCAGCAGCGCGACCAGGGTCAGCAGCATCCACCGGGTGCGGTTGACGTCCACACCGAGCGCTGCGGCCGCGGTGTCCCCGAACGTGAACGCGTCCAGTCGGCCGGCGCAGGCCACGAGCACGGTGCCGACGGCGAGCAGGGTGATCCCGGCGATCGCGACCGAGGACCACGTCGTCCCACCGAGCGACCCCATGAGCCAGCTGAGGATCTCGCGGTACGAGTCGCCGGTCGAGCTCCAGAAGATGACGAACGAGGTTCCCGCGGCGGCCAGCTGGGAGATCGCCAGCCCGGCGAGCACCGTGCGACCCGGGGTGAGCGTGCCGCCGGTCCGGGCCAGGGCGAGGGTGGCGACCAGGGCAGCCAGGGCGCCGACGAACGCCGCGACCGGCAGCAGCAGCCCGACGCCGAGCACCAGGACCGCGACCGCACCCAGCGAGGCCCCGGACGACAGTCCGAGCAGGTAGGGGTCGGCCAGCGGGTTGCGGGTGAGCGACTGCATGACGGCCCCGGCCAGTCCCAGCCCGGCGCCGACGGCTGCGGCGGTGAGCACCCGCGGCAGCCGCAGCTGCCAGACGATCGCGTCGTGCAGCCGGGCGGGCGGGTCCACCGCCAGTCCCAGGTGTGCACCCAGCGACCGAGCCACCTCGTCGAGCCCGAGCCCGGACGAGCCGATCGTCACCGCGACCAGCACGCTGACCACGAGCACGGCGGTCCCGGCGGTGACCAGCAGCCACAACGGCGCCCGCCGGCCACCGTGCGCCGCGGTGGCGGGCGCGGTGGCCGGTCGGGTCGCCGTGGTCGTCATGGCAGGGCCGTGAGCTGATCGGCCAGGCTGGCGACCGCGTCGGCGTTGCGCACACCGGCCTCGGTGGCCGCGAACGGCACGGTCAGATACCGGTGCTGCTGGACAGCGGTCAGCTGGGCGGTCGCGGGGTTCGCCTCGAGCGTGGCGATCTTGTGCTCGGCGGTGTTCCACGAGGCGTCCACGAGCACGATGACGTCGGGGTCGGCGGCCACCACGTCCTCCCAGCCGACGGAGGCCCAGGTGTCGTGCACCGAGGCGAACACGTTGGTCAGCCCGGCGGCGTCCATGATCATCTCGGGTGCACCGATGCCGGCCCCGACGTACGGGCTGTCCGAACCTGACGAGTACCACAGGGCCGTGGTGGTGCCCGAGGGCTTCGTCACCGAGGCGAGCGTGGCCTGTTCGGCGGCGACGACCTCCTCGGCTGCGGCTGGTACCCCGAAGATCGCACCGGCCTCGCGGATCTCGTCGAACACGAGGTCGAAGGTCAGCGGATCGGGCATGGAGCCCGCTTCCTTGCAGGCCGCCGGCGAGACATAGGTGCCGATGCCGAGCCCGGCCAAGGTGGAGCGGTCGCCGACGCCGTCGGCCGAGAAGTTCGACTCCCAACCGGCGTAGACGAAATCGGGTTGGACGGCCAGCAGCGCCTCCTGGCCCGGGACCTTGTCGGAGATCAGGGGCACGGCGTCACCCGCGGCGGCCAGATCGTCCGGGAAGGGTCCGTCGGGGAACGCCCGGCCGACGATCCGGTCGCCCAGCCCGAGTGCGAGCAGCATCTCGGTGGTCGAGGACTTGATGGTCACCACGCGTTGCGGCGGGGTGGTCACGGTGACCTCCGTGCCGCAGTTGTCGACCGTGACGGGCGCGAACGTGGCGGTCGGCGTCGGGCTCGTCGTCGGGGAGGCACTCGACGAACCGGCTGAGCAAGCGGCGAGCAGGGTGAGCGGCAGCGCGGCGGCCAGCAGGCGGACGGTGCTCGTGGTGCGACGGGACATGCGGCGGCTCCGAGCTCGGACCGGATGAGGGGGAGGGTGCACGCCGCACCGAGGACGTCCGACCAGAGGGGGCCGGCACCGCCCGACCATGACCGGCCGGGTTCCGCGCACAGCCTAGGCCAGGTCGCGGGCGGATCCCGGGTGGTCGCGCGTCGGCCCAGATCGTCGGCCCCGATCTCGCCCGGTGGTCAGCGAGCCAGGGCACCGTCGGCGAGCTCGGCACCGACCTGCGCGAAGTCCCCGCGGACCATGCCTGCGGTGACGCGCACGTGCGGTCCGCGCAGCCCGTCGGGGCAGGGCCCCCCGGATCGGAACGTCTCGCCGGCCGCCACCCGGATCCCGGCGGCGGCCATCCGGACGATCGCGCTCTGCTCATCGACCACGGGTAGCCACAGGTTGACGCCGTCCCCGGGTTCGACGTCGACGCCCCGTTCGGCGAGGGCGCGCGCCAGGTGCTGCTGACGTGCGTGGTACACGCGGCGGGCCTCAGCCACGGCGGTCATCCCGGTGTCGCCGATGAGCAGCTCGAGCAGGACCCGCTGCAGCATCCGGCTCGTCCAGCCGGGGCCGAGCATGCGCCGCGCGACGATCCGGTCGAGCAACCGGGCGGGCCCGCCGAGCGCGGCGATCCGCAGATCGGGTCCGTGGGACTTGGAGAACGAGCGGATGTGCAGCACCCGTCCAGGCAGGTGGCGGCCGAGCGTCACGTCCTCGGCGGTCGCCACGTCGCCCGAGTGGTCGTCCTCGACGACGACGAGATCGGGTGCCCGTTCCAGCAGGTGGCCCAGCTCGCGGGCGCGGGTGTCGGACAGCGACAGGCCGGTCGGGTTGTGCGCGCGTGGCTGCAGCACGAGCGCCACGGGCGAGGTGTCGAGCGCCGCAGCGAGCGCCGCGGGGTCGGGTCCCTGGTCGTCGAGCGGCACCGGGACCGGTTCGGCCCCGAGCGCGTCCAGCAGATCGAGCAGCGGCGGGAAGCACGGGTCCTCGACGAGCACCCGGTCGCCGTAGCGGACGACGGCCTCGAGGCTGCGGGACATGGCGTCGAAGGCTCCGTCGACCACGGTGACGGCCTCGACGGGGCCGGGCCAGGTGTCGCGCAGGTGGCGTTCGAGTCGCGGCAGCACAGGGGTCTCGACGTAGCTGCCGGTGAGGTCGTGACCGGCGACCCGGGCGAGCACGGCGGTCAGGTCGGGCAGCAGCTCGGGGTCGGGGGTCCCGGTCGACAGGTCGAGCCGGAACCCCGAGTGGTACCCGGCGAGGTCGCGGTAGCGGGGTGTGAGCCAGGCGGTGTCGGCGGCGCGCACGTACGACCCGGCCCGGCCGCGGGTGACCAGCACCCCGGCCCCGGCGAGCCCGTGCCAGGCGTGCGAGACCGTCGCGGGGCTGACGCCGAGCGCGGCGGCGACATCGCGCACGGTGGGCAGCCGGGTGCCGGGTGGCCAGGTACCGGTCCGCACGAGGAGGGAGAGCGCGGCGGCGATCCCGGTGGGGGTGGGCGCCTCGACAGCGTCGACCAGCTGTTCCAGCGCAGGTCCGGGTTCGGCCATGGGACCTACCTCCTGGAGGTTTTACCGCCGGGAAACGCCCGACGTCCCGGGCGAAACCGAACAGAAATGTTCACGCCCCACAGTAACGAATCTCGCGGGCGCCGCCCAGTGCCCCAGGCCAGCGGAGGAAGCATGACCGTCGTCAAGGTCGCATTCACCCAGACCCCGTGGACGGGCGACAAGGAGTCGATGATCGCCCTGCACGAGCAGTACACCCGCGCCGCAGCCGCCCAGGGCGCGCAGATCATCGGGTACCAGGAGCTCTTCTACGGCCCCTACTTCGGGATCACGCAGGACCCGAAGTACTACGCCTACGCCGAGACGATCCCCGGCCCGACGGTCACCCGGTTCGCCGCCCTGGCCAAGGAGCTGGGCATCGTGATCGTGCTGCCGATCTACGAGGAGCACCAGCCCGGCGTCCTCTACAACACCGCGGTCGTCATCGACGCCGACGGCACCGTGCTCGGCAAGTACCGCAAGCACCAGATCCCGCACCTGCCCAAGTTCTGGGAGAAGTTCTACTTCAAGCCCGGCAACGGCGGCTGGCCGGTGTTCGACACCGCCGTCGGCAAGGTCGGGGTG
>JAKLPK010000251.1 GCA_022013895.1 Cellulomonas sp. | reverse complement strand
TCGACCACACGCGAGTCGCCGAAGTCGGCGTGCAGCCCGTCGGTCACCCGGAACACCCCGCCGAGCCGGCCGATGTCCTCGCCCATGAGCATGACGTGGTCGTCCTCGGACAGGGCCCGGCGCAGCCCGGCGTTGATCGCCTTGGCCATCGGCAGCCGCCGAACCCCGGCCGGTGCCTGCACGGTGCGTTCACTGGTCATGGTCATCAGTGGCCCCCCGCGTCGAGGAAGGAACGTTCGTACTCGGTGTACCAGGCGCGCTCGGCGTCGACGACGGAGTGCGGCGTGGCGTAGACGTGCTCGAAGATGCTGGCCTTGGCCGGGGCGCCCATCGCCCGCACCTCCGTGCGGATGCGCTCACCCAGATCGTCGGCAGCCTGGGCAACCTCCGCCTCGAAGGCCTCGGACAGCTCACCGGTCGAGGTCAGGTGGGCCCGCAGCCGGTCGATGGGGTCGCGCCGGCGCCAGGTCTCCTCCTCCTCGCTGGTGCGGTACCGGGTCGGATCGTCGGAGGTGGTGTGCGCGCCCATCCGGTAGGTGAGCGCCTCGATGAACGTCGGACCGTGCCCGTCGCGGGCGCGCTGGGCGGCCCACCGGGTCACCGCGTAGCAGGCCACCGGGTCGTTGCCGTCGACCCGCACGGACGGGATGCCGAAACCGGGTGCCCGGTCGGCGATCGGGCGCACGGCCTGCCGGCTGGTGGGCTCGGAGATCGCCCACTGGTTGTTCTGGCAGAAGAAGACGACGGGCGCGTGGTTGACCGCGGCGAAGACCATCGCCTCGTTGACGTCGCCCTGGGCCGTCGAACCATCCCCGAAGTAGACGATGGTGGTGGTGTCCTTCGTCGGGTCGCCGGTGCCGACCAGCCCGTCGCGCTGGACGCCCATGGCGTACCCGGTGGCGTGCAGCACATGCGAACCGATCACCAGCGTGTAGAGGTGGAACCCGTGCGTCGGGTCCCAGCCGCCCTGGTCGACGCCGCGGAACAGCCGGAGCACATCGGGAAGGTCGACGCCGCGCACCTGGGCCACACCGTGCTCGCGGTAGGACGGGAACACCTGGTCCTGGGGGGCGAGCGCGTGGGCCGAGCCGATCTGGGCGCCCTCCTGGCCCTCGCACTGGGCGAACAGCGCGAGCTCACCCTGGCGCTGCAGCGCGGTGGCCTCCCGGTCGAACCGGCGCACCAGCACCATGTCGCGGTACATGGCGCGCAGATCGTCGGCGGTCAGATCGGCGGCATAGGCGTCGAACTGCTCATCGGGCACGCGTTCACCGCTCGGGTCGAGCAGCCGGACGAGACCGACGTCGGACAGCGGGCCGGTGGGGTCGTGGCTCACGGTTCTCCGTTCCTCCTTCGACGACGGGGCGACGGTGGGGCCGCATCGTCGAGGGGCAGACGCTTCAGGGATGCCCGAGACGTGGTGCACCGGGCCGGTCGAGGCGCCCGGTGGTCCCGGGGAGGACCCTGGGATCGGGCCGCCGGACACAGGTCCGGGTGGTGCTGGTGTGGGGGGGCGTGGTCCGGCGGTGCCGAACCTACGCCAGCGTAGGCTACGCAACCGTAGGTTCCGCGGAACGGTCTCCGACAAGACGAGCGCCCCGCATTTGTGGGCAGCCACCAGAGGCCTGGACCCGGCGGCCGGTCCGCCGAGTGGTCAGGCGGGCGGTCCGGCGGGCGGTCCGGCGGCACCTCCGGCGGCTGGTCCGCGCGGTGCCGATGAGCGGGCTCAGGTCCGCGCGGTGACGATGAACCGGCTCAGGCCTTGTGCGGATCGGCGTCCGCGACCTCGAGCAGGATGTCGGTCGCCTCGGACTCCCCGACGCTCACCCGCACCCCGTCACCGGCGAACGGGCGGACCATCACCCCGGCCCGGCCGCACGCCTCGGCGAACGGCACGGTGCGTTCACCGATCCCCAGCCACACGAAGTTGGCCTGCGAGTCCGGCACCGTCCAGCCCTGCGCGCGCAGCCCACCGAGCATCCTGGTGCGCTCGGCGACGATCGCGTCCACCCGACGGTCGAGCTCGGCCTTGACCCCGAGCGAGGCCACGGCCGCGAGCTGGGCGACGTGCGAGACACCGAACGGGGTCGAGGCCTGGCGGATCCCGGCGGCCAGCCGCGGACGGGCCACCGCGAACCCGACGCGCAGCCCGGCCAGCCCGTAGGCCTTGGAGAAGGTGCGCAGCAGGACGACGTTGGGGTGCGCGGCGAACACCGCGAGCCCGTCGGCAGCGAGCGGGTCGCGGACGAACTCCACGTAGGCCTCGTCGAGCACCACGAGCACATCGCCCGGGACGGCCGCGAGGAACTCCTCGAGCTCCGCGGCGTGCACCGCAGGCCCGGTGGGGTTGTTGGGTGTGCAGACCAGGACGACGCGGGTGCGACCGGTGACTGCTGCGGCCATGGCCGCCAGGTCCAGCCGACCGTCCCCGGCGACGGGCACCCGGACCCCGACCGCACCGGCCAACGTCACGGCGATGGGGTAGGCCTCGAAGGAGCGCCACGGGACGACGACCTCGTCGCCGGCCTCGCACACCGCCGACAGCACGTGCCCGAGCGCCGCGACCGAACCGTTGGCCGGGACCACCGTGTCGGCACCGACCCCGAGCGCAGCCCCGATCGCTTCCGAGAGCTCGGTCGCGTACATGTCCGGGTAGCGGTTGACGTCGACCGCGGCATCGGCGATGGCGGCCATCACGGTCGGCAGCGGGGGGTAGGGGTTCTCGTTCGACGAGAGCTTGTACGCCTGGGCGCCGATCGGCGACCGTGCCCCGGGGACGTAGGCGGGAAGATCGGCGAGGGCCTTGCGCAGCGGGACGCGAGTCACGCCCGACAGCATGCCACCCGGGCCCCCGACGTCCGGCGCCGTCCCAGCATGACGAGGTCACGATCGGTTCACGGCACCGCGCCCAGCCCGCACCGCATCCGGATGTCCCGTGCACAGGCGGTCCGCAGTTGGCAGGATCGGGGCATGTCCTTCATCGTGCGGGTGATCATCAACGGGGTCGCGATCTGGTTCGCCAGCCTCGTACTGCCCGGTTTCGCCGTCCAGGGTGCGACCACCACCACCGAGGAGATCGGGGTGTACCTGCTGGTCGGCCTCGTGTTCGGCATCGTGAACGCCGTCGTGAAGCCGATCGTCCAGGTGCTGTCGATCCCGCTCTACATCCTCACGCTGGGACTCTTCACGCTGGTCGTGAATGCGCTCATGCTCCTGCTGACGGCCTGGATCACCTCGGCGACCAACTGGGGGATCACCATCAACGACTTCGGGACGGCGGTGCTCGCGGCGCTGATCGTCTCGGTGGTCTCGTTCGCGCTGTCCGCGATGATCCCGGCGAGCCGGTCCGACCACAGCTGACGCTGGCACGGCCCGCGCCGACACGGCCGACCCGCCTCACGGCGCGGCCGACAGGGTCGGCGGGACGGCTGCCACGACGGATTCTTCGCGCGTCGCCTGGTAGGCCGTGGTCGTGGTCGGACCGGACGCACCCTCCAGTCCGGGGATGGTCAGCTCCTGCTCCTGCATCGCCGCATCGGCCTGCCTGGCGAGCGCCTCGTAGCCGGCGCGGCCGTGCGCGACGGCGGGTCCCGGCACCGGACCGGTGTCCGCCGTCGCAGCGTCCCCGCGGATGACGAGCGTGTTCGGACTGGTCTGCGTCCCCGCACCGCCATCGAGGGCGGGGATCGGGTCCTGGGTCTGCTCGAGGGCGATCAGGCGGACATCGCACGGCAGCGTCTGCGGGATCGTGGGTGAGCCGAAGGTGACCACCGAGCGGATCGAGTAGGCGGAACCGGCCGCGACCGCCACGGCCTGCGCGGTCATCCCGCCCTGGCTGTGCCCGGCGAGCACGACGGCCTCGCCCGGTGCGATCCCGGCCTGCTCCATCGCGTCCAGGACGGCGCTCGTCATCTGGTCGGGCACACCGCCCTCGAGCGCCAGGTTGGTGGTCATATCGGTGACGGTGTCGCCGCCGAGGCCCCCGGACTGGGTGCCCGGGATCGCGACCAGCCAGCTCGGCGGCCCGTCCTCGTGCTCGACGCGCTGCACGAGGATCACACCCGTGCGCCCGTCGACCCCGTAGGCCTCGTCGACGGCCGAGACGACATCGGCCAGACCCGTCGGCGCCGGCAGGTCGGGGGCTTCGTCGAGCGGCACCGTCACCGCGGGTGCCGGGTCGCCCGTCACCTTCCGGAGACCGGCCGCGACCGAGGGGACGTCGATGTGCGCCGGTGCCCTGCCCGGACCGAGGCCTTGCACGACACCACTGAGCAGCCCCGCGAGGACGGCTGCGCGACCGTCCTGGGTCAGCTCACCCGCGGTCCGGGTCCACGCGTCGGCGACCGAGTCGTGGCGACCGGTCACGGCGCCGGCCAGGAGCTCGGCGCCGAAGATCGTCGCGACACCCTGGAGCGCGAGCAGGCTGGCGGGCAGCAGCAGGGCCGGATTGTCACCGAGCACACCGCCGAGGGCGCCGGCGAGCTGGACGCCGGAGTCGTCGGCGCCCGCGTAGGCGACCCCCGTGGCAGCGGTGTGTGCGGCGAGCACCTCCACCTGTTCGGCGAGCACCAGGAGCCGGGCCTGGGCCCAGCCGATCGTCGCGACGGAGGTCGGGTCCGTCAGCCGGAGCGGGTCGACCGCGGCGCGCACCAGGTGGAGCGCCGCCTCGCGGAGCAGGTCGGCGGCGCGGGCGAGGGCGCCCGCGGCCAGGGTGAGATCTTCGGGGGTGACGACCACCGGGCCCGATCCGGAGAAGTCGAGGAGCTGACCGGGCGGCGTCGCGCCGCAGCCCGGCGCGGTCTCGCTCACAGCAGTGACCCGTTCACAGCAGTGCCTCGCTCACAGCTTCGCCTCACTCACAGCAGTGACCGGACGATCGGGGCGGCCCAGGGTCGGGGCGGCCCGATCCCGGCGATGTCTGCGGCCAGTGCTGCGACGGCTGCGGCGGCGTCGTCGAGCTCGGTGCGGAACCGGTCGGAGGCCGGTCCGGTCCACTGCACCTGACCCGCGCCGACGACCAGGCTGCGGGCGGTGACCAGATCGGCGTGGGCCAGCTGGAGGGCATCGGTCATGGCGGGGACGCTAGGTCGGCGCCAGGGCGGGGACGGTCCGGCGGACGGCCGCGGCCTGCGTGAGGCGCGGCAACACGGGCTGGGGACGGGTCGTGACCGCTCGCCCGACCCGACCCCCGGTCTGCGGGATGATGGCCGCATGCCTTCCCCTGCACGCGTGAGCCTGGCCGACGTCGTCCCGCCGATCGCCCTCGGACCGCTCGACGGCCGCTACCGCCCGGCCGTCGCCCCGCTGGTCGACCACCTGTCCGAGGCCGCGCTCAACCGCGAGCGCCTCAACGTCGAGGTCGAGTGGCTCATCCACCTGGCGTCCACCGGTGCCGTCCCGGGCGCACCGACGCTCACCGCGGCCGAGCAGGCGTACCTGCGCGAGGTCGTCACGACGTTCGGCCCCGAGCAGGTGGCCGAGCTCGCCGAGATCGAGCGGGTCACGGTGCACGACGTCAAGGCCGTCGAGTACTTCCTCAAGCGGCGCCTGGCCAGCGCCCCCGAGCACCTGGGCGACACCGTGCTGCCCGGCGTCGGGGAGCTCGTCCACTTCGCGCTGACCAGCGAGGACGTCAACAACCTCAGCTACGCGCTCATGGTGCGCGACGCCGTCTGGCAGGTGTGGCTGCCGGCCGCGACCGCTCTGGTCGAGCAGGTGGCGACCCTGGCCCGTGAGCAGCGCGACCAGCCGATGCTCGCGCTCACGCACGGTCAGCCGGCCACCCCGACCACCCTCGGCAAGGAGCTCGCGGTGCTCGCCCACCGCCTGCACCGCCAGCTCACCCGCATCTCCGCCGACGAGTTCCTGGGCAAGCTCAACGGCGCCACCGGGACGTACGGGGCGTTCCTCGCCGCGGTGCCCGGCACCGACTGGCCGGCGACCAGCCGCGCCTTCGTCGAGCACCTGGGCCTGGCCTGGAACCCGCTCACCACCCAGATCGAGTCGCACGACTGGCAGGCCGAGCTGTACGCCGACGTGGCCCGGTTCAACCGCGTCCTGCACAACCTGGCCACCGACCTGTGGACCTACATCTCACGGGGCGTGTTCATCCAGATCCCGGTGCCCGGGGCGACGGGCAGCTCGACCATGCCGCACAAGGTGAACCCGATCCGGTTCGAGAACGCCGAGGCCAACCTCGAGCTCTCGTGCGCGCTGCTCGACACGCTGGCCTCGACCCTC
>JAKLPK010000250.1 GCA_022013895.1 Cellulomonas sp. | reverse complement strand
GCTGACGCATGCCGATGCGGCGCACGGGCCGCTGGTCGCGCGGCTGCGCCGGCAACTCGGTGGTGGTGACCATCAGAAGGACTCCTCGTCCGGGCGGACCTGGGTGCATGGGCGACCAGCGGGGCCGGGACCACTGGTCCCGGCCCCGCTGGTCACGCCGTGATCAGCTGAGCTGCTTGACGGCGTCGAGGAACTTCTGCCACGAGGCGTCGGCGGTGTCGGTCTTGTCGACGTCGACCCTGGTGAGCGCCTTGCCGAACTGGTCGTTGATGTCGAAGTAGTGCGAACCGCGGTACGGCTGCTCGGCGACGGCCGTGAACCGGTTGGCGAAGATCTCACCGGTCGGGGCGTCGTTGAAGTACGCGTCGGTCTTGGAGGTCACGGACGTGTCCGCGACCGCATCGATCTGGCTCGGGAAGTTGCCGTACTCGACGAAGACCTTGGCGGCCTGCTCGGGCGCGGTCAGCCAGTCGGCGAGGGCCTGGGCCTCGGCGACGTTCTCGCCGCCGGCCGGGACGAGCAGGAAGGACCCGCCCCAGTTGCTCGCCCCACCGGGGAGCACGTCGGCGATGTCCCAGTTGGTCTGGTCGGGAGCGTCACCGGCGATGATCTGGGTCATCCAGGCCGGGCACATGACGGTGGCGAACTTGTCCGAGGCGAACGCCTTGGTCCAGTCGTCGGTCCACTGCGCCAGGTGGGCAGACTGGTCGGTGTGCGAGGTCAGCATGGTGAAGACCTGCTTGGCCGGGGAGTCCGAGTCGGTCACGGTGATCGAGTCGTCCGAGGCAGACTCGAACGGCTCGGTCTCCTGGTTGTTGGCGACCTGGGCGAGCGCTCCGAGCGAGTCGAACCACGCGGCGCCGGTGTTGGCGGCCATGAACGTGTCACCCGTGGTGAAGTACTGGTCCCATGTGGCGCTCTCGCCGCCGAGGAGCTCGGCGACGGCCTCACGGTCGGTGGGCAGCCCGGCTGCGGCGAACAGGTCCTTGCGGTAGCAGACGCCCTGCGGACCGGAGTCGGTGCCCAGGCCGATGAGCTTGCCGTCGGTGTCGGTGGCCAGCGCGGTCTTCCAGTCGGGCCAGCGGCCGGAGTTGTCGTCGCTGGCGACGTCCGCGAAGAACGAGGACGAGGCGAGGAGCTCGGGCATCCAGTCGACGTCCGCCGCGACGATGTCGTCGGTGACGGTGTTGGTCGCGATCGCGTTCTTGACCGAGGCGCGCGCGTCGTCCGACTTCGCGGCCTTGTCACTGACGATCGTGACGTTCGGGTGCAGTTCCATGTACTCGGTGAACAGGTCGGCGTAGCCGAACTCGTTGAAGGTCTGGACCTTCAGCGTGACGGTGCCCCCGGTGGTCTCGCTGCTCGATGCGTCACCGGACGAGCAACCGGTGACCGCCAGCGCGATGCCGGTCAGCCCGGCAGCGGCCGCCCACACCTTTCGTGACTTGCGCACGTATGACTCCCTCGTCGTGTTCGGACGGCAACCCTGCCGTCGCTGCGTCGTCGCCCACCGGCGTCGGCGGGCGAGGGCTGATGCCCCGCGTGGACGCGCTCCCACCTCACAGCGGGAGCGTTCCCACGCGCTGAGGGAACCATGTCCCCGCGCCTGCGGAGGTGTCAAGGCCGCGACCGGTCGATATCGACATCGCCCGTCATATGTGCAGGTCAGGGCGCTCTACCGGGTCTACGCGTTACCAAATCGTTAAGGTGCGCGGCGCCCCAGCGTCCGAGTCCCCGGCGGTCCTCCGGCCCGATCATGGGAACGCTCCATCCATCCCAGAGAGAGCGCTCCCATACAGGTGAGACTCCCCGGACGGTCCACTGTCCGGACCGCCATCCAGCTTGACCCGTGCTCCGGCCCGCCCGAGGGTGACCCGGTGGTGAACCTGCGCCCCGCCGGTCCGACCGACACGGACCTGCTCGTCGACCTCGTCGTCGCTGCGGTCGACTGGTCGGGCGGGACAGGCATCGGCCGCGCGGACGTCCTCGACGACGACCACCTGGTGCGGTACGTCGAGGGCTGGCCGCGCGCCGGCGACCGCGGAGTCGTGGCCGTCGATGCGCAGGGTGTGCCGATCGGCGGCGCGTGGCTCCGCATGTTCCCACCGTCGCGCCCCGGTTACGGCTACGTCGCGGCCACCGTTCCCGAGCTGAGCCTGGCGGTGCTGGCGTCCGCCCGTGGTCAGGGCGTCGGCTCCGCACTGCTCGACGCCTGCCTCGCCGCGGACCCGACAGCGGTGAGCCTCAGCGTCGAGGACGGCAACGACCGGGCCCGGGCGATGTACCTGCGGCGCGGCTTCACCGAGGTCGGCCGGGTCGGCCGGTCCGATGTGCTGCTGCGCGGGACACCCGACCTGCCACAGCGCGCTGACGGGTAGCGCCGACCGCGCCCGGGCGGGTGGCACCCCGCCGGGCGCGGTGCCACCCGGGCGTCAGAGCGTGGCCTGGATGCGCACCGTCGACCCCGCCGGTGCGTACGGCACCAGGTTGCCCTGCAGCGCCACGCCGTCCACCACCAGCCGGGCCCTGGCACCGCGGGCACCGGAGTTGGTCACCGAGATCTCGTACGTCGCACCGCGGGCGACCCGCCGCACGGTGAACGACGGCAGGTCCGGTCCGATCTGCGGATCGATCACCAACCCGTCGAACTCGGGACGCACACCCAGCAGGTGCTGGGAGACGGCCACGAAGTTCCAGGCAGCCGTCCCGGTGAGCCAGGAGTTCTTCGCCTCACCGGCCCGGACCGCCTCCTTGCCCGCGATCATCTGCGCGTACACGTACGGCTCGAGCCGGTGCACATCGCTGATCTCCTCGCGGTAGGCCGGTGCGATCCGCTTGTAGAGCTCGAACGCCCGGTCCCCGCGCCCCAGGACCGTCTCGGCGATGATCACCCACGGGTTGTTGTGGCAGAAGATCCCGCCGTTCTCCTTGTACCCGGGTGGGTAGGTGGAGACCTCGCCGAGCTCGATCCGGTAGGTGGTGTAGGCCGGGTACTGCATCACCAGCCCGTGGGGCGTGCCGAGCATCTCGTCGACCGCGTCGAGCGCCTGGACCGCGGGCGCCTCGCTATCGTCCGGACCGAGGCCCACCCCGATCCCCGCCATCACGGCGAAGCCCTGCGGCTCGATCCAGATCTTGCCCTCGTCATCCGCATCGGTGCCGACCGGGTTCCCGAAGAAGTCGTAGGCGCGCAGGAACCACCGCCCGTCCCACCCGTGCTCCAGCACCGCCGTCCGCATCTGAGCGACGAGCTCACGGGCTCGTGCCGCGACATCAGGCCGTCCGTGCCGTTCCGCCAGCTCGGCGTACTCCTCGCCGTACTTGACGAACATCGCCGCGATGAAGACCGACTCCGCCGCTCCCCCGTCCTTGTTCTGGGTGGTCTGGAACGACTCACCCGGGGTGCTGGAGAAGCAGTTGAGGTTGAGGCAGTCGTTCCAGTCGGCCCGGCCGATGAGCGGCAGGTCGTGCGGTCCACGATGGGTCACGGTGAACTCGAACGACCTGGTCAGGTGCTCGAACAGCGGTACCTCGCTGCCTGGTTCGTTGTCGAACGGCACGGGTTCGTCGAGGATCGTGAAGTCGCCCGTCTCCCGCAAGTAGGCGGCGACGCCCGCGATCAGCCACAGCGGGTCGTCGTTGAACCCCGAGCCGATGTCGTCGTTCCCGCGCTTCGTGAGCGGCTGGTACTGGTGGTACGCCGACCCGTCCGGCAGCTGCGTGGCGGCGATGTCGCAGATGCGCTCACGCGCCCGCTCCGGCACCAGGTGCACGAAGCCCAGCAGATCCTGGTTGGAGTCCCGGAACCCCATCCCGCGCCCGATCCCGGTCTCGAAGTAGGACGCGGAGCGGGACATGTTGAACGTGACCATGCACTGGTACTGGTTCCAGACGTTGACCATCCGGTCGAGCTTCTCGTCACCGCTGGCCACCGAGTAGGTGCCCAGCAGATCGCTCCAGTACGTCCGCAGCGCCTCGAAGGCCGCATCGACCTGCTCCGTGGTCGCGAACCGGGACAGCAGCGCATGGGCTCCGGTCTTGTTCACCCGCTGGTGGGCGTCATCGGCCCACTTGCTGTCCTCGGGGTTCTCCAGGTAGCCGAGCACGTAGGTGAGCACGCGGCTCTCCCCCGGCGCCAGGTCCACCTGCACGCTGTGCGAGCCGATCGGGTACCAGCCCGAGGCGACCGAGTTGCCCGACCGGCCGGCCTGCGGGACGGCCGCCTCCCCGAGTGAGCGGTACGCGCCGACGAACGTGTCGCGGTCGGTGTCGAAGCCGGCGGCCCGCGTGTTGACCGCGAACACGGCGTAGTGGTCGCGACGTTCGCGGTACTCGGTCTTGTGGTAGATCGCCGAACCGTAGGGGCTCTCCTGCTCGACCTCCACCTCACCGATCGACAGGTTGCGCTGGTAGTTCGTCTGGTCGTCCTGGGCGTTCCACAGGCAGAACTCGAGGTACGAGAAGAGCGTGAGGGACTTGGGCTGTGCGGAGGTGTTGGTGACGGTCACCCGCTGCACCTCGGCGTCCTCGCCCAGCGGGACGAAGAACAGCGTCTGGACCCGCACTCCCCCGCGCTCGCCGGTGATCTGCGAGTAGCCGAGGCCGTGCCGCGCCTCGAAGTGGTCGAGGTCGGCCTTCACCGGCATCCATGAGGGTGTCCACACGTCGCCGCCATCGTTGACGTACAGGTAGCGGCCCCCCGCATCGGCGGGGACGTTGTTGTAGCGATACCTCGTGAGGCGCCGCATCTTGGCGTCGCGGTAGAACGAGTACCCGCCGGCCTGGTGGGACAGCAGGGAGAAGAAGCGCTCCGAGCCCAGGTAGTTGATCCACGGGTACGGCGTCCGGGGCGTCGTGATGACGTACTCGCGGGTGTCGTCGTCGAAGTGGCCGTAGCGCATGTCGTCGCCTCTCAGCTGCCGGTGCGAGCGTCGGGAGGCACTCCGGGGAACCCGCCCGCCCCCATGTGGACAGGGTCCCTCGCCTTGCCTGCCTTCGCCCGGGAGTCAATCCTCGGGAAGGGCTTGGGAGCGCTCCCACGCGCTCGCGTGGCCGAGCATAGCGCCTCGCCCCGGCGCGACGAACAGCCTCGTCAGGCCGGGTCCGTCCCCGTCGTCCGCTCCGAGGCGGCCGCCGCCCGAAGGCCCGTCACCGAACCCGCACCCTGGTGCGGGGTAGGAGGCGGTGGCGTGTCCCGCACCGACCGTCTGGTCGGCGGCGTCACGCCCCGGACCACCTCCTCCGGACCGGTGCGGAGCGCGTCCGGCGTGGCCGGGACGATCCGACGCGACGGCTCGGCCAGCTCCCGGTACGCCCGCGCCACCGACGGGAACGAGGCGGAGGGCGGCCGCACCGTCGTGACCGAACCGGTCGGCGACGGTGTCGTCCGGACCGTGCGCGTGCGGTGCTCCAGCCGCCAGATCGCCCGTTCGAAGCCCTCCGGCGACATCGGCGCGGCCAGCCCGAAACCCTGGACCGTGCTGCAGCCGAAGTCCCGCAGGCGTTGCACCGTCGCATCGTCCTCGACACCCTCGGCCACCGTGTCCAGACCGAGCTGGCCGGCGAGCTCGATGGTCGAACGCACGATCGCGGTGCTCGCCTCGTCATCCAGCACCCGCGAGACGAAGGATCGGTCGATCTTCAGCCGCCGCACCGGCAGTTTCTGCAGGTAGGCGAGCGACCCGTACCCGGTGCCGTAGTCGTCGATGGAGATCGTCACGCCGAGCCGGGCCAGATCGGTGAGCACCCGCTGCGAGAGCTCCAGATCGGCCATCGCCATCGTCTCGGTGATCTCCAGCTCCAGCCGGTTGGCCGGCAGGCCATACCGCACGAGCGCCTCACGCACGTCCTCGACCAGGCGCGAGTGCATCAGGTCACGGGCCGAGAGGTTGACCGCCACGTTGAGGGAACGGCCGGCCGCAGCCCACCGGGCGCACCAGTAGAGGGCCTGGTCGAGCACGTGGAGGGTGAGCACCCGGATCGTCCCGGTGGCCTCGGCGGCCGGGACGAACGCCGCCGGTCCGAGCAGACCCAACGCCGGGTGCAGCCACCGGACCAGAGCCTCGGCCCCCGTCACCCGGCCGGTGGACAGCTCCACCTGGGGCTGGAAGTAGACCAGGACCTCGCCCCGGGTGATGGCCTCCGCCAGCTCGCCGACGAGCTGCGCGGACAGGGCATCGCGACGCTCCAGGTCGCTCGAGAACCGGACGACGGGACCTGCCGAACCGCGGGCCGCCGCCAGCGCCAGATCGGCGTTCGCCATCAGCTCCGATCCGTCCGTCATGCCCTGCTCGGCGGTCGCGAGGCCCACCACCGGTCGCACGGTCACGCTGAGCTGCGACAGCTCCAGCGGATCGCGCAGCGCCTCGGCCAGCCGCTGCGCCCGGGACAGCGCACGGTCGTTCGTCTGGCCGAGCAGCACCACGCCGAAGACATCGGCGCTCATATGGGCCACGCACGCGGCCTCCGGCACCAGCTCGACGACCCGTCGGGCCACGGCCCGCATGAGCTCATCTCCCGCGCGGTGCCCGAGCCGGTCGTGCAGCTCGGCGAAGCTCTCCAGACCCACCAGGATCAGTGTCGGCCGCAGCGGTTCGGTCAGCGTCGCGACCAGGTGACTGCTCGCCTCGGTCACGAACCGGTGCGAGTTCGGCAGCCCGGTGAGCGGATCCGTCTCGGCCAGCCGCGCCACCTGGTCCGACTGCCGGGAGGTCTCCGCGAGCAGCGACTGCACCCGCACGATGAGCAGCGCCGTCACGACGATCTGAGCGATGCCCACGACGACGATGTCCGGCTGGTCGTCCCGCAACCCGAGCAGCAGCGCCGAGGCGGGGAGCGCCAGCCCCGAGACGGCCATGAGGATCACATCGCGGCGCGCCGGGCTCATGAGGTTGACCACCGGAGCCGCCACCGGGCGGGACGCGTACCAGGGCGCGGCGGCAATCATGATGAAGGCCGCGAGCCATACCGACTCCTGCGGCCTCGCCGCCCCGCCCCCCAGGGCGAACACGGTGTCACCTGCGATCCACAGCCCACCGCCCACCAACGCGAGCCGCTCACCGACCGATGCGGCACGGCTGCGGATCAGCGCGACGAGCACCAGCAGCATCACCAGATCCAGGCCCGCGTAGACATAGCTCAGGACCGACGCCGATGTGATGAACGCGGTGCTGGTCATCAGGCGCCAGATGACCAGGCTCCAGCCGGCCACGAACACGAACCCGACGAGCAGCCCGTAGCGGTCGAACGCGCGTCGTTCGTGCCCGAGCATCACGAGCGCCGCCAGCACCAGGACGGCACCGACCACGTACAGCAGGTCGGCGCCCGAGCCGAGCGGCCGCTGACCGGCCTGGGCCCGCAACAGGTCGCTGACCAGCCAGGCGGCACCCCCGGCCAGCAGGACCGACCAGCCGCTGAGCACCCGCACCCGGTGACCGAGCGCTGCCAGGCCGACGAGCAGCGACACGGCCACGAGAACCAGGTACACCCGGCTCGACACCTGATCGTCGTCGATCAGCACCAACGCCAGGCACGCCAGAAGACCGAGCGTCACGAACGCTCGACGCACCGCCTCTCCTGACACGACACCCTGATCGGTCCCAGATGGCCGGGTATGAACCGAATCGGGGTCCTCATGGGAGGGATCGGCAGACACGCGCGGCGCAGGGAGCGCGGGACCGTCGTCCATCGACTGCGTCTCCCGTCTGCTCGCAGCGGTCCACCATCTGTCGACATCGGATCTGCCCCCGACTCAGCCTCCCACCTGCATCCCGTGCCAGCACGGCTGAAAACGCGGGCGGGTCTGCTCGACCTTGGAATCCCCGGCGAGGGACGGGTAACGTGCACGGTGTCCCGGCACCGATCGGTGCCGCAGGGGCTGCGACCAGGGAGGCTTCACGTGCGACTGCACGGCACGGCCACCGCGCGCCCCCTCACGAGGCGCCCGTTCGCGGCGCGCCCGTGCGCGCCGCACCGTCGCTGTCGGTAGAGCGCTGGCCCCGTCGTCCCCGGACGACCACCACGATCGCGCCGCCCGCCAGCGCTCGCCCCGCGCACCAGCCCCGCACCCACTTCAGGAGAACCCCGTCATGTCCCGCATCTACGACGACGCCACCCAGCTCGTCGGTCACACCCCCCTCGTCCGCATCAACAAGATCACCGACGGCGCGCCGGCCACCGTCGTCGCCAAGCTCGAGTTCTACAACCCCGCGAACTCGGTGAAGGACCGCATCGGCGTCGCCATCGTCGACGCCGCCGAGAGGTCGGGCCAGCTGCCCCCCGGCGGCACGATCGTCGAGGCGACCAGCGGAAACACCGGTATCGCGCTCGCGTTCGTGGGCGCCGCACGTGGCTACGACGTCGTCCTGACGATGCCGGAGTCCATGTCCAAGGAGCGCCGCGCACTGCTGCGTGCGTTCGGCGCCGAACTGATCCTGACCCCCGCCGCCGAGGGCATGAAGGGTGCTGTCAACCGCGCCGAGGAGATCGCCACGGGGCGACCCGGCGCGATCCTGGCCCGACAGTTCGCCAACGAGGCCAACCCCGCCGCCCATCGGGCCACCACGGCCGAGGAGATCTGGGCCGACACCGACGGCGAGATCGACATCTTCGTGGCCGGGATCGGCACCGGCGGCACCATCACGGGTGTCGGCCAGGTGCTCAAGGAGCGCAAGCCCTCGGTGCAGGTCGTCGGGGTCGAACCGGCCGAGTCGCCGATCCTCAACGGTGGGGCCCCCGGACCGCACAAGATCCAGGGCATCGGCGCCAACTTCGTGCCCGAGATCCTCGACACCACGGTGTACGACGAGATCATCGACGTCGATGCGGAGACCTCGGTCGCCGTCGCCCGGCGCGCGGCCAAGGAGGAGGGCCTGCTCGTGGGCATCTCCTCGGGTGCCGCCCTGCACGCCGCGACCCTGCTGGCCAGGCGCCCGGAGAACGCCGGCAAGCTGATCGTCGCGATCGTGCCCTCGTTCGGTGAGCGGTACCTGTCCACCGTGCTCTTCCAGGACCTGCTGGACTAGCCGGTGCCGCCCACGTTCCGCCAGACCCTCCTCGAAGACCTTCAGGCCGCCGTCGCGCACGACCCGGCCGCACGCACCCGCATCGAGGTGGCCCTCGCGTACCCCGGTGTGCATGCGCTGTGGGGTTACCGCGCGGCCCACGTGCTGTGGAACGGCCCCGGGACGAAGCTGCCGGCCCGGCTGCTGTCGCAGGCCGTCCGGTTCCTCACCGGGGTCGAGATCCACCCGGGCGCCCAGCTCGGTCGACGGCTGTTCATCGACCACGGGATGGGGGTCGTCATCGGGGAGACCGCGCAGGTCGGCGACGACTGCGTGATCTTCCACGGTGCGACGCTCGGCGGCACCTCGATGCGCCACGGCAAACGCCACCCGACGCTCGGCGACGGTGTGGTGGTCGGGGCGGGCGCCAAGGTGCTCGGGCCGGTCTGGGTCGGGGACGGTGCACGGATCGGCGCGAACGCCGTCGTCATCCGGGACGTGCCGGCCGGTGCAGCCGCCGTGGGCGTACCCGCGACGATCCGGCTGCCCGCCGAGCACCGACCTTTCGATGCGAGCGTGGACGACCCGGCGATCTACATCTGAGCGGTCCGTCGGACCTTCTCGTCGCGGCCGGGTCGCCCTACGCTGGGCGCCCGACCGCGACGAGGGGGACGACGGTGAAGCTCGGCTACAGCCTCGGGTACTGGGACTCTCGACCACCAGAAGGCGCGGCCACCGCGGTACGTGCGGCGGACGAGCTCGGTCTGGACTCCGTCTGGACGGCCGAGGCCTACGGCTCGGACGCGCTCACCCCGCTCGCCTGGTACGGAGCGAGCACCTCCCGGATCAGGCTCGGCACCGCGGTGGCCCAGCTGTCGGCCCGGACGCCCACCGCGACCGCGATGGCCGCCCTCACCCTGGACCACCTGAGCGGTGGACGGTTCGTGCTCGGACTGGGGGCCTCCGGGCCGCAGGTGGTCGAGGGCTGGTACGGACTCCCCTACCCCCGCCCCTTGGCCCGGACCCGCGAGTACGTGGCCGTGGTGCGCCAGGTGCTGGCCAGACAGGCGCCGGTCCGGTTCGACGGCGAGTTCTACCGGCTCCCGCTGCCCGCCGATGAGGGCACCGGGTTGGGTCGGGCACTGCGCTCCACCGTGCACCCCTTGCGGGCGGACCTGCCGATCTTCCTCGGCGCCGAGGGACCGAAGAACGTGTCGATGACCGCCGAGATCGCCGACGGCTGGCTCGCCGCGTTCTACTCCCCGCGCACCGACGACACCCACCGCCAGCTCCTGGCCGACGGGTTCGCCCGACGCGCCCCGGACCGACGCGCAGCCGCGGAGTTCGAGGTGGTGGCCACCGTCCCCGTCGTGCTCGCAGGTTCGGTGCAGGCCGCCGCCGACCAGATCCGCCCGCACCTGGCGCTCTACATCGGGGGGATGGGTGCCCGCGAGGCGAACTTCCACCGCGACGCCCTCGCCCGGCTCGGCTACGGCGCGGCCTGCGAGGAGATCACCGCCCACTTCCTGGCCGGTGACCGCGCACGGGCGGTCGCGGCAGTGCCGCTGGAGCTGGTCACCGACACCGCCCTGGTGGGCACCGAGGCGGACATCGCCCATCAGCTGCCCGCGTGGCGGTCCACCGCCGTGACCACCCTCGTGGTGCAGGGATCCCCCGACGTGCTGCCCACGATGGCGCGGCTGCTGAGGTGACCGGGCATGCGGCACGGCCGGGACGGATCAGCCCGACGCGCCGGGCTCGGGGTGCGGCCACCACACCGCGGTCGCCAGCTGCACCCGCGACCCGTCACGCACGAGCGGCGTGCCCTCCTGCCTCCAGTGCTCCACCGCGGTGACGGCCCAGCGCGCCGGTGGCCTCCCCGAGGCGTTGACCACCCGCCACCAGGGCACACCACCTCCCGCCCGGGCCAGCACCTGCCCCACCTGACGCGGACCACCCCGCGCCGGACGCCCGGTACGCACCAGCTCCTCGGTCACCAGCTCGGCCAGCAGGCCGTACGTGACGGCGCGCCCCGGCGGCACGGCCGCGACCAGGTCCAGCACCAGGCCCAGGTACTCCTCGTCCATGGCGGGCAGAGTATGACCTGGCTCCGACATGGCGGGCCAGGCCAGGATGAGACCATGCCCACGCTGCCTCCTGGCTACACGCTGCGCCCCGTCGACGACGAGTTCGTCCCCGAGCTGCTCGCCTTCGACCGCCTCGTCTTCCCCAACGGGCTCGACGACGAGACCGCGGACCGGTGGCCGTACCCGGTCCCCGTCGACCGCAGCCTCGCGGTGGACGCGCCCGACGGAACCCTCGCAGCCATGCACGGTTCGTACGAGTTCACGCTGAACGTGCCGGGTGCGACCGTGCCCTGCGCCGGTCTGACCTGGGTCGGCGTGCACCCGGCGCACCGCCGCCGCGGCCTGCTCCGGGCCATGATCGACGCCCATCTGCGGCGCTCCACAGCCCGCGGCGAACCGGTCTCGGCGCTCTTCGCGGCCGAGGCCGCGATCTACGGCAGGTTCGGGTACGGGTCGGCCGCCGACGACGTGCGGATCAGCGCCCCGCGCCGCGCGCCGCTCCGGCCCGTGCCCGGCTCCGCGGAGCTGACCGTCCGGTTCGGGTCCCCCGACGCCGGCGACACCGAACGTCTGGACGCGGTCCACCGCGCTGCGGTGGCGGGCCGGCCGGGTGCCGTCACCCGCGACAGCGCGGTGCTGCGACAGCTGCGGGTGTTCGACCCGTCCGGTGCCCGCCACGGCGGGGAACCGCTGCGCCTGGCCACGGTGCCCGACCACGACGGTCGGCTCCGCGGCTACGCCCTGCTGCGCAGGCATGAGGCGTGGGAGCCTGCCGGGCCCAGGTCCACCGTCACCGTCCACGAGATCGCCGCGCTCGATGCCGCGGCGGCGCACCGGCTCTGGTCGTTCCTGCTCGACCTCGACCTGACCTGGCGCGTCGACTCCCCGAGGCTGGCCGTCGACGACCCGGTCCTCCAGCTCCTGGTCGACCGGCGAGCCACCACGCCGCAGCTCTCGGACAACCTGTGGCTCCGGCTCGTCGACCTGCCGGCCGCACTGTCCGCACGCACCTACCGGGCACCGCTCGACCTCGTCCTCGAGGTCGCCGACAGCCTCGTCGAGCAGAACGCCGGCCGGTGGCGGCTGACCGTGGGGCCCACAGGCAGTGCCGAGGTGACGTCGACGGCCGCCGCGGCCGATCTCGCACTGGACATCCGAGAGCTCGGAGCCGCCTACCTGGGCGGCCGTAGCCTGCGAGCGCTGGCCGACACCGGTCTGATCGACGAACGGACCGCCGGGGCCGTCGACGCCGCGACCGTCGCCTTCATGTCACCGCGCGCACCGCTGTGCGACTGGGTGTTCTGACAGCGGCGTCTTCTGACCGCGGAGTCTCCTGACCGCGGCGCCTTCTGACAGCGGCGTCCGGGGTCGCGCGCGGCGGGTCGGCGTGCAGATCGGGCCGACCCGCCGATCGACGACTCAGCCGCGCTCGCGCGAGGCCTCGAACGCCGCGACCTCGTCGATCCGGCGCTGGTGACGCGGGTCACCACTGAACGGTTCGCCGACGAACCTGTCGACCAGGTCGAGCGCCTCGTCGATGGTGTGCTGCCGCGCGCCGATGGCCACGACGTTGGCATCGTTGTGCTGCCGGGCCAGCTCAGCCGTCGCGGCGTTCCAGGCCAGTGCCGCGCGCGCACCCGGGACCTTGTTGGCCGCGATCTGCTCACCGTTCCCGGACCCGCCGATGACCACGCCCAGCGTGCCCGGCTCCGCGACAGCGGCCTGGGCCGCGGCGATGCAGACGGCCGGGTAGTCGTCCTGCGGGTCGTACTCGTGGGCGCCGTGGTCGACGACCTCGTGACCGGCATCCCGCAGGTGGGCGACCAGCGCCTCCTTGAGCTCGTACCCGGCATGGTCGGCGGCGACGTGGATGCGCATGCACCCATCTTGCCCGACCGTGGGCGCGCACGGTGCAGGTCGATCCCTAAGGTTGGGGCATGGCTCACAGCGGCATCGACCTGTCCAGCCTGGACCCGAGCACACGGCCCCAGGACGACCTCTACCGGCACGTCAACGGGCGGTGGATCGCCGGCCACACGATCCCGCCCGACCGGGCGTTCGACGGTGCGCTGCGGGCCCTGCGCGACCGCGCCGAGGAGCAGGTCCGCGAGATCATCGCCGAGGCGGGTCGGCAGGTCGCCGCAGGGACGGCCGCCGCGGACTCCGAGACCGGCAAGGTCGGCGCGCTCTACGCCAGCTTCATGGACACCGAGGCCATCGAGGCAGCCGGCCTGAGCCCGCTCGCCGACGACCTCGCGCTCATCGACGGGGCGACCGACCGGGCCGGTCTGGTCCAGGCCCTGGGCGCACTGCAGCGGACCGGGGCGGCCGGTGCGGTCGGCTTCTGGGTCGACAACGACGCCCGTGACCCGCAGCGCTACGTCGTCTACCTCATGCAGGGCGGTCTGGGTCTGCCCGACGAGTCGTACTACCGCGACCCGCAGTACGCGACGTTCCTGGACGCCTACCGTCCGCACATCGCCCGGATGCTGCTGCTGGCCGGTACCGTCGCCGATGAGCCCGCCGCGCAGGCCGCGGCCGACCGGGTCGTCGAGCTCGAGACGGCGCTCGCGACCCACCACTGGGATGTCGTCAAGGACCGCGACGCCGATCTGACCTACAACCCGGTCACCCTGGCCGAGCTCACCGCGCGCGCACCCCAGTTCGACTGGCCGGCCTGGGTGGACGCGCTCGGCGCACCGGCCGGGACGCTGGACGACCTCGTGGTGCGCGAACCCACCTTCGCCGAGGGGTTCGCCGAGCTGTGGGCCACCCTGCCGCTGGAGGCCTGGGCCGACTGGCTGCGCTTCCACCTGGTGAGCGCACGGGCGCCCTACCTGACGGCCGAGCTCACCCAGGCGAACTTCGAGTTCTACGGACGCACCCTCACCGGTGCGCAGGAGCTGCGTGAACGGTGGAAGCGCGGGGTGTCCCTCGTCGAGGGCGCGATGGGCGAGGCCGTCGGCAAGATCTACGTCGAGCGGCACTTCCCGCCGACCCACAAGGCTCGGATGGACACCCTGGTCGCCCACCTCGTCGAGGCCTACCGGCAGTCGATCGCGAGCCTGGACTGGATGGGCGAGGACACCCGGGCCAAGGCCCTGGCCAAGCTCGACGCGTTCACCCCCAAGATCGGCTACCCGAGCCGGTGGCGCGACTACGGCGCGCTCGTCGTCGACCCGGGCGACCTGGTCGGCAACGTCCGCGAGGCCACCATCTGGGCCCAGGACTACGAGCTGGCGAAGATCGGCCGGCCCGTGGACCGCGAGGAGTGGTTCATGACCCCGCAGACCGTCAACGCCTACTACAACCCGGGGATGAACGAGATCGTCTTCCCGGCCGCGATCCTGCAGCCACCGGTGTTCGACGCGTCCGCCGACGACGCCGTCAACTACGGCGGCATCGGCGCGATCATCGGCCACGAGATCGGTCACGGGTTCGACGACCAGGGCAGCAAGTACGACGGCACCGGCGCGCTCGCCGACTGGTGGACCGCGCAGGACCGTGCCGAGTTCGAGCGCCGCACGGCCGCGCTGGTCGACCAGTACTCCGCATTCGTCCCGGCCCAGCTCCCCGACGACCAGCACGTGAACGGTGCGCTGACCATCGGGGAGAACATCGGGGATCTCGGCGGCCTCACCATCGCCATCCGCGCGTACCGGATCGCGCTCGGTCGTCCGAACGAGGAGGGTCCCGTGATCGACGGTCTCACGGCCGCGCAACGGATCTTCCTCGGCTGGGCGGCGTGCTGGCGATCGAAGGGCCGCGACGAGGAGGTCATCCGGAGAATGGCGACCGACCCCCACTCCCCCGACGAGTTCCGCTGCAACGGCGTGGTCCGCAACGTCGACGAGTTCTATGCGGCGTTCGACGTGCAGAGCGGCGACCCGATGTATCTGTCCCCCCAGGAGCGCGTACGGATCTGGTGAGCAGGGTCAGGGCAGCACGACCAGCGCGGTGCGCGACAGGCGGAACCCCACCCCGTCCTCGCGGGTGCAGGTGACTCCGGTCGTCGCGCTCGAGCAGGTGTAGTCGCCGACGGTGCGACTGCTGCCGTACTCCATCACGAGCGCATCGGTGGCGACCGTCGCCGCATCCGTGGTGCACGGTGTGGTCACCCCGGTTCCGTCGAGCACCACCACGTGCCCGACGGAACCGGTGCACCCGGGTTCGGGCGTGGCCGCCGAGGAGAGCTCGCCGATCGTGCAGGTGGCGCCGTCGGCGGACAGCACGCACGAGATGTTGCCCGACGGCAGCCGGAACGTGAGCGCGTCATCGGTCGTCGTGGCGACGCCCGCCGTGGAGGTTCCCGCGGTCGACGGGACGACGACCGTTCGACCTGCCTCGAACCCACGCAGCACCAGGACCGCGACGGTGAGCAGGGCCAGTGCGTCGAACACCACGAGGACGCCGATCAGGGTCCGACGGTGTTCGTCCCGCACGATCTGCTCCTCTCGTCGCCCCTGTCCATCACACACGATGGTGCTCCTGACCGCCACGTCCGGGTGAGTCCACCCAGATCGGGCACAGCCCCGGAGCGGTGGCATGTGATGATCTGCCACGACCATGCGACGCTGCGGCCGGCGGCCGGGGCCTGGACGAAGGACGACGACGTGCCCGAACGCAATCTGACCCGCGATGAGGCAGGTGCGAGGTCTGCCGTCGTGGCGACCGGGTCCTACCAGGTCGAGCTCGATCTGACCCGCGGGCCGGACGTCTTCGGCTCCACGACCGTCGCCACCTTCGGGGCCGTGGCCGGCGCGAGCACCTTCATCGACCTCATCGCTCGTCGGGTGCGCACCGTCGAGCTCAACGGCCGGCCGCTCGACGTGGCCGCGGTCGTCACCGACGGCAGGGTGGCCATCGGACCGCTCGCCGAGCACAACGTGCTGCGCGTGGTGGCCGACTGCGAGTACACCCGCAGCGGTGAGGGGCTGCACAGGTTCGTCGACCCGGTCGACGACCAGGTGTACCTGTACAGCCAGTTCGAGGTGGCCGATGCCCGGCGCGTGATGGCGTGCTTCGACCAGCCGGACCTCAAGGCCACGTTCGAGCTGACCGTGACCGCACCGGTCGGCTGGACGGTGATCTCGAACGAGGCACCCGACGGTGGGCCCACGCTGACCCCGGACGGCGCGGCGTGGCACTTCCCGCCGACCCCGCCGTTGGCGACCTACGTCACCGCCGTCGTCGCGGGCCCGTACCACGGGGTGCACGGCGAGCTGACCAGCAGCGACGGCCGCACTATCCCGCTGGGCGTCTACTGCCGCGCCTCGCTCGCACCGTACCTCGACGCCCAGGACGTGATGGAGGTGACCCGGGCCGGCTTCGCGTTCTTCGAGGAGGCGTTCGGCCGCCCGTACCCGTTCAGCACCTACGACCAGATCTTCGTCCCGGAGTTCAACGCCGGTGCCATGGAGAACGCCGGTGCGGTGACGTTCGCCGAGTCGTACGTCTTCCGCTCCGCGGTGCCCGATGCGACCGTCGAGCGCCGGGCCGTCACGATCCTGCACGAGCTGGCGCACATGTGGTTCGGCGACCTGGTGACCATGCGCTGGTGGGACGACCTGTGGCTCAACGAGTCGTTCGCCGAGTTCATGAGCACCCTCGCCACCGCCCATGCGACCCGCTGGACCGGGGTCTGGGCGACGTTCGCCTCCCGCGAGAAGGCATGGGCCTACCAGCAGGACCAGCTCCCGACCACGCACCCGATCGTGGCCGATATGCGCGATCTGGAGGACGTCGAGGTCAACTTCGACGGCATCACGTACGCCAAGGGCGCCTCGGTGCTCCGTCAGCTCGTCGCCTGGGTGGGCGAGGACGCGTTCCTGGCCGGGGTACGTGACTACTTCGAGGCGCACGCCTGGGGGAACACCGAGCTCAAGGACCTGCTCACCCGGCTCGAGGCCACCAGCGGCCGGGACCTGAGCGCCTGGTCGGCCGTGTGGCTGCAGCAGTCCGGCGTCACGCTGCTGCGCCCGCAGCTCGAGAGCCGCGACGGTGTGGTGACCGCCGCGGCCGTGCTCCAGGAAGCGCCGTCGGTCGAGATGGTGCTGCCGCCGCACCGGCTCGCACTCGGTGCCTACGACCTGGTCGACGGACGACTGACCCGCACGTGGCGCACGGAGATCGACATGGTCGGCGCCATGACGCCCGTGCCCGATCTTGTCGGCCGCCCGGTGCCGGCCGTCCTCCTGGTCAACGACGACGACCTCACGTACGCCCGGGTGCGGCTCGACCCGCAGTCGCTGAGCACGGCCCGCGCTCATCTGTCCGACCTCGACGACCCGCTCGCACGGGCCGTCGTGTGGGGCTGTCTGTGGGATGCGACGCGCGACGGCGAGCTGCCGGCGAGCGCCTTCGTCGAGGCCGTCGGCGATGCGCTGGACTGGGCCACCGACTCCAGCCTGGTCCTCGTGATGCTCCGCCAGCTCGCGACGACGCTGGACCTGTGGGTCGCCCCCGAACGGCGCCCCGCCGTGACCGACCGGGTGGTGGACCGCATGCTCGCGCTCGTGCACCGCGAGGGCACCGATCCCGATGTGCGGCTCCAGGTGCTGCGGGCCGTGGCTCGGCACGGACGGGCCGACCATGTGCTCGACGTCCTCGACGCGCTGCTCGCCGGTGACAGCTCGCTACCGGGTCTGACGGTCGACGCCGACCTTCGGTGGGAGCTGCTCACCGCGCTGGTCGCCGCCGGACGGGCCGGCGAGGAGCAGATCGCCGCCGAGCTGGTCCGCGACCCGTCGGCCACCGGCGTGCGTTCGGCGGCCCTCGCCCGGGCCGCCGTCCCGACCGCCGCCGCCAAGGCCGCCGCCTGGCAGGCCGTCGTCGAACGCGGTTCGCTCACCAACGCCCAGCAGGCGGCGACCACCCTGGGCTTCGGCCGGGCGAACGACCCGGCGCTGCTGCGGCCCTACGTGCAGCCCTACTTCGCGGCGATCGAGCGGGTGTGGGCGACCCGCAGCAACGAGATGGCGCAGGGCGTCGTCGAAGGCATGTTCCCCCTCAAGCTGGCCGGGGACCCGCAGGTGGACCTGCTCGCTGCGACGGACCTGTGGCTCGCCGAGCACCCCGGCTCGGTCGCGGCCATGCGGCGGCTGGTCACCGAGTCCCGGGACGCCGTGCGACGGGCGCTGGCGGCCCAGGCGGCGGACCGCGCGGCGGGCTGAGGCGGCTCCGCCCATCGGCCGACTGCGCTGCCAGCCGCTGCGGCGGTCCCCGCGCCGGTCACTCCGCCTGGAGAACCGCCACCAGCGACTGGAGACGGGCGTTGCCCTCGAGGTCGTCGATGAGCACGACCGTGCCCGAGGAGTCGCCCAGCGGCACCTTCCAGTTCGGGTACTCCCGGTCGGTTCCCGGCTGGTTCTGGGCGCGACGTTCACCGACGGCGTCGACCAGCGCCACACCGACCAGGGCCGCAGGGGTGGCGAGCACGTACCGGTGCATCGCCTCGACCACCTCACGCTCCGACGGGTCGGCACCGAGCAGGCCACGGTCGCGCAGGGCCGTCAGCATCGCCTCACGTTCACGTGCCGCCCGGGCACGCACGACGGCCACCGGTTCGGCGAGCAGGCCGAGGCGATCGCGCAACGTCACGTGCTCACCCGCGAGATAGCCCGCCGTGGGCGGCAGGTCGTGCGTCGTGACGGTCGCCAGCTGCTGGCGGCGCCAGTGCTCGGGCGGACGCGGACGGTCTCCCTCGTGCTCGAACCAGAGCACCGCCGTGCCCAGGATGCCCCGTTCGGCAAGGAAGTCCCGCACCCAGGGCTCGACCGTCCCGAGATCCTCCCCGACCACGACGGCGCCGGCCCGTGCCGCCTCGAGCATGAGGATGCCGACCAGGGCCTCGTGGTCGTAGCGCACATAGGCGCCCTGGTCGGCGCCGTGCCCGGTGGGGATCCACCACAGCCGGAACAGCCCGATCACGTGGTCGATGCGGAGCGCACCGGCGTGCCGCAGCACCGTGCGCAACATGTCGCGGTACGGGCGGTAGGCCTCCCGGGCCAGGGCGTCCGGGTGCCACGGCGGCTGCGACCAGTCCTGGCCCTGCTGGTTGTACATGTCGGGCGGCGCACCCACCGTCGCGCCGCGGGTCAGCACATGGCCCAGGGCCCAGACGTCCGCACCGTCGGGATGCACCCCGACGGCCAGGTCGTGCATGATGCCGAGCGCCATCCCGGCCTCACGTGCCAGGTGCTGGGCGTGCGCGAGCTGCTCATCGGCCACCCACTGCAACCAGGCGTAGAACTCGACCCGGTCGGCCAGCTCGCCACGCAACCGGGCGACCAGCGGGCTGCCGGGGTCGCGGGCCTGCTCCGGCCACGGTGCACCGGCGTACTTCTCGGCGATCGCGCACCACAGCGCGAAAGTGGCCAGCCCGGAGCCCTCCTGGGCCACGAAGCCCTCGAAGGCCCGCTGCCGCGACGGCGGACGCGGCACCGTGAACACGACCTCGAGCGCCGCACGCTTCGCCGCCCAGGCGACATCGCGGTCGACGGCCCGCGGGTCGGTGTCCAGAACCCGCGCCGGCTCCCCCGCCCAGTCGACGAGCGCCCGCTCCGCCGAGGTCAGGTAGCCGGCCTCCGGGACCTCCTCGACCCGGATGTACACCGGGTTGACGAAACGCCGGGTGGTCGGCAGGTACGGGCTCGGCGTCATCGGGGCGACCGGTTCCGCCGCGTGCAGCGGGTTGACCAGCACGAAGTCACCGCCCAGCCGACCGAACAGATCGGCCATCTCGGCGAGGTCGGCCAGGTCGCCGATACCCCACGAACGGCTCGAACGCACCGAGTACAGCTGGGCCATCAGCCCCCAGCCGCGTCGGGATGCGAGCCCGGCCGGCAGCTCCAGGTGGTGCGGCACGACGACGAGGGTCGTCCGCACCTGGCCACCTGGAACGTCAGCCACCAGCTCGTGCCAGCCGAGCGGCAGATCGACGGGGACGTCGAAGGTGGCCCGCCCGACCAGCCGACCGTCGACCCGTCGGGGTTCGACGAACACATCGGCCTGTGCCAGGGCCACCACCCCGGCCTCCGCCTCGAGCTCGACCACGCAGGTCACCGGGTCGCCGTCCGTCACGTGCACCGGCACCTGGACGTGCTCACCGGAACGTTGCACGACGACCGGGGGGAGGGTGCGGCGCCACTCGTCGTTGACCCGGTGGGCGAGGGCGACCTCGACCCGTTCCGGTGTGGAGGCGTCGACACCCAGCGCCGCGAGCACCCCGACGAGCGTCGAGGTCGAGCAGCGCTGCAACGTCCCGGCGTGGCTCCAGTACTCCGTGCTCACCGCGTACGCCTCGGCCAGACGGACGAGGGCCTGGGTCGGGGCGTCGGGCTGGTCACTCACGTGGTGATCCTGTCACGGCGGGGCCCTCCGACGGGGTGGCTGCGGACCTGCGCGCCGCTCGTCGTAGCCTGCGTGCGTGACGATCCCCGCCTCCTACCCCCCGGCCGACCGTGCGGACCTCGTCGAGGACCTCCACGGTCGGCTCGTGCCCGACCCGTACCGCTGGCTGGAGGACACCGGCTCCGAGCCCACCCAGGCCTGGTCAGCCGCCCAGGACGGGCTCTACAGCGCGGTGCGGGCCGCGATCGCCGAACGCCTGAGCGGCGGCCCCTTCGAGACCGGACGCCTGACCGCGCGGATGTACGAGCTGCTGGGCGCCGGGCACGTCTCGGCACCGGCCTGGCGCGGCGAGCGGTGGTTCGCCTCCCGCCGGGCCGGCGACCAGGAGCACGGCGTCGTCATCGTGCACGAGGGTGACGATGAGCGCGTCCTGGTCGACCCGATCGCGCTCGACCCGGCCGGGACCACGACGCTGGACGCCTGGCAGCCGTCCAAGGAGGGCGACCTGCTGGCGTACCAGGTGTCCGGCGGCGGCACCGAGGAGTCGGTGCTGCACGTGCTGGACGTCGCCTCCGGGACCGAGGTCGACGGGCCGATCGAACGCACCCGCTACTCCCCCGTCGCATGGCTGCCCGGCGGTCAGGCGTTCTTCTACGTGCGCCGGCTGGCGCCCGGCCTCGTCCCGGACGGTGAGGAGCAGTACCACCGCCGGGTCTGGCTGCACCAGATCGGGTCCGACCCCGATCTGGACGTCGAGGTCTTCGGTGCAGGTCTGGACCACACCAACTACTACGGCGTGCAGGTGTCCCGTGACGGGCGCTGGCTGGTGGTCTCCGCATCGGCCGGGACGGCTCCGCGCACCGATGTGTGGATCGCCGACCTCACCGCCGCCCCCGTGAACGCACCGGTGTTCGCCGAGGTCGCGGTCGGGCTGGACGCCGAGGTGGGCGCCTGGATCGGCCGGGACGGTCGGCTGTACGTCCACACGGATCTGGACGCACCGCGCGGCCGGCTGGTCTGGGCGGACCCCGAGCAGCCCGGTCTGTGGCACCCGCTGCTCGCCGAGGACCCGCAGGCGGTGCTGGAGGATGTGGCGCTGCTGGACGGCGGTGGTGCGGACACCACGCCCACGGTGCTCGCCGCCTCCTGGCGGCGGCACGCCGTGAGCGAGGTGACGCTGCACGACCCGACGACCGGCGCGCGGACCGGGACCGTGCCGCTCCCGGGTCTGGGGTCGATCTCGGGCCTGGTCACCCGGCCCGAAGGCGGCGGTGAGCTGTGGTTCTCCTACACCGACCACACGAGTGTGCCCAGCGTGCACCGCTATGCCGACGGCGCGGTCTCGGTGTGGGCCAGCCCACCCGGCGCACCGGCACAGGTCCCGGCGGTGCGGGTGCACCAGCTGGAGGCGACCAGCGCCGACGGTACGACGGTGCGCGCCTTCGTCATCGCACCCGCATCCGCACTCGACGCGGACGGGAGCCCGACCGCACCGGTGCCGACGGTCCTGTACGGCTACGGCGGCTTCCAGATCGGCATGGACCCCGGGTACTCGGCCACGACCCTGGCCTGGGTCGAGGCCGGCGGGGTCTACGTCGTGGCCAACCTGCGCGGTGGCAACGAGGAGGGCGAGGACTGGCACCGCGACGGGATGCGGGCGAACAAGCAGCACGTGTTCGACGACTTCCACGCCGTCGCCCAGGCGCTCATCGACGGTGGCTGGACCACCAGTGCGCAGCTGGCGATCTGGGGTGGCTCCAACGGCGGACTCCTGGTCGGTGCAGCTCTGACCCAACGCCCCGACCTGTACACGGCGGTCGTCTGCTCGGCGCCTCTGCTCGACATGGTGCGCTACCAGCAGTTCGGGCTGGGGGTGACCTGGACCGAGGAGTACGGCGACGCACGGGTGCCGGCCGAGCTCGACTGGCTGCTCGCCTACTCCCCCTACCACCGGGTGCAGGCCGGGACCGCGTACCCCTCGACGCTGTTCACCGTGTTCGAGGGCGACACGCGCGTCGACCCGCTGCACGCCCGCAAGCTCGCCGCGGCCCTGCAGGCCGCGACCAGTGCACCCCTGGCGGATGCCCCCGTGCTGGTCCGCCGTGAGGTGGGGGTCGGCCACGCCGGGCGGTCGCTGTCCCGCAGCATCGCGCTGAACGTCGACGAGCTGCAGTTCGTGGCGGAGCGGACCGGGCTGGGGGTGCCCCGGTGAACCGGGTGCTGGGTTCGGCCGTCCGGGCAGCCACCGAGACGCCCAGCCCCGCACCGTCCGGCGTCGCCCTGGTGCCGACCGACCCGACCTCGGTCTGGAGCTGGTGGTCCTGGTTCGTCGGGCTGCCGCTACGGATCGTGCTCTACCTGGTGGTCGGCGGACTCACGCTGGCGCTGCTGCGCACGGGCATCTCGGCGATCACCAACCGACTGGTCACCGCACCCGCGGGACTCGGCGGGGAGCGCGAGCTGACGTCCGTGCTGGCCCGCGCCAACCCGTTGCTGGCCGCCCGCCGCGCCCAGCGGGCACGCACGGTCGGTTCGGTGCTGCGGTCGGCGGCCTCGCTGCTGGTCGGCTCGATCGTGCTCTTCCTGGTGCTCGACGCCCTCAGCATCAATCTGGCGCCGTTCATCGCCTCGGCCGGCATCGTCGGGGTCGCGCTGGGCTTCGGCGCCCAGTCGCTGGTCAAGGACTTCCTCACCGGGCTGTTCATGCTCGCAGAGGACCAGTACGGCGTGGGTGACGTCATCGACGCCGGGCCCGCCTCCGGCACCGTCGAGGCCGTCGGACTGCGGGTCACCAAGATCCGGGACGCCGACGGTGTGCTCTGGTTCATCCCCAACGGGTCGATGACGCGGGTCGGCAACAAGACCCAGGAGTGGGCGCAGGCCACCGTCGAGGTCGACGTCGACTACTTCGCCGATCTGGAGGTGGTGCGGACGCTGCTGCTCGAGGCCGCGCGCCAGGTGGCGGCCGAGCCGGGCATCGGCGGCGACGTCGACGGTGAGCCGACGGTCACCGGGATCGAGAAGCTGACCTTCGACGCCGTGACGCTGCGGATCCAGCTCCGCACCTCACCGGCCCGTCAGTGGGAGGTCGCCCGTCGGCTGCGGGTCGCGGCCCGGGCCGCGCTCACCGAGGCGGCGATACCGCTGGCCGGGCAGCGGGACCTGTGGGTGCGCCACCGCCAGGACGACGCCGGCTGAATGAGCCCGGGCCCCACCGGTAGCCTCGCCGGGCCCGGCGGCTCAGGCCCAGTCGAGCAGCGGTTCACCCGGCACCACCGCGGTGCCCGGTTCGAGCAGGACGCGGACCGCGGTCTGCTCGGCCTGCAACGCGATCACCGGGCACATCGTCGACAGACCGGCCGCGGCCACGTCCACCGGTGACCAGGTGATGATCCGGTCACCGGTCATGACCCTGTCCCCCGCACGGACGTGGAGCGTAAAGCCCTGCCCCTGCAGCCGCACCGTGTCGATCCCCACGTGCACCAGGACCGCACGGCGATCCGCGGTCTCCACGACGAACGCGTGCGGGTGCACCGCAGCGACCACCCCGGAGCACGGCGCCCACGCCGTGGC
The DNA here is from genome assembly GCA_022013895.1 of Cellulomonas sp. GTDB lineage: Bacteria > Actinomycetota > Actinomycetes > Actinomycetales > Cellulomonadaceae > Cellulomonas. Next base: position 8,131 of record JAKLPK010000250.1, on the reverse strand, counting down.
CCGCGCTGCCGGTCGCGGCACGATCGCGACGCCCGGGCCCACCATGAGCTCCGCGAACACCGGGTCCGGCACCTCCGTGACCGCCCGCACGGTCCCGCCGAGGGGACTGGCGACCAGCACGGTCGGTCTCAGCGAAGCCGGTCGAGCTCGACGGCGAGGTCATCGGCCTCCGGGCCGACGATCACCTGGACGATCCGGCCGGAGCGCACGACGCCGAACGCCCCCGCGTCCTTCAGCGCACCGTCGTCGACGGCCTCCGCATCGCCCACCTGGACCCGCAGCCGAGTGATGCACGGCTCCAGCTCGACGACGTTGGCCGCACCCCCGAGTGCAGCGAGAATCTGCTCCGCCTTGCTCATCGCCCCAGACTAGCCCGCCACCGCGGCGGCGAACCTTCTAGGGTGGGCGCCGTGAGCACGCAGACCCTCTACGACGCCGTCGGCGGTCATGAGACCTTCGTCCGACTCGTCGGACGGTTCTACGAGCAGGTCGCCGACGACACCCTGCTGCGGCCGATGTACCCGGCTGACCTGAGCGGTGCACGCGACCGGATGACCTGGTTCCTCGAGCAGTTCTGGGGTGGACCCACGACCTACTCCGAGCGGCGCGGGCACCCCGCCCTCCGGATGAGGCACGCGTCCTTCCGGCTGGACGGCGAGGCCAGGGACCGGTGGCTCGCGCACATGCGGATCGCACTCGACGAGCTGGGTCTGGCCCCCGAGCAGTCCACGCGGATCTGGGAACACCTGGAGCGCACGGCGAACTTCCTGCGCAACACTGCGGACCCGGCAGCGCCCGGCGCTGTTCATGTCCAGACGTTGACCGCCCGCCCGGGGTCCGGCGCATGAGCGAGTCGGGCGCCCGCGCCGTCGCCGCCCTGCTCACGGCGCTCGACCCGGTCGAGGCGGGCGTCGACACCTTCGTGGTGGACAACCTCCCGCACCCCACCGGGCGCGTCTTCGGCGGGCAGGTCCTCGCCCAGGTGCTCATCGCCGCCGGGCGCACGGTGCCCGGCGACCGCGCACCGCACTCGATGCACGCGTACTTCCTGCGCCCCGGCGACCCCGATGTCCCCGTCGAGCTCGTGGTCTCCCGGCTGCGGGACGGTCGCTCCTTCTCCTCACGTGCCGTCAACGCGCTGCAGGCCGGGCTCCCGATCCTGTCCGCGATCACGTCGTTCCAGACCGACCAGCCCGGCTTCGACAACTGCGACCCGATGCCCGCCCTGGTCCCGTCGCCCGAGCAGACCCCGTCCGCGATGGACGCTCTGGCCCACCTCGACCACCCGGTGGCCCAGTTCTGGAGCCACGAGGCCGCGTTCGACGTCCGGCACGTCGGGGGGTCCCTCTACCTGGAGCGGCACGAGCATGCGAGCGGTCGCCAGCTCGTGTGGATGAAGGCCCGGGCCCCGCTGCCCGACGACCCCTTGCTGCACCGGGCGCTGCTCGCGTTCGCCTGCGACCAGGTGATGCTCGAACCGGTGCTCCGCCGTTCAGGAGTCAGCTGGTCGCACCCGGGTCTGTCGGTGGCGAGCCTCGACCACGCCATGTGGTGGCACCGCCCGGCCCGGGTGGACGAGTGGCTGCTGTACGTGCAGTCGGCCCCGAGCGCCCAGGGGGGCCGTGGTCTGGGCGCCGCACGCGTCTACACCGCCGAGGGCACCCTCGTCGCCTCCATCGCCCAGGAAGGCATGATCCGGGTCCCTGATCAGTGACGGGCCCGGCCGCCGACCGTCAGCTGTGCTTGGCGGTGATCACCACGAGCATCCGCAGGTTGATCCGAGCGAAGCGGATGAGCTGGATCGGCAGGTTCCGCCGGCGGCGCAGGGTGGCTGCCGTCGGGAGCGGGGCAGCGGCGATGCGCTCCGCGGTCGAGACATCGGCGGGTGAACGATCGGGGTGCTGGTGGCTGAGCATGGTGTCCTCGGTGGGTCGGTAGGGAACGTCGGCGTCGACGTCGGGCGGGGCGGACCTCACCCCGGGGTCACTCCGGGATGAGGTACCAGAACGGTCGGGCCTTCGCCTTGTAGATGAACAGGTAGTGGAGCATGAACTTGATCCAGTGCCCGGCCAGGCCGATCTCGCCCGAGGTGCCCTTCTGGTCGCGCCCCGTCGCCGGGTACTTCACATGGTCGGGAACCACCGGGAACATCGTCATCGCGGCGGCCGAGCCGTTGCGCAGACCTGAACCGGCCGAGGCGACGCAGGCAGCGCCCATGGTCGCCATCGAGGCGCCGTGGGCGCGGGCCTTGCCACCCGCGGCGATCCGGTCCCGGATGGTCTCCGCCACGGTGCGGGCCATGATGCCCGAGGGCATGCCGGTGCGCGGCGGAGCCGGTGCGATGAGCGTGCCGTTCGGGCTGGTCCGCGGCTGGGAGATCTGGTGCGGCGGGGCGAAGGCGATCCCCGGCGCGAAGATGTTGGGGTAGGCCACCGACTCGTAGGTGTGCGGCCAGTCGTCGGCCGACCATTCCTCGTACGGTTTGGCGGTGTAGTCCGCATCCACCTTGAGGAAGCCCGACGGGGCGAACATCGTCGAGGTGATGTCGTTGCCCTCACGGTCGAAGGCGGTGAGGTCCGCACCCCGGAACGGCGGCAGCAGCATCGCGAAGTCGAACTCGAGCTGGTGCTCCGAACCGTCGAGCTGTTCGTAGCGGAGCTTGCCGTCCATGACCTCGTGGACATGCGCCTGGGTGATCGCCTGCACCCCACGCTCACGGAACAGGGACTCGGTCCACATCTGGCTGGACTGGGTGAAGCCCTGCTGGACGAAGTGCATGCCGCCGACGCCGAAGTCCCCGAGCTCGTACTCGTTGGTCAGGTAGACGATCTCGGCCAGGTCCCGGACCCCGGCCTCACGCAGCGCCTGCTCCACGTTGAACGTGTACTCGAACGCAGCGCCCTCGCAGGTGCAGGTGCCGTGCCCGGTCCCGATGACCAGGCGCTGACGCTGCCCGCTCTTCAGCGTGGCGATCACCTCGGACAGTGCCGCGGCGGCTTCATGGGCGTGCGAGGCGGTGCACACCGACCATGAGTAGCCGTCCGGACCGAGCCCGGGGGTCGCGGCGAAGTTGAGCTTCGGCCCCGTCGCATTGATGAGGTAGTCGTACGTCAGGCTGGCGGTCTCGTCCTGATGTCCCGCATCGGTGCGGCGCAGCTCGACGGACGGGCGCGGGTCGGCGACGGTGCCTTCCGGCCGGATCGTGGTGGCCAGGCCCTGGTGGAACGTGATGCCCTTGCGCCGGTAGATCGGGGCGAGCGGGATCAGCACCTGCTTGGTCGTCATCCGCCCGACGCCGACCCAGATGTTCGACGGGATCCAGTTCCAGTTCGCGGCCGGCGAGACGACCACGACCTCGTGCTCCTTGGGCAGCCAGCGCCGAAGGTACAGCGCAGCGGTGTGCCCGGCGATGCCTGCTCCAAGAACGACGACTCGTGCCAACGGACTCTCCCCATCGAGTGGCGGGCACCCCATCGGTGCGGCGCTCCGGGCCGTGACTGTATACCCCCTCGGGTATCCCACGCCATCGTCGGATACCTGGGACCGACGTCCCGAGATCAGGTGTGCCGGGCCGTCCGCCGCAGCTCGACGGGGGCCTCGAGATAGGGCGCCCAGGCGCCACGTTCCTGCTCGGTCATCCGACGGGGGCGCCCGCTCGAGGCGTCGACCAGCACGACCGTCGAGACGGCCCGCGCGAACACCGCTGAACCAGGCACCTCGGGAGCCAGGTCGCGTACCTCGTAGCACACGTCCATGCTCGCCCCTCCGAGGTGACCGAGCCACAGCACGACGGTGACGGGTTCACGCTGATAGCCCAGCGGGAGCCGGTAGTCGATCTCCTGCCGGGCCACCAGCGTGCGACTGTCCGCGCCCGGACCGGCGTCGAGCACAGCGGTCGTCGGCGCCGGGGCACCCGAGGGGCGGCTCCAGAAGGCCGCGATACGGGCCTCCTCGAGCAACGTGAGCATCGCCACGTTGTTGACATGGGCATAGGCGTCCAGATCGGACCACCGCAGCTGGACGGGTACCTGCAGACGAGCCATGGGCCGATCCTAAGGACCGGGCAGCCGTCGGCTCAGGCGCCCGCCCGCACGGCCGCCGACCGGCACCGCGCCAGACGGTCGAGCCCGACGTCGACCGGTTCGACCACCCGCACGCGCGCGACCTCCGCCACGGCCTCGTGCAGGTGCCGCCCGGCCCGCGACGCCCGACGACGCGCGCCCAGCGCACCCGCCCCCGCGGCGACCGCCGCGACCAGCCAGCCGACCAGCACCCCACCGACAGCGAGCCAGGTCGGGGCCGGCAGACCGCCCCACACCGGCGTCGCCGGCTGCACCAGGAACGCCTGCTCGGCCAACGGCAGCCCGACCAGCCACAGCGCCCCGACCACGGCGGCCGCCAGCAGCACCCACTGCAGGAGGGCGACCGCCCGCCACCACCGCGCCGGTCGTGGTGGGACCAACGGGGTCCGGGCCACGGCCTGGTCGAGGGCATCGCCCAGCCCCTCCGTCGTCACCCGCGCACGGATGGCCAGCACCCACGGATCGGGGGCGTCGCCGATCGCCGCATCGATGTAGTCGCGCACCGCCCCCGCGGCCCCGGCCCGCGCCGCGGGCGACGGCACCGGGAGCGAAGTGCGGACCAGCTCGGGCCTGACGGGTGCACCCGCACCCAGGTGCAGCCGGCGCAACGGATCGGGTCGCAAGCGACCGAGCCAGCGCAGGGGCGGCCACCCCGTGGCGGCACGCGCACGCCCCGACATCGAACGACGCACCGCATCGACCACGACCGGGACGCCCGCGGCCCGTTCGAGCGCCCGCACCAGCCCGGGCTCTCCCCGGCCGGCTGCGCGGACCGGGGCACCGCAGGCGACCAGCACACCACCGGCGACCGCGACCACCTCCGCCGTCAACCGATCGGTCGCAGCGCGTCGACGCGAGGCCGCCAGCCTCAGCAGTTCCCGCAACGCGTCCACCCCGTCGCCGGTCTGCGCACTGACCGCCAGCACCGGCACGTCACCCAGCCCGTCCGCCGCGGCGAGCCGCGCGAGATCGGCCACGCAGGCGGCGCGGTCAGCCGCCGCCAGCCGGTCGGCCTGGTTGAGCACCAGCACCATGACCGGGGCGAGCGCGGCCAGCGGGCGCAGGTAGCGCTCGTGCAGCACACCGTCGGCGTACTTCTGCGGGTCCACCACCCAGACCAGCTGGTCCACCCGCTGGTAGAGCCGTTCGGCGACCGCACGGTGCGCGAGGGTCACCGAGTCGTGGTCCGGCAGGTCCAGCAGCACCAGATCCGTCGGATCCGACTCCCGCACCGGCAACGCGTGACGGACGCCGACCTCGAGCCAGTCCAGCAGACCGTGCACCGCGGCGGGCTCGGCGGCCCACAGTGCGGCAGCCGCCTCACCCGTCGTCGGGCGGGTCGCCCCGGTCGCCGCGAGCTGCTGCCCGCACAGTGCGTTGAACAGGCTCGACTTGCCCGAACCGGTGGCACCGGCGAGTGCGACGACGGTGGCCTCCCCCGCCAGACCGAGCCGTTCCCGGGCCCGCACGACCAGATCGTCGCCCTCGGCGACCACCTGTGCCGGCAGAGCCTCACGTCCGGCCTCGAGCGCGTCGACGAGCAGATCGAGCCGTTCGGTGAGGCTGGGGCGTCGGCTCATCGGTCACCTCCGCGGCCGGTGACCCGACGCCACCAGCCACGCAGACCACCGGGCTCGCCGCCGCGTGCTCCGCCCGGTGCGTCGCCCGGTGCACCCCCGCGGGCGACCGGGCGCGCCGCTCCCGCACCGCGCAGCCGACCCGGTGCGCTCCCGGCACCGACCACCGCAGGTTCGGGCAACGGCGCCCGTTCGACGCGTTGCACCGCTGCCCGCAGGTCACCTCCGCCGGTCACGACGAGCGCATCCAGCTGCCCGGTGAACCGGGCCGACTCGGCGGCCAGGACGGTGGCGACACGCGCGTCGAGCCGTTCATGGGAGACCTGCGTCAACCGACGCACCGCATCGTCGCCGAACACCGCCTCCAGCAACCGCTGAGCCAGCAACGCCGAACCGCCCGCGATGCCGACCTCGGCCCCGGTCAACCCCGCCGTCGAGGCGAACACCACGAGCATGAGCGCGACGCCGAGGGCGTTCACGCCGTAGGACAACGCACGCGCCTGGGTCCGACGCCCCGCACCCTCCTCGCTGACCAGGGCGATCACATCGTCCTGCCAACCGCGGACCTGCTCGGCGATGGCCACCCGCAGCCCCGCTGAGGACCGCGAGAGCTCGAGCCCGTCGAGCAGTGCTGCCCCCGCAGGGTCACCGCGCCAGGCGGCGTGGGCCCGTTCCGCGGCGGTCTGGGCCGCATCGAGCAGGACGGCGTCGATGCCCGCGCCGATCGCATCGGACAGATCGGGGGCCACCGCCCGTCGACCGCGCAGGGCTGCCGTCAGGCGGTCCCGCAGACGCGACACGCCCTCTTCGATCGAACGCATGAGCTCGCCCGTGCCGACCAGCTCCTGCCACCGGGCGAGCACCTCACCACGCAGCAACGACGCATCCGAGGTGGCCCGCCGCACATCAGCCGCGGCCGCCGCGTAGGCGCCGTCCACGACGGCCCGCAGCCGATCGCGTGCGGCGACCTGGTCATCACCTGCCGCTGCCAGCCGGACGGCCCGGACCAGGACATCGGACAGCAGCCCGTCCCGGGTGCGCTCCACCACGGCGCGGCGGGCGGCCGGGTCCTCCGCGAGCGCCCCGAGCCAGTCGGCCACCGGCGCCACAGCCGGTTCGGGAAGCAGCCCGTCCACCAGATCGGACGCCGGGACGACGAGCACGGCCGTGCCGGCCAGATCGTGCTCGACGAGCATGGCCCGTAGATGGTCGCCGACGACCTGCACATCGGCCTCGTCGACCCGGTCGAGCACCAGCGCGAGCTCGGTCCGGCGCTCGGCGGCGGTGGCGAGCAGCTCCCACGGGACGGCGTCCGCGTACCGGGCCGCCGTCGTGACGAACAGCCACAGATCGGCGGCACCGAGCAGCTGACGGGCCAGCACCCGGTTGCCTTCGACCACGGAGTCGATGTCCGGCGCGTCGAGCAGCGCCAGCCCCTGCGGGACCGCGGCCGATGCGACCAGCCGGAGACCGACCACCCCGCCACCCGGCTCGTCGCGGCCCGGCTGCTCACGGCCCGGCTGCTCACGGCCCGGCTGCTCACGGCCCGGCTGCTCACGGCCCGGCTGCTCGCGTCCCGGCTTCTCGCGGACGGGCTGCGCCGCGCCCTGCTGCGCACCGCCCGATCGTTCCGGGCCGGCGCCCGCCGTCGCGGACAGCCGCACCAGACCCGGCAGAACCCGTTCGCCGGTGAACCAACGCGCATCGAGCGGATGGTGCACGAGCACAGGCCACCGCGTCGTGGGACGCAGCACACCAGCCGCGCTGACCTGCTCCCCCAGCAACGAGTTCAGCAGGGTCGACTTGCCGGCCCCGGTCGATCCGCCCAGCACCACGAGCACGGGCGCCGCCGCGGCACGCAACCGGGGCAGCAGGTAGTCGTCGAGCTGATCGAGCATGCCGTCGCGCAGCTCACGGGCGGGCCCGGCACCCTCGGTCGCGAACGGCAGCCCGACCTCGGCGACCGCGGCGCGCAGCAGGACGAGCGCATCGACCAGACCCGTCGCAGGCTCGACGGGGTCGCCGGGTGCCCCGTGTCGGGCCCTGCCGACCTCCTCGTGCGGCGCGTCAGGCATCTCGGTGCGGGCTCAGTCCCGCCGCAGCTTGCGGTAGGTCACCCGGTGCGGACGGGCCGCGTCGGCACCAAGACGGGACACCTTGTTCTCCTCGTAGGACGCGAAGTTGCCCTCGAACCAGTACCAGTCGGCCGGGTTCTCCTCGGTGCCCTCGTAGGCCAGGATGTGGGTCGCCACCCGGTCCAGGAACCACCGGTCGTGGGAGACCACCACGGCACAACCAGGGAACTCCAGCAGGGCGTTCTCCAGCGAGCCGAGGGTCTCGACGTCCAGGTCGTTGGTCGGCTCGTCGAGCAACAGCAGGTTGCCGCCCTGCTTGAGGGTCAGCGCGAGGTTGAGCCGGTTGCGCTCACCACCGGAGAGCACCCCGGCCGGCTTCTGCTGGTCCGGCCCCTTG
>JAKLPK010000249.1 GCA_022013895.1 Cellulomonas sp. | reverse complement strand
TCTTGCGCCGCGAGATCTCCTTCTGCTTGCGGGCCGACAACCGCGAGCGCATCTCGCCGACGACCTTGTCCAGCAGCAGGCCGGCCTGGACCTTCTCCCGGCCGCGGCTCTGCTCCAGGATCGCGCCGAGGCGGGTGTCCAGGACCTTGGCGACGATCGCGCGCACGGGTGCCGTGCCGAGGACCTCCTTGGTCTGACCCTCGAACTGCGGTTCGGCCAGGCGGACGGTGACGACGGCGGTGAGCCCGGCCAGCACGTCCTCCTTCTCGATCCGGTCCGTCGTCGCATCCTTGGCGGAGATCTTCAGCCGCCGGGCGTTCGCGTCGACCGCCTTGCGCAGCGTGCGCAGCAGACCGGCCTCGAACCCGGCCAGGTGGGTGCCGCCCTTCGGCGTCGCGATGACGTTGACGAAGCTGCGCACATCGGTGTCGTACCCGGTGCCCCAGCGCAGCGCCACGTCGACCTGGCAGGTCCGGCTGACCTCCTGCGGGTTCATGTGCCCGCGCTCGTCCAGCACCGGGACCGTCTCGGTGAACGTCCCCTCGCCCACCAGGTGCCAGGTGTCCGTGGCAGCCGGGTCCGTCGCCAGGTGGTCGACGAAGTCGACGACCCCGCCCTCGTGGCAGAACGTCTCGGTGTGCGGGCCGTCGGCACCCGGTGTCCCCGGCACCCGGCGCTCGTCGTGCACCACGATCTTCAGGCCGGGGACCAGGAAGCTCGTCTGCCGGGCGCGGGTCACCAGCTCGTCGTAGGCGAACACCGCACTGGCCGGGAAGATCTGCCGGTCCGCCCAGTAGCGCACCCGCGTCCCGGTCACGTTCTTGGCGACCCGGCCGGAGACCACGAGCTGGGACCCCGAGACGAAGGGCTCGAAGGGCGACTGCGGTCCGATGCCTGCGCTGTCGTCGAACACGCCGGGCTCACCCCGGCGGAAGGTCATGGCGTGGGTCCGGCCGCCGCGGTCGACCTCGACGTCCAGCCGGGCCGACAGCGCGTTGACCACCGAGGCGCCGACCCCGTGCAGACCGCCCGACGCCGCGTAGGACCCGCCCCCGAACTTCCCGCCCGCGTGCAGCTTGGTGAAGACCACCTCGACACCCGTCAGGCCGGTGCGCGGTTCGATGTCGACCGGGATGCCACGTCCGTCATCACGCACCTCAACGGACGAGTCCGCGTGCAGCACCACCTCGATGCTCGAGCAGTAGCCGCCCAGGGCCTCGTCGACGGCGTTGTCGATGATCTCCCAGAGACAGTGCATGAGCCCACGGCTGTCGGTGGTGCCGACGTACATCCCGGGGCGTTTGCGGACCGCCTCGAGCCCTTCGAGCACCGACAGGTGCCGGGCCGTGTAGCCGGACTGCTCCGAGGTGGTGGTCACGGGACGCGATGCTAATCGCCGCGCCCGATCAGACCGGGACACCATGCCGCACGGGACCCGGCTCACGACGGGCCGTGCACGGCCGCGCACGGCCCGTGACGAACACGTAACGCCGGACCCACCGCACCGGCCGTGACGTGACATCCGTGTGACGGCGTGTCACGAACATGTACGCGATGAGCGAACCAGGGCATCCCGAGGGCATGGATCCTGCATCGGGATGGTTCGATGACGATGTGATGACCATGACACCCGAGCAGATGGCCCCCTTGTCCGCCGCAGACCGCTGCGACCGGTGTGGCGCGCAGGCTTACGTGCGTGTCTCCCTGGCCGGAGGTGAGCTGCTGTTCTGCGCCCACCACTACCGCGAGCACGCTCCGAAGTTCGCCGACGTCGCCACCCACATCCAGGACGAGACCGACCGGCTGCTGGCCGACCACGGCGCTGGCGCGGCGCTGTAGACCACGTTCGAACGACGAAGGGCGCCGGGAGGATCCCGGCGCCCTTCGTCGTTCGGTGGATGCGCCACCGGCAGCCACGAACCTCGACACGGACCCGCCCCCGGGCTCAGCCCGCGGGCGGCCGGACCGTCGGTGACGCCGAGGGCACCACCTGCAGACCGTGCGGACCTGAGAGCAGAAGCACCCGGTCCGCGTCCAGACCGCGCAGTGCGTCCAGCACAGCAGGAACGTCCCAGGGCGGGCCGTCCGCCACCCAGCCCTCGACCCGGGCACCGCCCAAGAGCTCGATCTGACGGGCCAGGTCGTCGGCCCTGGGCCCGACCAGCAGCACCCGTCGCACCGCCCGATGGACGGGTGCCGGCACGATCGTGCGGTCCTGGCGCTGGACCGCGCCGTGGTACCCGGAGACGGCGGCCGCCGCGATCAGCACGGCGATCGGAACCCGGACCCGGTGCAGGGTCGCACCACCCCAGGTCTGCCCCAGCGCGTCCTCCACGACCACGAAGGTGGCCACCAGCACGACGACGACCGCGACCAGACCGGTCACACCGAAGAGCAGCACCAGGTAGACGCGCCGGCTGGGCGAGGCCACCTCGACCGAGGGATCAGCGGCACGAACCCGCTCGATCCGTCTCCAGAACACCCACCACAGCGGTCCGCCGACCACCAGGAGCGTCACTGCGGCCACGACCGGGTTGACTGCCGAGCCGGTGACCAGGGTTTGCGGTACCAGCACGTCGAGACCCGCCACGACCACGAGCGCCACCCCGGTCGCGGCGGCGAGCAGCGCGATCCCGGACAGCAGGTACTCGTAGACCCGACGTACCTCCGACCGTTCGCCGGTGGTCCGCTCGGCGAGGACCTGGCGGTGGTACCACCAGCTCAACGCTCCGACGAGAGCCAGCGCCAGCGGTGTGCAGGCCCCGCGCAGCTGTGCCGACGTGTCCAGCGGTCCCGGATCTCCCACCCACCAGACCAGCAGCCGGTACAGCAGAAGGCTCGCACCGACCAAGGTCATCACCAGGGAAGCACCCACCCCCAGCAGCAGCACGTAGCCGAGCCATACCGGCCCGGTGCGCGCGTGACGCAGACCCGTGAGCCAGAACACCACCCACAGCGCCGCCCCCGTCGTCAGGACGCCGGACGGGGTGGCCAGAGCACCCGCCGCGCGGACGACCGCACCCGGGTCGGGTACCAGCAGCATCAGGCTGCCTCCGACGAGCCCCACAAGACCGACCAGGCTCACCGTCCAGCCCACGAGGCTGCCGATCACCTGCGCAGACAGCGCGTGCTCCGACGTCAGGGTGCGCCCGATGAGGCGCTGGTGAACCAGCCACACCACGCCCCACACGAGCCCGGTGAGCAGCCCTGCGACGTCGAACGCAGATCCGGCGACGACCCCGGCCACGATCCCCCCGAGCTGGACCGCCGACGCGACAGCCGCGATCAGGACCGCGAACGTCAGGTACACGATCCAGCCGGCGGACTCACGCTCTCCCGGGTCGTTGCGATGCGCAGCGCGGGTCCACGCGGCGACCACCCCGAGCAGGCCACCGCCGACGACGGTGAACGTCAGGCCCCGGGCCAACACCCCGCCGGCGCCGACGAGGACCGGTCCGTCCAGGGCCAGCTCGACCAGCGCGGTGACGCCGAGCACGGTGACGACGAGCAGACCGAGCAGCAGCAGGTACTGGAAGAACCGGCGTACGGCTGCCCCGCCCTGTCCTCCGCGTCGACGTGCCACCCACCGCACCACGAGCACGAGCACGACAACCGGCACGGCGAGCGCGATCAGGGCCACACCCATCCCCAACCCGGCACCCTTCACGACTTCACCGCCGGGCCAGAGCAGTCGAACAGCGGCCACGGCGTGCCTGCCAGCAGCCACCGGCCTTCGACCTGGACGAGCGAGTACCGCTCGACGTGGCTGTATCCCTCACCCAGTGGCGCGCCGTCGGTCTCGGTGATCCGGATCGTCACGGTCGAGTCCGCTCCGTGGGTGCCGGTCTCCTCGAGCACCGCCCGGAACGAGTCGGGTCTGAAGGTCTTCCTCAGGTCGTCCAGGGTGCAGCGACCCGAGGGGTCGAGCTGTGCGGCCGCAGTCTCCAGGTCCCCTGACTCGATCGACGCCAGATACGCCTGGACGGCGGCACCAGGGCTGCCGTCCTCGAGCTGGACGGGGCCACGGCGGGCCGACGTCACACCCGCGATCCCGGCCAGCACCAGGACACCGCCGACGATGGCGGCGAGCACGGCGTCCGGCCTGGTCACACGTCATGATCACCCCGGGACCCTCGATCGGCCACCGCCGGGCGACCTCGGACACGACGGCGCCCGCGAGTGGACGGGAGATCCGCTCGCGGGCGCCGTCGTGCCGAGGGCGGCCCGTCGGCCGTCTGCGCTCAGTCCAGGTAGTCCCGGAGGACCTGCGACCGCGACGGGTGGCGCAGCTTCGACATGGTCTTCGACTCGATCTGGCGGATCCGCTCGCGCGTGACGCCGTAGACCTTGCCGATCTCGTCGAGCGTCTTGGGCTGACCGTCGGTGAGACCGAACCGCATGGAGACCACGCCTGCCTCGCGCTCGGACAACGTGTCGAGCACCTGGTGGAGCTGCTCCTGCAGCAGCGTGAAGCTCACCGCGTCCGCGGGCACCACGGCCTCGGAGTCCTCGATGAGGTCGCCGAACTCGCTGTCGCCGTCCTCGCCGAGCGGGGTGGCCAGGGAGATCGGCTCGCGACCGTACTTCTGGACCTCGACCACCTTCTCCGGGGTCATGTCCAGCTCCTTGGCCAGCTCCTCCGGGGTGGGCTCGCGGCCCAGATCCTGGAGCATCTGGCGCTGGACGCGGGCGAGCTTGTTGATGACCTCGACCATGTGCACCGGGATGCGGATGGTGCGGGCCTGGTCGGCCATGGCGCGCGTGATGGCCTGCCGGATCCACCAGGTGGCGTAGGTCGAGAACTTGTAGCCCTTGGTGTAGTCGAACTTCTCGACCGCACGGATCAGGCCCAGGTTGCCTTCCTGGATGAGGTCGAGGAAGAGCATGCCGCGACCCGTGTAGCGCTTGGCGAGCGAGACGACCAGACGCAGGTTCGCCTCGAGCAGATGGTTCTTGGCCCGGCGACCGTCCTGGGCGATCCACTCCAGCTCGCGGCGGGCCTTGGGCTCGAGCGTGCCCGCGATCTGGCCCAGACGCTCCTCGGCGAACAAGCCAGCCTCGATGCGCTTGGCGAGCTCGACCTCCTGCTCGGCGTTGAGGAGGGCGACCTTGCCGATCTGCTTGAGGTAGTCCTTGACCGGGTCGGCCGTGGCACCCGCCGTCACGACCTGCTGAGCGGGCGCATCGTCGTCATCGGCGTCGGAGTAGACGAAACCGCTGTCCTCGGACTCGGTCTCGACGGCGGCGACGGGGGCGGCGGGCTTCTCCGCCTCGACCACCTCGACCACCTCGACGGGCTCGTCCACCACCTCGACCGCTTCGACCTCGACCTCCTCGAGGGCGTCGACGTCGATGTCGACGTCCTCGACCACATCGGTCGGCTCGTCGTCGACGTCGGTCGCCGGGGCCGCACCGGCGACCTTCTTCGGCGCGACCGCACCCTTCGCACGGGTACGCGGTGCGGGCTCGCTCACCCGGGCCTTGGTCGCGGTTCCGGCGCGCTTCGTGGCCGCCGCAACGGCACGGGCAACGGGCTCCACATCCGCCTGACCTTCGGTCGGGGACGTCGCGGAGGAGTTCTTGAGGGGCACGGAGGACCTTTCGGCAGCCAGTCATCGGCTCGCGGAGCCGGGGCGACAACGTCACATTGTACCGACCACACGGGTCTGCAGGCCGCGCCCACACGGTCGGACCAGCCCTCGCGGCGTTGAGGTACTCACGTTCAACGACGCACGAGGCTCCAGGATTCCCACCGACGCCCGATCAGGTGGCCCCGGGTTTGACGGTGAGCACGGGACATGGGGCGTCGAACAGCACGCGCTGGGCATTCGCGCCGAGGATCAGCTTGCCCACACGGCTACGTCGGCGCAGACCAAGGACCACGAGCCTGGCCTCGACCTCCTCCGCCACACCGAGGATGTCGTCCGCGACGTCACCGCCGCGCAGCACCCGGACCTCATGCTCGATCCCCGCCAGCCCGACGGTCGATGCAAGTGCGGCCACCGTCTCGGCCTCCAGCTCGGGCGTCGCTCCGGCGCGCAGGCTCACGACCACGAACAGCGGGTCCCCGTGCTGCCGGGCCTGGGCGATCGCCTCGTCGAGGGCTGCCCGCCCCTCGATCGTCGCCAGAAAGCCCACCACGATCGACATCGTCGCCTCCCGCTGCGTTGCGCCTGCGTGGACCGTA
>JAKLPK010000248.1 GCA_022013895.1 Cellulomonas sp. | reverse complement strand
GGCTGGGGCAGGCGAAGGCTCCTGGGCATCGTCGTCGCGATGGTTCTCGTCGTCGTGAGCGGCCTGGTGGGGTTGGTCTACGCCGTGCACGGCGCCGTCGCGTCCAGCGTCACCTCCGGCGACCGCGCCGCGGTGGCTGCCGACGCGCTGCCGAGCGGGCAGGCCCGCCGGGATGCCATCGCCGCTGAGCCGATGCTGCGGGTGTCCCCGCCGGACTCCCGTCGCGGCACCCCGGCAGCCAGCCCTGCGCCGACCATCGCTGTTCCCACCGCGACGAGCCTTGGCCCAGCGGAGGTCCCGACGGGGTTTGACCGCACCCCTGAGGGCGCGGTCGGCCAGCTCGCCGCCATCGCCACCACGGTCCTGCAGAGCATGTCGATCGAGCGCACCCGTGAGGTGCACGAGCAGTGGTCCGCGCCAGGCGCACCGGGCGTGGACGAGTGGGCGCTGATGGAAGCGGTCCAGGCGTTCCTGGCCAGCGACGCCGGCCGGCACGTGGACGAGCCTGGAACCTCGGTGGTCACCGTTCCTGTGGCTGCGCAGGTCAAGGGCAGCGACGGCGACGACTGGGTGGTCGCCTGCGTCCTGCTCGACGTCACCGTGACCGTCGTGACCGAGGCGCGCGCCGCCTACGGGCACTGCGAACGCCTCCAGTGGATCGACGACCGCTGGGTCATCGCACCCGGCGAGCCGCCGTCACCCGCGCCGTCGACCTGGCCCGGCACGGAGCTGGCGACCGCCGCTGGGTGGCGCACGTGGACGACGAAGGAGTGAGGCGAGCATGGACTGGTCGAACTACCTCAACCCGTTCACCGCCCTGGGCAACGCCGCCGCCAGCGTCGTCGTCGATGGCTGGACGGCCGCGATGCTGGGGATCTGGAACGCCGGGTTGTGGCTACTCAAGCTCGCCCTCACCATCGAGAACGCGTTCCTTGTCCCGGACCTGAGTGCCGGGGGTCCGATGCGGGACGTCTACAGCGCGACGTTCTGGGTCGCCGGGGCGATGGTGCTGCTGCTGTTCCTGGTGCAGCTCGGCATTGCCGCGGTGCGCCGCGACGGGCAGAGCGTGGGCCGGGTACTGCTCGGCGTGGGCCAGTTCGGCGCCGTGTGGGTGATGTGGATCGTCTTCGCCATCGCGATCCTGGCCGCCGCCGGAGGGCTCACGAGGGCGCTGACGCAGTCGCTGCTCGGCGTCGACTCAATGTCGGCGTGGCAGCCGTGGACGGGATTCTCGACCGCGGACCTCACGGACGGCACAGTCGCCACGGTCCTCGGGGTCCTGGGGATCTTCGTCGTGTTCGCCGCCGTAGCGCACTTGCTTGTCATGCTCGCCCGCGCGGCCGCGCTCATGGTGCTAGCCGCCACCAACCCGGTCTCCGCGGCCGGGCTGGTGTGGGACGGCGGACGCTCCTGGTTCTGGAAGACGTTCCGCTGGTTCCTGGCCGCCGCGTTCACGCCAGTCCTGATGGTGCTGCTGCTCGGGCTGGGCGTGAAGGCGACCAGCGGCGTGGCCTTGTCGATGACCGACTCCCTGCAGACCGCGATCGGCACCGCCGTGCCGGGTGTGGTGCTGATCTTCGTCGGCAGCTTCGCGCCGCTGGCGCTGTTCAAGCTGCTCGCGTTCGTCGACCCGGGGACGAGCTCCGGCTCGGCCATGCGCGCCGGCCTGGCCGCCCAGGGCGGCTGGCAAGGCATCCTGAACGGGAGGGCGGACGGCGCCAGCGCCTCGGATGCAGCCTCCAGCAGCGACGCTTCCGGGCAGTCCGGAGGCGAGGGCGCCACGGAGGCGGCCACCAACGACCGGTTCACCCGCTCCGCGAGCGGCCTCCTCGGCACCCTCGGTGCCGGAGGCCAGATGCTGGCGCAGGGCTGGGGGATGGCGCAGAGTCTCGGCAGCCAGGGGGCCGCCCTCGGCGCGGACCTGACCAACCAGATGGGCGTCGGCCACAACACCTACATCCCCGACTTCTCCGGTAGCCGGTCCCGGCCCGGTCAGCGGGGTCGGTTGCGCGACGACGACACCCCGGACATCAACGGCGCCGGGCCCGACGACGAGGCCGGCTTCGGTCCCAGTGCGACCGCCGCCGGGGAGCCGCCGGTCGGTGCCTCCCCGGGTGGGGCCGTCGGTGGTGCCGGCGGCGGAGCAGCCGCTGCCCCCGAAGCCGCCGCCGCTGCGGTCGTCGTCTGAGGGAGGTCCTCCGCGATGAGCCAGGTCTACAACGAGTACTCCCGGGCAAGGATCGGCTGGTTCCCGTTCGGACTGACCGGCTGGCAGGCCACTGTGCTGGCCCTCTGCGTCCTGCCCGTGCTGTGGGCGCTGAGCCGACAGGCGTGGGCGTCGGCCGCCGTGCTGCTGCTGATCTCCGGCGCGGTGGCCGTGGTGACCGTGGTCCCGGTGCGCGGCCGTTCGGCCCTGGGTTGGCTGGTGGCCAGCACGGCGTTCGCGGTCGGCGGCCTCGTTGGCTGGACCCGGTTCCGCTCCAACGCCGCCCGCGGGCAGGCCGACGACCTCGCCGCGGTGGACCTGCCCGGATCGCTGTCCGGCATCGAGATCCACGAAGGCTCGCCGATCGGACTGACGGCCGCGCGGGTCGCGCTGATCCAGAACCACGCAGCCCGCACCTGGGCGGCGACCGCCGCGATCGTCCACCCGGGCATCGGCATGCGCGGAGTTGAAGACCGGGCCCGCATGGCCAAGGGTCTCGCCGACCTCCTCGACCAGGCCGAGCGCACAGAGCTGATCGACGAGGTCCTGATCCTGGTGCGCACCGTCCCGGAGGACGGCGCCGAGCGTGACGAGTGGATCCGCCGGCACCGCCGCCCGGACGGGCCGGCTCAGGTGCAGGCGATCAACGACGACCTGCAACGGGTCCTGACACAGGCGTCGGTGCGCACCGAGGCGTTCGTCACGATCGTCGTGCCCGAGACCCGGATCGCCAAGGCGGCACGGGAGGCCGGGCGTGGTGTCGAGGGCCGCGCTCAGGTCCTGTACGGGCTCATGGGGGAGGTCGAGGCCCAGCTCAAAGGTGGCCTCGGGGCGGTCGGCGTGACCTGGCTGACCAGCCCCGAGCTCGCAGTGGCCTGCCGCACCGGGTTCGCCCCGGGCGACCGGGCTGGGATCGTCCATGCACTCCTGGCCGCCGCGCACGGTGAGGACGTCGCCGCAGACGTGCCGTGGGCGATGGCCGGCCCGTCCGGTGCCGACGTCGTCGCCCGGCACTACAGCCACGATGCGTGGAATTCGATCAGCGCCACGATCAAGCTCCCCGTCAAGGGCGCCGTGCTCGGCGCGCTCGCCCCGGTGTTGACTCCGACCGAGCCGGGAGAGCGGCGCAGCTTCCTGGTCGCGTTCCCGATCCTCGGCCAGGCCAAGGCCGCCCGGCAGACCGCGTCGCGGGAGTGGGCCGCGGACATGGGGCAGGGCCTCCGCGAGCGGGCGCGGATGCGCTCGACGACGAAGGTCCGCGACGCCGCCGCGCAGGTGCGCGCCCTGGAGGCCAAGCAGGCCCGCGGCAGCGCGGTCACCCGCCCCTATGCGGTGTGCACGGTGACCGTGCCCAAGACGGTCCGGGTCGCCGAGTACGGGCGCCGCCTGGACGCAGCGATCCGCCGTGCCGGGTTCGCCCCGCTGCGCCTGGACGTCAGCCACGACGTCGCGTTCGCCTCCTCCGTCGTGCCGCTCGGCGTGAGCCTCACACGGGGGGGCGACGCGTGAGCCCGCGGCCGACGACGACGGGAAGAGACGTGTCCCGGCTCCTGGCCGACTTCGGGCACGACCTGCCCGCCGCTCCTGCGCCGCCGCCTTCCGCCTCCTCCGAGAAGCTGTTCCGGCACGTCCGGCCGCACGGGGACCGCCGACGAGACCGCGGCTGGGCACCCGCGTCGGCGCCGGTGGTGTCCTACCAGATGACCTCGGACCAGGCCGGGGCGTTCTGGCCGTTCGTCGCCGGACCCGGGCTGCCGCAGACCGGCGCGCAGATGGGCGCCGACACGATGTCCGGCACCGCGTTCTACGCCGACCCGATCGGTTGGGTGCTGCGCGACGACATCCCCGTCACCAACGCCAACGTCATCACCATGGGCAAGCCCGGCACCGGCAAGTCCGCCACGACGAAGGCGTTCGCGCTGCGGATGACCGACTTCGGCTACCGCATCCTCATCCTCGGCGACCCGAAGGACGAGTACGAGCCGCTGTGCCGGTTCTTCGGCGTCGACCCCATCGCTCTCGGCCCGGGTATGCCGGCACGGGTCAACCCACTGGCCTTCGGACCCCTCGGCGACGGGTGGGACCGGCTGGACGCACGGCGGGCGCAGCAGCGCGCCGCGATTGTCTTCTCTCGCTGGCTGACTCTCGTCCGCGGCCTCGTCGGCAGCCAGCGGATCGGGGAGCAACGCGTCCCCTTCGGCCCGTCCGAGGAGGCGATCGTCAAGACCGCGCTGCGCGACCTCACCGGCTACGCGCACGGCGCCTCGAGCCTGACCGAGACGACGATCCCGCGGCTGTGGCACCACCTCGACGAACCCTCCGTCACGCTAGTCGAGCAGTGCCGCTACGCCACCCGTCAGCAGTTTCTCGACGAGAGCCGCCTTCTCCGCGACGCCTTGGGCCAGCTCGTCTCCGGGGCACTGGCCGGCCTGTTCGACGACCACACCAACATCGCCGTTGACTGGACCGCCCCCATCCAGTCCCTGTCCCTGTCGCGGCTCAGCCCGCTCGGTGACGAGGCGATCGGCATCGCGCTGCTCGCGCTGAACTCCTGGGGCCGCGGCATGCGCGAGATCGCCCCGCCGGGGGACCTGCGCGTCGTCGTGCGCGACGAAGTCTGGAAAGTGATGCGCCTGGGCGTGGACGCCGTGAAGTCCCTTGACGAGGACTTCCGCCTCTCCCGCGGCGTGGCCGGCAAGGGGGGTGACATCCAGTGGGCCAACGCCCACAAGCCCTCGGACATGCTCACCGTCGGCGACGTCGGCTCCCAGGCCGCCAACATCGCCCGCGACCTCATGCACCTTGCCGACATCAAGATCCTGCACGGGCAGAAGCCCGAGATCGCACACGACCTGGACGCGATGCTCGGCCTCGGACCGCAGGCCACCGCAGCGATCACCGGGTGGGCGATGCAACGCAAGGGCCGGGCGCTGTGGATGGTCGGAGAACACCCGTACAAGGTCGAGACCCGCCTGCACCCCGTCGAGCAGCAGCTCACCTGGACCAACGAAGCCATCGCCGGTGCCGCGTGAAAGCGGCCATCGTCGGCGCCGTCCTGGTGCTCGTCCTGCCCGTCGCGATGGTGCTGATGGGCGCGGCGGTGGTCGTGTCGACCTCTTCCGGCGGGGCCATGCAAGCGGTCTGCACGGTGCCCGATGACGCTTCGGCGGTGATCCTCACCGACGGCGACCCGACCGGCGAGGGCGGAATCGGGTTCGCGCTCCCCGCGCCCGGCACCCCCCGTCTGGCGTCGTTGCGCAACCCCGCAGCGACCATCCCCGACGACGTCCGGTCGCTCTACGTCGCCGCCGCCGACCGGTACCACCTGCCCTGGACCCTGCTGGCCGGAATCGGCATGGCCGAGACCGCCCACGGGCGCACCCGAGCGACCAGCTCGGCCGGCGCGCAAGGGTTGATGCAGTTCATGTCCGCCACCTGGGCCGCCTACGGCGTCGACGGCTCCGGCGACGGGCGCGCCGACATCCGCAACGACGCCGACTCGGTGATGAGCGCGGCGAACTACCTGACCGCGTCGGGGGTAACCGCCGGCGTTGGCGGCGTGCGACGAGCGTTGTTCGCGTACAACCACGCCGACTGGTACGTGAACGACGTCCTCTACTACGCCGCCGCCTACGGGGGAGGGGTTGTTGCCGGGGACCCGGCCGACTGCGGCATCGGCGGTGTCGGCAACCCGTCCCTGCCTGCGCTGCCGAACCAGCAGATCGCGACCGTCTTGGCATTCGCCACCGCCCAACTCGGCGAGCCGTACGTCTATGGCGCCAACGGGCCCTCCGCGTGGGACTGCTCGGCGTTCACCCTCGCCGCCTTCGCGCAGATCGGCGTCACCCTGCCGCGCACCGCCGCTGCCCAGCAGAACTGGGTCGCGCAGGGCAACGGCTACCGGGTGCCGCTCGGCCAGGAGCGGCCCGGTGACCTCATCTTCACCGACAGCTACCTCGGGCCGAATCGCGTAGGCCACGTGATGATCGTCTTCAACCCCGCCGAGCAGCTCACCATCGAGGCCGGCGGATCACGGGTCGGCCACTACGACTACGGCCACTGGACCGACCACCACCTGTTCTCGATCTGGCGAGTCGGAGCCGTAGCGTCATGACGGCGAGATGGGAAACGATCGCGAGGCCCGGACACCGGTCGTCACGCGCGGGATTCCGTTCTATGCCTCGACTCGTCATCGAGTAGGATTGAGTCCTACTCGACTCCGGGAGGTCGACGATGCGCACGACACGTCAGATGAGCATCACCCTGCCGACGGAGATGGCCGACGCGGTGCGCGAGCGGGTGCGCTCGGGCCAGTACGCGAGCGAGAGCGAGGTCGTGCGCGACGGTCTGAGGGCGCTGATCGCCCGGGACCAGGCCGTCGAGGCATGGCTGCAGGGCGAGGTCGCGGCGACCTACGACGCGATGCAGACCAAGCCGGACGACGTGATCGAGGCCGCCGACGTGCGGGCTCACCTGGCGGCCCGGCGGAAGATGTGAACCCCGCGCCACGCCGGGTGGTCTTCCGACGCGAGGCGCTG
>JAKLPK010000247.1 GCA_022013895.1 Cellulomonas sp. | reverse complement strand
TCGACGTCGTCGTCCAGGCGGCGCAGACCGGCAAGATCGGTGACGGCAAGGTCTGGGTCGTGCCGGTGGAGGACGTCGCCCGCGTCCGCACCGGTGAGCACGGCGCCGACGCGATCTGACCGGCACCCGGCGCGATGAGTGCTGCGCACCCGTCTGCGCCGGGGGCCCGCGATCAGGACGACACGCAGGTCCCGCACGTGAGCGTGCGGGACCTGCGTGCGCGTCGGCTCGAGACGGCCGACCAGATGCCCGGATCCGGTCCGGCCGGCATCGCCCGTCGTGCGCGGCTGGCGGTCATGGCGACCGGTGCCCTTGCCGAGCTCTGGGACCAGGCCACGCAGGGGATGGACACCGCCGGGTTGGCCCTGGGCGCGGTCGGCAGCCTCGGGCGTGCCGATGCCTCGCCGATCTCCGACCTGGACCTCGTCCTGGTGCACGAGGGCCGGGGTCGTTCCCCGGCCGATCTGGCGGGGCTGGCCGAGCGGCTCTGGTACCCGATCTGGGACGCCGGGCTCGACCTCGACCACTCGGTGCGCTCGCTCGCCCAGTGCCGTCAGGTCGCCTCCAAGGACCTGCCCGCCGCTGTCGGGCTGCTGGAGCTGCGGCACGTGGCCGGCGACCCGGTCGTCGTCGCACGCGCGATGTCGGCACTCCTGGAGGACTGGCGCTCGGCCGCGCGGCGCAGGCTGCCCGAGCTTCTGACGTCCACGAGGACGCGCGCAGAGCGGCACGGTGAGCTGGCCTACCTCATCGAACCCGATCTCAAAGAAGCCCGGGGCGGCATCCGCGATGCCGTCGTGCTCTCGGCGTTGGCGGCGACCTGGCTCACCGACCGCCCGCACGGTGCCGTCGACACGGCCTACGCCCATCTGCTCGACGTGCGCGACACCGTGCAGCTCGTGACCCGGCGACACACCAACAAGCTGCTGGCGGCCGATCAGGACGAGGTGGCCGCCCGGGTCGGCTTCGACGACCGGGACGATCTGCTGGCCTCGATCGCCGAATCGGGTCGGGTCATCTCCTATGCGCTCGACTCCACCGCCCGGAACGCCCGGCAGGCGCTCCAGCGTCCTGCCCGCCCGCCGCTGCTCGTGCGGGGGCGCCGTCAGCCACCGCGGCTGCGCACCATCGCCGAAGGGCTGGTGGAGCACGACGGTGAGCTCGTGCTGGCCGCCGACGCCCGGCCCGCGGAGGACCCCGTGCTGTCCCTGCGCGCGGCAGCCACGGCCGCGCGCACGGGACTCGTGCTGTCACCGGTGACCGTCGCCAGCCTGCAGACCACGCCCGCCCTGCCGGTTCCCTGGCCGAAGAACGCCCGTGCCCAGCTGCTCGCCCTGCTCGCGAGTGGTCCGGCGCAGGTCCCGGTGTGGGAGGCGCTCGACCTGGCAGGTGTCGTGACCACCTGGATCCCGGAGTGGGCGGGTGTGCGCAACCGCCCGCAGCGTTCACCCGTGCATCACCACACGGTCGACCGGCACATCATCGAGACGGTCGCCCGCGCCGGTCGCGACCGCCGCGACCTGGAGAACTCGGACACCCTGCTCATCGCCGCGCTGCTGCACGACATCGGCAAACGTGCGGGCGCGGGCGACCACTCGGTCGAGGGCGCGCGGCTGGCCGGGCCGATCGTGACCCGGATGGGGTTCGGGCCCGAGGTCGTGTCGGACGTCACGCGGCTGGTGCGCGAGCACCTCACGCTCGCCGAGCTGGCCACCACGGCCGATCTGGATGATCCGGGCACCGTGGAGCGGTTGCTCGTGGCGGTCGACCGCCGCGCCGATCTGCTGGCCCTGCTGCGCGCGCTCACCGAGGCCGATGCCTCGGCCGCGGGTCCGGTGGCGTGGACCACGTGGCGCGCACGGCTCGTCGACGACCTCACCGCCCGGGCCAGGGCCGTACTGACGGATACTGTGGACCGTTCGTAGCCACCTGCCCCTGGAGTCCCTGCGGTGTTCGCCTCCCTGTCCGACCGGCTGACCGCCACCTTCCGCAACCTGCGCACGAAGGGCAGGCTGTCCGACGCCGACGTCGATGCGACCGTGCGCGAGATCCGACGCGCCCTGCTGGACGCCGATGTCGCCGTCCCGGTGGTGCGGTCGTTCACCGGCGCGGTCCGTGAGCGCGCGCTGTCCACCGAGGTGTCGGGTGCCCTCAACCCGGCGCAGCAGGTCGTCAAGATCGTGCATGAGGAGCTCGTCACGATCCTCGGCGGGAGCACCCGGGAGCTGCGGCTGGCGAAGAACCCGCCGACGGTCATCCTGCTCGCGGGTCTGCAGGGTGCGGGCAAGACCACCCTGGCCGGCAAGCTCGCGCTGTGGCTGCGCGAGCAGGGGCACACCCCGCTGCTGGTCGCGGCCGACCTGCAGCGTCCCAACGCCGTCACCCAGCTGCAGGTCGTGGGGGAGCGGGCCGGCGTGCCGGTGTTCGCCCCGCACCCGGGCAACGCCGGATCCGATGACGAGCTGCCGGCAGGTGCGGACCCGGTGGCCGTGGCTCGTGCCGGGGTCGAGGCCGCCCGGTCGCGTCAGCACGACATCGTCGTGATCGACACCGCCGGCCGCCTGGGCGTCGACGACGGGCTGATGGCCCAGGCTGCCGAGATCCGCGACGCGACCTCGCCGGACGAGATCCTCTTCGTCGTCGACGCGATGATCGGCCAGGACGCGGTCACCACGGCCCAGGCCTTCGCCGCGGGTGTCGGTTTCACCGGTGTGGTGCTGTCGAAGCTCGACGGCGATGCCCGCGGCGGCGCCGCGCTGTCGGTCACCCAGGTCACCGGGCGTCCGATCCTGTTCGCCTCGACCGGTGAGAAGCTCACCGACCTCGAGGTCTTCCACCCCGACCGGATGGCCTCCCGCATCCTCGACATGGGTGACGTGCTGTCGCTCATCGAGCAGGCCGAGAAGACGTTCGACGCTGACCAGGCGGAGCGGTTCGCGGGCAAGCTCGCCAAGGGCGAGGACTTCACGCTGGCCGACTTCCTGAGCCAGCTCCAGCAGGTGCGCAACGCCGGTCCGCTGAAGAAGATGCTCGGGATGCTGCCCGGTATGGGGCAGATGCGCGAGGCGCTCGACAACTTCGACGAGCGGGAGGTCGACCGCATCGAGGCGATCATCTACTCGATGACGCCCGCCGAGCGGGACAACCCGAAGATGCTCAACGGTTCGCGGCGCTCGCGCATCGCCGCGGGGTCCGGCACCAAGGTGTCCGATGTCAACGATCTCGTCGTCCGGTTCGACGCGGCGCAGACGATGATGCGGCAGATGGCGCGCGGCGGCGGTATGCCGGGCATGCCGGGGATGGGCAATCTGCCGGGTTCGGGCAAGAAGTCGAAGGGGCGTGCGGCGCCACCGCCGGCCCGACGCGGCAAGGCGCGGTCCGGGAACCCGGCGAAGCGGGCCGAGCAGCTGCGCGGTGAGACCAGCCGACCGTCGGCGCCCGCCGGCTCGGCGTTCGGGCTGGGCTCCGCACCTTCCCCGCGGCCGGAGGACCTGCAGCTTCCTGAGGGCCTGGACCAGTACCTGCGCGGCCAGTGAACGGGCGACCGGTCGGATGACCGTCCTGCACCTGCGGGGCCGCATCGTCGCGGACGAGGAGCACGAGGTCGGTGACGCCTGGGTGCTCGACGGCCGGCTCACCTTCGACCGACCATCGGTCGAACCCGAGGCGACGTTGACCGGTGTCGTCCTGCCGGGGCTCGTCGATGTGCACTGCCACGTCGGGCTCTCGGCGGCCGGGGCGACGGACGTGCCCACCGCGCGGGCCCAGGCACTGGCTGACCGGGACTCCGGTGTGCTGCTCATCCGGGACGCCGGTTCCCCGCTGGACACCTCGTGGGTGGCCGACGAACCCGAGCTGCCGCGACTGGTCCGCGCCGGTCACCACCTGGCGCGCCCGAGGCGCTACCTGCGGGACTACGCCCGCGAGCTGGCCGATCCGGACGAGCTGCCGGCCGCGGTCGCGCAGGAGGCTGCTCGTGGGGACGGTTGGGTCAAGCTGGTGGCCGACTGGATCGACCGGGACCTGCCCGCCGGAGGTGACCTGACACCGCTGTGGACGTCCCGGCAGCTCGCGGAGTCCGTCGCGGCGGCCCATGCCGGCGGCGCGCGGGTGACCGCGCACACCTTCGCCACCGAGACGCTCGACGATCTGCTGGCCGCCGGCGTCGACTGCCTCGAGCACGCGACCGGTGCCGACCCGGCCCAGATCGAGGCGATCGCGGCTGCCGGCATCCCGGTGACGGCCACGCTGCTGCAGGTGGCGCAGTTCGGGGTGATCGCCGAGGCCGGGACACGTTTTCCCGCGTTCGCGGCGCGGATGCGCGCGATGCACGCCCGCCGGTACGACCAGGTGCGGGACCTGCACGACGCCGGGGTGCAGATCCTGGTGGGGACGGATGCCGGCGGCACCATCGTGCACGGCAGGATCGCCGACGAGGCGGCCGAGCTGGTCGCGGCAGGGATCCCGGCCGCGCAGGTCGTCGCGGCGGCGACCTGGCAAGCGCGGCGCTGGCTTGGCGTCCCAGGCATGGTCGAGGGCGCCTCGGCGGATCTGGTGGTCTACGCGACCGACCCCAGGACGGATATCAGGGCCCTCGCGGAGCCGGCCGCGATCGTGCTCCGGGGTGTGCGGGTGCGCTGACCGCTGGGTTCAGGGCACCCCCGTGGGGCGTGGCGCGCCTCCGTCGTGGGTCGGAGTTGGGCGCGGACCGGACATCTGGCACAATGAGCGGCTGTCCACGGCGCACGCAGCCCCTCTACCTGCCGTTGCCGTAGTCCTTCAGGTCCTCACCCGCGCGCCTGCCCCACGGGAGGCGCGGCAAGGACCGCCCCGTTGCACGTTCAGGAGACACCACACCGTGGCCACCAAGATCCGTCTCAAGCGCCTGGGCAAGATCCGCGCGCCCTACTACCGCATCGTCGTCGCCGACTCGCGCACCAAGCGCGACGGTCGTGTGATCGAGGAGATCGGCAAGTACCACCCCACCGAGGAGCCCTCGTTCATCGAGGTCAAGTCCGAGCGCGCCCAGTACTGGCTCGGCGTCGGCGCCCAGCCCACCGAGCAGGTGCGCGTGCTCCTCAAGATCACCGGCGACTGGCAGAAGTTCAAGGGCCTGCCGGGTGCCGAGGGCAAGCTCCGGACGAAGGCCGCCAAGACCGACGCCACGTCGGCCGTCGAGGCCGTCGCGGTCGCCGCCGAGAAGGTCAAGGCCACCGCGTCCGAGCGCAAGTCCCAGGCTGCGTCCGAGCCCGCTGCGGCCGACGAGCAGGCCTGATGCTCTCCGACGCGCTGGAGCACCTGGTCCGGGGGATCGTCGATCACCCGGACGACGTGCACGTGCGTCAGGCCGCGCTGCGCCGCGGTGAGCTGCTCGAGGTCCGGGTCCACCCCGACGACCTCGGGCGCGTCATCGGCCGCAGCGGTCGTACGGCGAAGGCGCTGCGCCAGGTCGTCAACGCGCTGTCGACGGACGGTTCGGTCCGCGTCGACGTCGTGGACGTCGACCGGCGCTGAGCGCACCGTGCAGCTGACGGTCGCCCGGATCGGGCGCGCCCACGGGTTGCGCGGCGAGGTCGCCCTCGACGTGCGGTCCGACGACCCGCAGGCCCGGCTGACCCGCGGGGCGGTGCTCGACACCGACCCCGCGGGCGCTGGGCCGCTGGTCGTCCAGGAGGTCCGTCACCAGCAGGGCCGTTGGTTCGTCACCTTCGCCGGTGTCGAGGACCGCACCGGTGCCGAGGCTCTGATGGGCATCGCGCTCGTCGTCGAGGCCGATGACGAGGGCGACTCGGAGTCCTGGTACCGCCACGAGCTCATCGGTCTGCGGGTCGAGCGGGTGGGCACCCACGAGCTGCTCGGCACTGTCGTCGACCTGGAGCACCTGCCCGCGCAGGACCTGCTCGTGCTGCGCGAGCCCGACGGTGCGGTGAGCCGGGTCCCGTTCGTCCGCCAGATCGTCCCGGTGGTCGACGTCCCGGGCGGTCGGGTGCTGATCGACCCGCCCGGCGGGCTGCTCGCCGTGGATGCCGACGCCCTGGTCATCAGCGAGGAGACCGGGCAGGACGGCGACTGACGTGCGTATCGACGTCGTCTCGATCTTCCCGGAGTACCTGGCCCCGCTCGGTCTCTCGCTGGTCGGCAAGGCCGTCCGCGACGGGGTTCTCGACCTGCGGGTGCACGATCTGCGGGACTGGGCGCGGGATCGGCACCGGACGGTCGACGACACCCCGTTCGGTGGTGGCGCCGGGATGGTGATGCGTCCCGACGTGTGGGGCGAGGCGCTCGATGCGGTGATGACGCCCGGTGCGCACCTCATCGTCCCGTCGCCGGCGGGGCGACCGTTCTCCCAGCAGCTGGCGGGGCATCTCGCCGGGGCTGGGCAGCTCGTCATCGCGTGCGGCCGGTACGAGGGCATCGATGCCCGGGTGGTCGAGCACTACGCGGCCGGCGGTCCTGTGACCGAGGTGTCGCTCGGCGACTACGTGGTCAACGGCGGTGAGGTCGCGGCGCTCGTCGTGGTCGAGGCGGTCGCCCGGCTGCTGCCCGGTGTGATCGGGAACCCGCAGTCGCTGGTCGAGGAGTCGCATGCCGGGGACGGTCTGCTGGAATACCCCGTCTACACCCGGCCGACCGCGTGGGCCGGTCTGGAGGTGCCCGAGGTCCTCCTGTCGGGCCATCACGGCAAGGTCGCCAGGTGGCGGCGGGACCGGTCGATCGAGCGCACAGCCGCACGCCGCCCGGATCTGCTGCTCGGGCTCGACCCGGCACAGCTCGACCGCGACGATCTCGCCGCGCTGCGCGCGCTCGGCTGGTCGGTGCAGGACGGCGGTCTGGCCGCACCGGGCTGATTGGGCCGTCGCGGGGCCGTGTGGCACACTGTCAGGTCGGTGCGCGCCCGTTGTCCCTGCCTCCGGGGGGACGTCACGGGCCACGCCCGGCCGGCCGATCTGGCTGGTCGCGCATCGCACACGTCACGTCCATGACCCCA
Organism: Cellulomonas sp.; assembly: GCA_022013895.1. Classification (GTDB taxonomy): domain Bacteria; phylum Actinomycetota; class Actinomycetes; order Actinomycetales; family Cellulomonadaceae; genus Cellulomonas. The sequence continues at coordinate 9,811 of JAKLPK010000247.1, read as the reverse complement.
CGTGGTCGGCGCGCCACCCGGCGCGCAGACCCGGATGAACGCTCTGACCGGTGGCAGAGCCGAGAGGCGACACCCATGCATACGCTCGACCCGATCGACGCGGCATCGCTCCGCACCGGCCTTCCCGAGTTCCGCGCCGGCGACACCGTCAAGGTGAACGTCAAGGTCGTCGAGGGCACCCGCTCCCGCATCCAGGCCTTCCAGGGCGTCGTGATCGCCCGTCAGGGTGGCGGCGTCCGCGAGACCTTCACGGTCCGCAAGGTGAGCTTCGGGGTGGGCGTCGAGCGCACCTTCCCGCTGCACGCCCCGACGATCGACTCGATCGAGGTCATCACCCGTGGTGACGTGCGGCGAGCCAAGCTCTACTACCTGCGCAACCTCCGCGGCAAGAAGGCCAAGATCAAGGAGAAGCGCGACGCGCTGCCCGTCAAGAAGGGCTGACCTGCAGGTGCGACTGCTCGTTCGCGCCGCGCGGCCCGCGCATGCGACAGTGGGCGCGTGATCGCAGAACCTGCCGACCCGGTGACCCCGAGCGTCGGCGCACCGGTCACGTCGGGCCCGGTCACCTCGGACCCGGTCCCATCGGGCGCAGCAGCGGTACCTGGCTCGGACCGGCTCCCGGAGCCGGTCCGAGCCCGTCCGCGTGACGGGCGTCGGCAGCACCGCCGCAAGGCGTCATCGAGCGGCCCACTCGCCTGGCTGCGGGAGACCACCATCATCGTGGTCAGCGCCGTCGTGCTGTCGCTCGTGGTCAAGACGTTCCTGGTCCAGGCGTTCTTCATCCCGTCGGACTCGATGAACGACACGCTCGTCGTGCACGACCGGATCCTAGTCAACAAGCTGGTCCCCGACGTCTTCTCGTTGCACCGTGGTGACATCGTCGTCTTCACGGACCCGGGTGGCTGGTTGGCACCCACGGTGGCGTCCTCGGAGACTGGTGTCGTCGCGGTCGCCGACGAGGCGCTGCGCTGGATCGGCCTCATGCCGACCGATTCGGGCGACCATCTCGTCAAGCGGGTCATCGGGTTGCCGGGCGACCACGTGGCGTGCGCGGGCGACGGTCAGCCGGTGACCGTGAACGGCGTCGCCATCGACGAGACGTATCTCAAACCGGGTTCGCAGCCGAGCGAGGTCGTCTTCGACGTCGTGGTCCCTGACGGCTACCTGTGGGTGATGGGCGACAACCGCCAGCACTCGGCCGACTCCCGGTACAACCAGGGACGGCCTGGTGGAGGCGCGGTGCCGATCTCCGATGTTGTCGGTGTGGCCTTCGTGACGGTCTGGCCGCTGGACCGACTCTCGGTGCTGAGCAACCCCGGGGCGGTGTTCGCCTCCGTCCCGGACCCGTCGTGACGGCGACCGGGGGAGGGCGTCGTCCTCCGCACCTGAGGAACGAACGGTCCGTGCTGCGGGGCGGTGCGCGGCTCGTCGCCGGGATGGACGAGGTCGGACGTGGCTCGTTGGCCGGTCCGGTGAGCGTCGGGGTGGTCGTGGTCGACCTGACGACGCGCACCGCGCCGGTCGGGGTGGCCGACTCCAAGCTGCTCAGCCCCGGCGCCCGCGAGGCGCTCGTACCGGCGCTGAGCCGCTGGGGGAGGGCGCGGGCCGTCGGGCATGCCAGTGCCGCCGAGATCGATGCCGTCGGGATCCTCGCCGCGCTGCGCCTCGCGGGTCAGCGTGCGCTCGCCGTCGCGGAGGGGCAGATCGGCCCGGTCGATGCGGTCCTGCTCGACGGGTCGTACGACTGGCTGACGCCTCCCGCCGACCTGTTCGCCCCCGATGGGCAGGTGCACCGTCAGGTGAACCTGCTGGTCAAGGCGGACCGGACGTGCGCGAGCGTGGCGGCGGCCTCGGTGCTTGCCAAGTGCGAGCGGGACTCGCTGATGGTCGCGCTCGCCGACGAGTACCCGCAGTACGGATGGGCCGCCAACAAGGGCTACGCCTCCGTCGACCACGTGGCGGCACTCGCGGAGCACGGTCCGTGCCGCCTGCATCGTCGCTCGTGGAAGCTGCCGGGGCTGGTGTCGGCTTCTGCGGCCCCTGCCGCACCAGCGGTCGACCCGACCGGCCCATGGGGGATGATGGGCGGGTGAGCGCCGAGGACCTGGAGAACTACGAGACTGATGCCGAGCTCGCCCTGTACCGCGAGTACCGGGACGTCGTCGGTCTGTTCTCCTACGTGGTGGAGACCGAACGGCGGTTCTACCTGGCCAACCAGGTCGATCTGCAGGTGCGTTCCGCTGCGGGCGAGGTCTACTTCGAGCTGTCGCTCACCGATGCCTGGGTGTGGGACGTGTACCGCTCGGCGCGGTTCGTGAAGTCGGTGCGGGTCGTGACGTTCAAGGATGTGAACGTCGAGGAGCTCGCCAAGGCGGAGCTCGATCTCGGTGAGGTCGGGCGGGCCTGACGACCTGTCCTCAGCCCTGAGACGTCGGCGCGTTCGCCCGGTCCGGGGCTGAGCACCCGCTGCACGGACGACGTCGTCCGGCACCGTGGCCACCATGCGGGTCACGGAGGCAGTCGGTCGGTACGGTGAGGACGTCGCGGCAGCACACCTGGAGGCGGCCGGCTGGCGGGTGCTCGACCGCAACTGGCGGTGTGTGCACGGTGAGCTCGACCTCGTCGCGCTCGACGGTGACGAGCTGGTCGCGGTCGAGGTCAAGACCCGGCGGAGCCACACGTACGGTTCGCCGGCCGAGGCCGTGACCAGGGCCAAGCTGGCACGTATCCGTCGACTCGCTGCCGCCTGGCTGACGGCCCACGACGTGCGACCCGCGTCGGTCCGGGTCGACGTCCTGGCGATCACGGTGCCTCGGGCGGGTGGACCGGTCATCGAGCACCTGGTCGGGGTGGTCTAGATGCCGCTGGGACGTACCCGCGCCGTCGCCCTGGTCGGGACCAGCGCCCATCCCATCGAGGTGGAAGCCCATCTGGCTGCCTCGCTGCCGGCGTTCAGCCTCGTCGGGCTCCCGGACGCCGCGCTGTCGGAGGCACGGGATCGGGTGCGGGCCGCCGTCACATCATCCGGTCTGGCCTGGCCGAACCGCCGCGTCACGGTGAACCTCACCCCGGCCGCCCTGCCGAAGTCGGGTTCCGGCTTCGACCTGGCGATCGCGGTCGCGGTGCTCGCGGGTGCCGGTCTGGTCGATGCCGAACGCCCTGCGCAGGTGGTGCACCTCGGCGAGCTCGGTCTCGACGGGCGGCTCCGACCGGTCCGCGGTGTGCTTCCCGCGGTGGCGGCCGCGGTGGCGGCGGGTACCTCTCGGGTGGTGGTGCCCTCGGCCAACGCGGCCGAGGCCGCCCTGGTCCCGGGCGCCCAGATCGCCGCAGCGGACAGCCTGGCCCAGGTGGCCTCGTGGTACGGCGGCGAGGTGGAGGTGCCCGATGTGATGCCGGTGGGCGCCGAGCACCTCACGGTGGCCGCTCGCCCACAGCTCGACCTGGCGGACGTGCTGGGGCAGGCGGAGGCAAGGCGGGGCCTGGAGGTCGCGGCTGCCGGCGGCCATCACCTGCTGCTGGTCGGGCCGCCGGGCGCCGGCAAGACGATGCTGGCCGCCCGGCTGCCGGGTCTGCTGCCCGATCTGGACGAGGTGCAGTCGCTCGAGGTCACCGCGGTGCACTCGGTGGCCGGAACCTTCGACCCGGCCCTCGGCCTGCTGCGTCGTCCGCCGTTCGAGGACCCCCACCACACGGCGACCACTGCGTCCATCATCGGTGGGGGCTCCGGGATACCCCGGCCCGGTGCGGCCTCACGCGCCCATCGCGGTGTCCTGCTGCTCGACGAGGCTCCCGAGTTCGCGAGCTCCGTCCTGCAGACGCTGCGACAGCCCCTTGAGCACGGTGAGCTCGTGCTGCACCGGGCTGCGGGAACGGCCAGGTACCCGGCGCGGTTCCAGCTGGTCCTGGCCGCGAACCCGTGTGCGTGCGGACGCTGGTTCGGCAAGGGGGCGGACTGCACCTGCCGCGCCGAGCAGCGGCGTCGCTACTTCGGCCGGATCTCCGGACCGTTGCTGGACCGCGTCGACATCCAGCTCGACGTGCCGCCGGCGACCGCGGACGGGCGCGCGGGGGAGAGCACAGCCGTCGTCGCCGAGCGGGTTCGGTCGGCGCGCGGCGCAGCGGCCGAGCGGCTTGCGGGTACCGGCTGGTGCACCAACGCCGAGGTCTCAGGTTCGTGGTTGCGCACCCGGCTGGGACGCCGTGGTCGCGCCGCCGTGGAGCTCGACGCGGCTCTCGACCGTGGGTGGCTGTCCCTGCGGGGGGTGGACCGGGTGCTGCGGCTGGCGTGGACGCTGGCCGATCTGGCCGGACGGGGCGTCCCCGGTGACGACGAGATCGGTGAGGCGATGGCGCTGCGGACCCGGCGGGGCAACGCGTGACCGGGCTCCGGGGAGCCGTCGGCGCGCCCGGCCCTGGCGGCGAGGGTGCTGGCGCTGCCCCGCCGACCTCGGCCGACGAACGTGGGGCCCGGGCGCTGTGGAGTGTGCTCAGCGAGCCGGGGGACGAGGCAGCCGGAGCGCTGATCGCCGCGGTCGGAGCCGGTGCGGCCCTGGCCTGGGTCCGTTCGGTCGGGTCGCACGGACCCGACTGGTCGCTGCTGGGCGGGCTCGCGCACGGGCTCTCGGTGGGCGCGCGGTCGCGACTGACGCGCCGGGCCGTGCTCTGGTCGTCGCGCTGGGAGTCGGTCGAGGGAGGCGACGAGGGACGGCTCGAGGTCCCGCGCGGGCTCCACGTGGTCGTGCCGGGTGACCCGGGATGGCCACGCGGCCTGGATGACCTCGGCGACGCCCGTCCGCACTGCCTCTGGGTGCGTGGTGCGCTCGCTGCCGACCGCGCGGCGCCGGAGGACGGTTCCGGGCCGGCTGCCGTGGCCCTGGTCGGTTCACGGGCGTGCACGCAGTACGGCCGGCAGGTCGGCGCGGACCTGGCGCACGGGCTCGCGGCCCGGGGCGTCCTGGTGGTCTCGGGGGGCGCGTTCGGGATCGACGCCGCCGCACACCGTGGGGCGCTGGCAGCCGGCGGTCCGACAGCGGTCGTCCTCGCCGGTGGGATCGACCAGCCGTACCCCGGGGCGCACCGAGAGCTGTTCGACGACGTCGTGGCGGCAGGCGGAGCCCTGGTCGGGGAGGCCGCACCGGGTGCGGTTCCGCTGCGGTCACGCTTCCTGCAGCGCAACCGTCTGATCGCCGCGATGTCGGGCGCCACGGTCGTGGTCGAGGCCGCGTGGCGGTCCGGGGCGCTCTCGACGGCCCACCATGCGGCCCAGCTGCTGCGGCCGGTGGGGGCGGTCCCGGGACCGGTGACCTCGGCGGCCTCCGCGGGGTGTCACCGCCTGCTGCGTGAGGGCTGCGCGGTGTGCGTCACGGATGCCTCCGAGGTGCTCGAGCTGGTCGGGCCGCTGATCGGCGCGGCTCGGGACCAGCCGGCTGCTGCGCGGCCGCTGGACGCGGTGGACCCGCCGTCGCGCACGGTGCACGAGACGTTGTCGTTGCGACGTCCGGCCGAGCCGGAGGACATCGCGGTCCGGTGCGGGTTGGGGATCGCAGCCGTTCGGGCGAGCCTCGGGCGCCTCGAGCTCGCCGGCCTCGCGGTTCGCTCGGCCGAGGGCTGGCGGGCCCGACGCGCCTGAGTACTGGCCCTTTGTCCCGGTCCGGTCCTGCGTCCGTGTGGGTGAGTCGATCAGCCGATGAATGGCGGACCGGGTGAAATAATCGGACGAATGGGAGCGGCGTCGGCCCCATTCCGGACATTGTCGACTTTCCGGTCGAGTACTACACGCGTGTAGTTTGAGTGCCTCTTGTGGGTGACCCGTGAGCGATCCAGGGTAGGGGCGTGTTCATGGCGACGATCGAGGCGGGTGCGGCGGACAGGGTCCGCCTGCGCCGCGACTTCGCCCTGCACCTGAGCGCCGGACGCGGCCTGTCGGACCACACCGTGCGCGCCTACTGCAGTGATGTGGACTCCCTGTTCGACCACGCCACCGGGCTGGGACGCACCCGTCTCGACCAGGTCGACCTGATGGTGCTGCGCAGCTGGCTCGGATCGATGGTCGGGGCGTCCCTGTCCCGCGCCACCCTTGCCCGCCGCAGCGCGGCCTGTCGCACGTTCTTCGCCTGGGCCGTCCACACGGGCCGGGTCGCGACGGACCCGACGACGCGCCTCGCGAACGCCCGTGCCGCCAGGACCCTGCCGACCGTGCTCGCCCAGGACTCGGTCGCCAAGCTCCTGGACGGTGCCGGTCGCGCAGCGTCCGACGGCGGACCTCTCGATGTGCGCGACTGGGCGCTCGCCGAGCTGCTCTACGCCAGCGGGGTCCGCGTCGGCGAGCTCTGCGCATCGGACGTCCGCGACCTGGATCTCGACCAGCGCACGCTCCGGGTGCTCGGCAAGGGCCGCAAGGAACGGGTGGTCCCGATCGGGCTGCCAGCCGTGCGGGCAGCCCGCACCTGGTTGGAGACGGCTCGCCCGGCCCTCGCCGGCGCCGGCACGTCGGCGCTGCTGGTCGGCGCCCGCGGAGGGCGCCTCGATCAGCGGCAGGCCCGGGCGGCCGTGCATCGTCTTGCCGACGCTGCCGGTGTGGACGACGTGGCGCCGCACGGTCTGCGTCACTCCGCCGCGACCCACCTCCTGGAGGGCGGCTCGGACCTGCGTTCCGTCCAGGAGCTGCTCGGCCATGCCAGCCTCGCCACCACCCAGCGCTACACCCATGTCTCGGCGGAGCGCCTTCGCTCCGCCTTCGGTCTTGCCCACCCGCGGGCATGAGCACACTGCACGAGATGGAGCCCATGATGACGACCACCACGGTGCAGCAGACGGCGCCGGTTCGCCGGTTCCCGCTCCCGACCGCGCCCGTCGGCGTCATCCCGACCCAGCGGACCGTCGCCGACGTCGATCCGATCGACGCCCTGTGGGGCGAGTACAAGTCGACCGCCTCGCCGAGTGCTCGTGAGCAGCTGATCCTGCACTACGTGCCGCTCGTCACGGCCGTTGCCGGCCGGCTGGGCATGCGGCTTCCGAACACGGTGGAGCAGGCCGATCTGGTGTCCTACGGGATGTTCGGGCTGATCGACGCCATCGAGAAGTTCGAGACGGACCGTTCGGTGCGGTTCGAGTCGTATGCGTCCTCGCGGATCCGCGGCGCCATCCTCGACGAGCTCCGTGCGATGGACTGGGTGCCGCGCTCGGTCCGTTCGAAGGCTCGTGCGATCGACCGTGCGTTCTGCGACCTCGAGATCGAGCTGCACCGCGCCCCCAGCCAGCACGAGGTGGCCGGGCGTCTGGAGATCTCGACCCGCGAGCTGAGCTCGGTGCTCGGGCAGGTGGCGAGTGTGAACCTCGCGGCGCTGGACGAGGTCGTCATGGGTGAGGACTCCTCGGGCGGCATCAGCATGGGTGATCGGATCGGTGACGACCGGGTCCCGGATCCCGTCCTGGAGGTCGAGGCGATGGAGACCTCGCACCTGCTCGGCCGGGCCATCGAGACGCTGGGTGAGCGTGAGCGGCTGGTCGTCGTCCTGTACTACTACGAGCGCCGCACCCTCGCCGAGATCGGACGTGTCCTGGGAGTGACGGAGTCCCGGGTCTCCCAGATGCACACGGCCGCCATGGGTCGGCTCCGCCACCAGATGCACGAGGCCGAACGGGTCTGCTGACCCTCCGACGCTCGGCGGTACGAGGTCGCCCGAGGTGCACGCGGACCGTCGGCGAGCAGCACCACCGGTCCGTGGCCGTCGAGCAGACTGAGCGGATCCAGGTAGGTGTCCCCCTCGCGGACGCCCCAGTGCAGGCAGGTCAGCGGCGCACAGTGCGTGGCGGCGGCGTCTGCGAGCGTGCCGATCACCTGACCGGCTGCGACGACCTCGCCCGCCGAGACGGTGGCCTCGACCGGCTCCATGCTGGACCGACGCCCGTCGGCGTGCGCGACCGTGATCACGGGCCGACCGGCGACCGGACCGGCGAACGTGACGATGCCCGCGGCCGGCGCCAGGACCTGGCCCGCCCGGTCGAGGACCAGGTCGACGCCGCGGTGCCCGGCGGACCAGCGCTGCGCGGGTGGGTCGAAGGCGCGCAGCACCTCGACCGCACCGCCGACGGGGGCGCGGTAGTCGACGGCGCGGGCCTCGGTGGACACCGGGGGAGCCCCCGGTGCGGCCGCGGCGGGGCCGAGTGCGATGGCACCGAGCAGTGCCAGGCCGGACCCGCGTCGGAGTGTCTGCGTCCACATGTCCGTCAGGGTGCGGCGGGGTGCCGCGGCGGGGCGAGTCGGTCGCCCGCACGGTGGGATGCTCGGTCGCTCGCACGGCGCAGGACGGCTCGTGCCGGTCGCCCATGACGTGCGGGCGGCCCGGTGCCCGGGCCCGTGGCGCAGCGGCGCGGGCGTGCGGGCGGTGCCGCGCCCGGCGTCGGGTAGAGTTTTTCCCTGCGACCGGCATGCCGGTCGACTTCGCGCGTCCTGACTCCGACTCGCGCTGCACTCGTGCAGCAGCGGGAACGAGGCCGACGCCCGCAGCGGTCCGGGGTACACCCGGTGCGGGTCCGGCGGGCGCCAGGGACCTCGGCCACCCGGCCGGGGTCGACAACCGAGCACGCGGACCAGCCGGTCCGCACGAGTGCGCGCGTCCTGCGTGCGCCGAAAGGTCGATCATGGCCGTCGTCACCATGCGCCAGCTGCTGAACAGCGGGGTCCACTTCGGGCACCAGACCCGCCGCTGGAACCCGAAGATGAAGCGCTTCATCCTCACCGAGCGCAACGGGATCTACATCGTCGACCTCGAGAAGTCGTTGACGTACATCGACTCCGCCTACGAGTTCGTGAGCCAGACCGTCGCCCACGGCGGCACCATCCTCTTCGTCGGCACGAAGAAGCAGGCTCAGGAGCCGGTGGCCGAGCAGGCCGCCCGGGTCGGGATGCCGTACGTCAACCAGCGCTGGCTCGGCGGCATGCTCACCAACTTCCAGACCGTGCACAAGCGTCTGCTGCGCCTCAAGGAGCTCGAGCAGGTCGACTTCGACGACGTCGCGGCCTCCGGTCTGACGAAGAAGGAGCTGCTGGTCCTGCGTCGCGAGAAGGACAAGCTCGCCAAGACGCTGGGCGGTATCCGGGACATGGCCAAGGTTCCCTCGGCCGTCTGGATCGTCGACACCAACAAGGAGCACCTGGCGGTCGACGAAGCTCGCAAGCTGGGCATCCCGATCGTGGCGATCCTGGACACCAACTGCGACCCCGACCAGGTCGACTACCCGATCCCGGGTAACGACGACGCGATCCGCGCCGTCCAGCTGCTCACCCGCGTGGTGGCCGACGCCGTCGCCGACGGGCTCATCAAGCGTCACGCCTCCCGCACGGGTGACAGCGAGGGCGCGGCTGCCCCGACCGAGCCGCTCGCCGAGTGGGAGCAGGAGCTGCTCGCCGGTGCCGAGGCTGCCGCCGCCGTGGTCGTCGAGGACGCTGCCGCGGTCGCCGAGACCGCCGTCGTCGACGCGACCCCGGTGGTCGAGGAGTCCGCTGCGGTGGTGGCCGACGAGGTCGTCGCGGCGGATGTCGAGGCTGCTGTGGGCGAGACCGCTGCTGTCGACGAGGTCATCGTCGCCGCCGCGCAGGACGTCGTCACCGACGAGGTCGCCTCGACCGATGAGGTCGCGTCCACGGACGAGACCGCGACCGAGGCCAACTGATCACGCGCCGTTCCCCGGTGCACCACGACGAGAACGAGGACATCTGATGGCGAACTACTCGGTGGCGGACATCAAGGCGCTGCGCGAGAAGACCGGTGCCGGCATGCTCGACGTCAAGAAGGCGCTCGAGGAGGCC
>JAKLPK010000246.1 GCA_022013895.1 Cellulomonas sp. | reverse complement strand
GACTACTTCGCCATGACGATGCGCGGGACCCAGATCTCGCTCGTCATCACCCTGCTGGTCGGCACCATCGCGGCGCTCGTCGGCGTCTCGGTGGGCGCCGCCTCGGGGTTCTTCCGCGGCACGACCGAGGCCGTCCTCATGCGGTTCACCGATGTCGTCATCATCATCCCCGTGCTGCTGCTCAGCGCCGTCATCGGGTACAACCTCGACGCCGGTTTCGTGCTGCTGGGGTCGTTCCTCGGTCTCGTGCTGTGGACCGGAATGGCCAGGCTCGTCCGCGGCGAGTTCCTGTCGCTGCGTGAGCGGGAGTTCGTCGACGCCGCCCGGCTGGCCGGTGCGTCGTCGGCGCGGATCATCTTCCGGCACATCCTGCCGAACGCCGTCGGCGTCATCACCGTGAACACCACGCTGCTCATGTCCTCGGCGATCCTGCTCGAGACGTCGCTGTCCTACCTCGGATTCGGGGTCAAGGCCCCCGACACGTCCCTCGGCCTGCTGATCAGCAGCAACCAGGCGGCGTTCTCCACCCGGCCGTGGCTGTTCTGGTGGCCCGGGTTGTTCATCGTGATCATCTGCCTGTCCATCAACTTCATCGGCGACGGTCTGCGCGACGCCTTCGACCCGCAGCAGAAGAAGGTCTCGCTGCGCAAGGTCAAGGACCAGGCAGCGACGGGCACGGCTGCGACGGCCGCACCGATCGATCACGGCCCGTCGGCGACGGACGGTGGGACCACGCCGCAACCGGAGGACGGGCGATGACCGCCACCGTCCTCCCGGTGCACGAGATCGGGCCGGTCCTCGGCCCGGCGGCAGGCTCAGGTCGCGACGACGAGCAGCACCCCGAGCACCAGCAGCCCCACCAGTGCGCCGATCGCCCGACGGTCCGTCGTGCGGGGGACCTCGACGACATCGGCCAGACCCGGTTCCAGCTGCTCGGACTCAACCAGCTCCTGCCACCGGCGGCGCACCATCCCGGCGACCGTGCCGGAGGCCGTGCGGGGCAGGGCGCCGACATCGAGCGGGAGGTGCTGGTCCCGGCCGCTCCCGCCGGGACGTCGCAGATCGGCTGCGGTGGCCGTGGCGGCCACGTGCCGGCCCGGTCCGGGAGCGGCGAACACCTCGATCGCGCGATGCGGGGTCACGAGGGTGCACACGTACCGGGTCCGGATGTCGACGAGCGCTTCCCATGGAACCTCGTAGCTTCGCAACGGGTTGACGACGTGCACTCCGCGCTCGTCCACCCGCACGAAGGGCCGGTAGAAGACCAGCCAGCCGGCCAGGGCGCCCGCCAGGGCGAACGGCAGGGCCCGCAGCACGGCCGGGGCGCCTCCCGTCGCGGCCTGCGCAGCGGTCATCCCCGCCGCCAGCACCCAGACGCCCGCGGTGGCGGGGATCGCACTGCGCGGTCGGTACGTCCACACCTCGTCGCTCGTCGGCACACGGCCATGATCCCAGGAGCAGCACGATGACCACGACCTCCCCCCGCACCCCGGTGCTCGAAGTCCGGGACCTGTCGGTGGACTTCGCCGTCGATCGTGTCTGGGTTCCTGCCGCGATCGAGCTCAACTACGAGGTCGCCGCCGGTGAGGTGCTGGCCATCGTCGGTGAGTCCGGCTCCGGTAAGTCCGTGAGCTCGATGGCGATCCTCGACCTGCTGCCGAAGAACGCACGCGTGCGCGGCTCCATCAAGCTCAACGGCGAGGAGCTGCGCGGTATGGCGGCCTCACGCATGCGGCACATCCGCGGCAACCAGATCGCGATGATCTTCCAGGAGCCGATGACGGCGCTCAACCCGGTCTACACGATCGGGACGCAGATCATCGAGACGCTGCGCCTGCACGACATGCTGTCCCATGAGCAGGCGGCCGCCCGGGCGCTCGAGCTGCTCGACATGGTCGAGCTGCCGGACCCGGCCAAAGCGTTCCGCTCCTACCCGCACCAGCTGTCCGGCGGTCAGCGGCAGCGCGCGATGATCGCCCAGTCCCTGGCCTGCGACCCGTCCCTGCTCATCGCCGACGAGCCCACCACCGCGCTCGACGTCACCGTCCAGGCCGAGATCCTCGACCTCATGCGCAACCTGCGCGACCACCTCAACTCAGCGGTCATCCTCATCACGCACGACATGGGTGTGGTGGCCGACCTGGCCGACCGGATCGCAGTCATGCGCCGTGGCCTCATCGTCGAGACGGGGACCTCGGAACAGGTGTTCGCGAACCCCCGGCACCCCTACACGCAGGAGCTGCTGGCGGCCGTCCCGCACCTGGGCGGTGCGGAGATCGACCTGACCGCGGCACTGGTGTCGGCGACCGGGGCCGAAAACCTCGTCGTGGACGTCAGCGCCGAGGATCTCGCCCGCCGCGAGGCGGAGAACGCCCGGCTGCTCGAGGAGTCCCGGCGTGCCGAGCGCTCCCGGGAGCACGATGCGACGGAGCCCATCCTGCTGCTGGAGCGGGTCGCCATCGAGTACCCGAAGCAGGGCCGGATGCCGGCGTTCCGCGCCGTCGAGGGTGCCGACCTGGTGGTCCGCCCGGGTGAGGTCGTCGGCCTGGTCGGCGAGTCGGGTTCGGGCAAGACCACGATCGGCCGGGCCGCGGTCGGGCTGCTGCCGGTGGCCGAAGGACGACTCACGGTCGGTGGCATCGACGTCTCGACGCGTGACCGCAAGACGGTCGCGGCGTTGCGCCGCAAGGTGGGCATGGTGTTCCAGGACCCGTCGTCCTCGCTGAACCCGCGGTTGCCGATCGGTGAGTCGATCGGCGAGCCGATGTATCTCGCGGGGATCGCGAAGGGCGAGGCCCTGCAGCGGCGGATCGAGGACCTGCTCGACCAGGTCGAGCTGCCTCGCGACTACCGCAACCGCTACCCGCACGAGCTGTCGGGCGGCCAGAAGCAGCGCGTCGGGATCGCCCGTGCGCTCGCGCTGTCCCCGGAGCTGCTGGTGGCCGATGAACCGACGTCGGCCCTGGACGTCTCGGTGCAGGCGCATGTGCTCCAGCTCCTGCAGAACCTGCAGGCCGAGCTCAAGTTTGCCTGCCTGTTCGTGACCCACGACCTGGCGGTCGTCGACCTGCTGGCCGACCGGATCGCGGTGATGCAGCGTGGCCGGATCGTCGAGCAGGGCACGCGTGACGCGATCCTGCGCAACCCGCAGCAGCAGTACACCCAGCGGCTGATCGCGGCCGTCCCGCTGCCCAACCCGGCCAAGCAGCGCGAGCGGCGCGAGCTGCGCGCGATGCTCCTCGAAGAGGCCTGAGCCGACCGTGCCGGGCCGGCGGCGGGTGTGGGGCGGCGTCACGCTGGCGCTGGCACTTGCGCTCACCGGGTGCACCTCCGACTCGTCCGCGCAGCGTGAGACGACGGCGACCGTCGCGGTGAGCTACGCGTTCGGCTCGCTCAACGCCGCGACCGCCACGGGCCGCACCCCCGGCAGCACGCTCGTCCGCGGTCTGACCCATATCGGCTTCACGACGCTCGACGCCGCCGGTGACGCGGTGGCCGACACCTCCTTCGGCACGGTCGAGAAGACCTCTGACTCGCCGCTGACGGTGCGCTACACGATCGCCGAGGGTGTCAGCTGGTCCGACGGTGTACCCGTCACCGGCGCGGACCTGCTCCTGGAGTGGGCGGCCCGGTCCGGCCAGCTCGACGAGAGCGTCCCGACGCTGGACGACGACGGATCGCTCGCCGACACCTCGAGCCTGGACGATGCGGTCTCGTTCGCCGCCACCTCGCCGGCGCTCGTGCATGCCACGGCGACACCGTCGTTCGACGCCCGGTCGCTCACGCTGGTCTACGACCAGCCGGTCGCGGACTGGCAGGTGGCGCTCGACGTGAACCTGCCCGCCCACGTCATCGGCCGCCTCGCGCTGGACAGCGAGCCGACGCCGACACCCACGGCCTCGGTCGCAGCCCCGAGCCTGGGGGTCGTCACCCCGACCGCGACCGAGGAGGCCGCGAGCCCCACCGCGCCGGCGTCGAGCAGTCCGTCCTCGGCGTCGACCGACTGGGCCGCCGTGGTGGCCGATGCCATCGTGCACGTCGACCGGACGGCCCTGGTGCCGATCTCCCGCACCTGGCGCACGGCGGCCGACGCCGACTCGCTCGCCGCCGATCTGTCCGCGGCGGTGAGCGACGGACCGTACGTGATCACCTCGGTGGACCCCGGGAACCAGGTGGTCCTGGAGAAGAACGATGCCTACACGGGTGCGAACCCGGCGCGGTTCAGCTCGGTGGTGGTCCGCTCGGACCTCGCCCCGCTCGACCAGGTCTCGGCCCTGGGCTCGGACGAGGTCGATGTGGTGGCCCCCGTCGACACCTCGGATGTGCGCTCGGCGCTGGCCGGGATCGGTGGCGCGACGGTGATCGACGGCGCCGACCGGGTGCTGCAGCTGCAGATCGGCGAGACGAGCGGTGGTGCGTTCGACGCTGCCTCGTACGCGGCCGACGGTGCGGTCTCGGCGACCGCGGCGCGGACCGCGTTCCTCGGCTCGCTCGACCGGGCGGCGCTCGCGGCGGCGGCCGGGGCCGAGCTCAGCGACACGGTGTTCGCGCAGGTCGGGCTGCCGTCGAGCGCGGCACCCGTGACACAGGCACCCGCTGCGACGGGTGCGGTCGCGGACGCCACGACGGCCGCGGTCCCGGTCCGGCTGCTCGTCGACACGGGGGACCCCGTCCGGGCCGCACTGGTCGAGGCGATCACCACCCAGGCCGCTGCCGCCGGGTTCGCGGTGACCGTCGTCGACACCTCCGACCTCGCGACAACCCTGTGGTCGAACCCGTCCGACTGGGACGTGGCACTGATCCCGGTCTCGCAGGGGGAGCTCCCGATCGCCTCGGTGCTGGCCCGGTGGCGGTCCGGCGGTGCGACCAATGTGACCGGCCACGCCGACCCCGCGCTCGACGCGGTGCTCGACCAGGCTGCGACCAGCATCGACCCGAGCGCTGCACGCTCCCTGCTCACCCAGGCGCAGGGCCTCCTCGACGGTGCTGGGGTGGTCCTGCCACTGGTCCGCCAGCCGGTGCTGGCGGCCACCGACCCGGACGGCGACGGTCCGACGATCACCGGGCTGACCGCACCGACCTGGGGTTCGGTCGACCTGGCCGGCTGGTGGTCCTGGGCCCGCGTCTGACCTGGGCGTCGCCCCGGACCGGGCGTGAGGTCAACGGGGGCCGATCGCGGGGATGGTCGGCCGGCCAGTCGACCAGCTGGTCGGCCGGACGCGGGACGAGGCGGGCCGGGGCGGTAGACTGCCCATGCGCCCGCCGTTGTCGCAGGCTCTCCCACCTTTGAAGGACGTGTATCCGTCGTGCCCACCGCCACGCGCCCTGACCTGCGCAACGTTGCGATCGTTGCGCACGTCGACCACGGCAAGACCACCCTCGTCGACGCCATGCTCTGGCAGACGGGGTCCTTCGGGGACCACGACCACGTCGAGCGACGCGCGATGGACTCCGGCGAGCTGGAGCGTGAGAAGGGCATCACGATCCTCGCCAAGAACACGGCCATCCGCTACAACGGCCCCTCGGCCGCGGTCAACGGGCAGCCGGACGGTGTGACGATCAACGTCATCGACACCCCCGGCCACGCCGACTTCGGTGGCGAGGTCGAACGCGGGCTGTCGATGGTCGACGGTGTCGTGCTGCTGGTGGACGCCAGCGAGGGTCCGCTGCCGCAGACCCGGTTCGTGCTGCGCAAGGCTCTTGAGGCGAAGCTGCCCGTGATCCTCGTGGTGAACAAGGTCGACCGGCCGGACGCCCGGATCTCCGAGGTGGTTGCCGAGAGCACGGACCTGCTGCTCGGTCTGGCCTCCGACCTGCACGAGGACGTGCCGGACCTGGACCTGGACTCCGTCCTCGACGTGCCTGTGGTCTACGCCGCCGCCAAGGCGGGACGGGCGAGTCTCACCCAGCCGGCCGATGGCGGGCTGCCCGACAGCGAGAACCTCGAACCGTTGTTCGCCACGATCCTGGCGAAGATCCCGGCCCCCACCTACGACGAGGGCTCGCCGCTGCAGGCGCATGTGACGAACCTCGACGCCTCACCGTTCCTCGGCCGGCTCGCGCTGCTGCGGATCTTCAACGGCACGCTCCGCAAGGGCCAGCAGGTGGCTTGGGTGCGGCACGGCGGCACCGTGCAGAACGTGAAGATCACCGAGCTGCTGGTGACCAAGGCCCTCGAACGGGTGCCGACCGACTCGGCCGGTCCGGGCGACATCGTCGCGGTGGCCGGGATCGAGGACATCACCATCGGTGAGACCCTCACCGACCCCGACGACCCGCGCCCGTTGCCGCTCATCACCGTGGACGACCCCGCGATCAGCGTGACCATCGGGATCAACACCTCGCCGCTGGCCGGTAAGGGCGGCAAGGGGCACAAGGTCACGGCGCGCCAGGTCAAGGACCGGCTGGACCGTGAGCTCATCGGCAACGTGTCCCTGCGCGTGCTGCCGACCGACCGGCCCGACTCCTGGGAGGTGCAGGGCCGCGGTGAGCTGGCCCTGGCGATCCTGGTCGAGCAGATGCGCCGCGAGGGCTTCGAGCTGACGGTGGGCAAGCCGACCGTGGTGACCCGCCTGGTCGACGGCAAGGTGCACGAGCCCGTCGAGCGCATGACGATCGACGTCCCCGAGGAGTACCTGGGCTCGGTCACCCAGCTCATGGCCGGGCGCAAGGGCCGCATGGAGACGATGGCCAACCACGGCACCGGCTGGGTCCGCATGGAGTTCCTGGTCCCGGCGCGCGGTCTGATCGGGTTCCGCACGCGGTTCCTCACCGAGACCCGCGGGACCGGGATCGCCTCCTCGATCTCCGAGGGCTACGAGCCGTGGGCCGGCCCGATCGAGACGCGTCAGTCGGGTTCGTTGGTCGCCGACCGCCCCGGACCGGTCACGCCGTACGCGCTGATCAACCTGCAGGACCGCGGCACCTTCTTCGTCCAGCCCACCCAGGAGGTCTACGAGGGGCAGATCGTCGGCGAGAACGCTCGTGCGGACGACATGGACGTGAACATCACCAAGGAGAAGAAGCTCACGAACATGCGCTCCGCCACGGCGGACGTGTTCGAGAACCTCGTCCCGCCGCGCAACCTCACGCTCGAGGAGTCGCTGGAGTTCGCGCGTGAGGACGAGTGCGTCGAGGTGACGCCCGTCATCGTGCGGATCCGCAAGGTGATCCTGGCGGCCGACGCTCGCGCGAAGGCCGCATCCCGCGCCAAGCGGGCCTGAGGCGTATCGTCCCGGGCCGTGACTGACTCCGGGCGGTTCGGATGGGTCCTCGGCGCGGTCGGCGCCGCGGTGGCCGGTGTCGTGGTGGGCCTGCTCGGGACCATCGCCCACCGGGGCCACCAGCCCTGGGGGCTCGTGGCTGCGCTCGCCCTCGTCGTATCGGCGGGGGTGCTCGTCCGCGCCTGGCGCGGGTGGCCCGCCCTGGGTGGCTACGTCGTTGCTCTGCTGGTGAGCGTCCAGGCGCTCGCCCGCACCGGCCCGGGCGGTGATGTGCTCATCCCGGCGGGTGCTGCGATCGGCTGGGTCTGGATCCTCGGGTCGGCGGTCCTCGCCCTGCTCGTGGCCGCGGTTCCGCGCAGGTTGTTCGACCGGAGTCCGCTGCCGTCCCCTCGCGCACCCGAGGTCGAGTGAGCGTCGACCCGCAGGAGCTGCGGTCGGTCGCCGCGCGACTCGGCGCGGGCGTCTCGGTGGTGACGGTGGGTTGGCGGGGCTCGGTGCATGCGGCGACGGTGAGCACGTTGCAGGTGCTGTCGCAGGAGCCGCCCCTGCTCGGCGTGACGTTGCACGTGGACTCGAGGATCGCCGAGGCGATCGAGGACACGTCGACGTGGTCGGTGAGCGTCCTCGCCGATGACCAGGGACCGCTCGCCGAGTGGCTCGCGTCACCCGGGCGCCCGGTGGTCGGCCAGCTCGACCGCGTGCCGTCGGGACCTGCGCGGGAGTCCTCGGGTCGATGGCTGGCCGGTGCCGCCGCATGGTTCGACTGCCGGACCGTCCAGCGCCATCTGGTCGGTGACCACGTCCTGGTGGTCGGGGACGTGCTGGTCGCGGTCGAGGGGGACCCGACGGCGGGTGCACTCATCCACCTCCGGGGCCGGACCCGCGGAGTTCGCTGATCGGACGGCTCCGAGCCGACCCGTAGAATCAGGCAGCGGGAGCGCCCGGAGCGGGGGCCGTGGGGTGCAGGAAGGCGTGGATGTGACTGACGCTCGTGTCGAGTCCGAGGAGTCGTCGCAGAACCTCGAACCGGAGGACGCAGCCGGTGCCGAACCGGCACCCGAGCAGCCCGTCGAACCGGAGAGCATCCAGGCGCCGGTCGTCGAGGACGTGCCCGCCGCGTCACCGGAAGAAGGGCCGACCGAGGCCGAACCAGACGTCCCGGTCGCGACCGAGGCACCCGAGTCCGAGCCGGCCTCCGTCGAGCCCGACGCCGTCAGGCCAGAGCCGGTCGAGCTCGACGCCGTGGAGCTCGACGCTGCGGAGCCGGAGCCGGTCGAGCTCGACGCCGTGGAGCCCGACGCCGTGGAGCCGGAGCCGGTCGAGCCCGACGCCGTCAAGCCAGAGCCGGTCGAGCCCGACGCCGTGGAGACCAACGCTGCGGAGCCGGAGCCGGAGCCGGAGCCGGAGCCCGAGCCCCAGCCCGCAGGAGTCCAGCCCGTCGCCTCCGCCGACGCCGACGTTCTGCCGTCGGCCGGGGCCGGGGCCGAGGTCGACCAGGCGCGCTGGCCCGCGACGGTCGCCGGTGACGGCGATGTGTCCCGGCGGATCGAGGCGGGACCCGTCCCGGTCTCATCGCGGGAGTCCTCCCCGCTCGACGTCTTCGAGCCGGAGGTGCGCGCGCGGCGTTGGCCGCGGGTGCTGGCCGTCGTCGCGGGTGTGGTGGTGCTGCTCGCGGGCGGCTACGTCGGTGCGGCCTACGCGTTCGGCGACAAGGTGCCGCGCGGGACGACGGTGGCGGGCGTCGCGATCGGCGGGCTGACGTCGAGCGCGGCGGAGACCGCTCTCACGCAGGGGCTTGCCGACAAGGTGGTGGCACCGATCACCACGGTGGCTCATGACCAGCAGGCGTCCTTCGACCCGGTGGCCGCCGGTATGAGCTTCGACGCTGCGGCCACGGTGGACCCGTTGGTCGGCGTCGACCTGGCTGATCCGTCCCGACTGTGGCGCCAGGTGGTCGGCGGCGGTGAGGTCGCCCCGGTGACCACCACGGACCCGACAGCCTTCGACACCGCTCTCACGGGTCTGTCCGACGCCCTGCACGAGGATGCCGTCAACGGCGCGATCGTGTTCGTCGACGGGACCGCGCACATGACGGATGCGCAGGACGGCTGGGCGCTCGACCCCGCGGGCACCGCCCAGGTGCTCGAGGCCCAGTGGTTGACCACCGACGGTTCCCTGACGCTGCCGACGACCGTCGTGGCCCCGGAGATCTCCCAGGACGCGACGCAGAGCGCGATGGACGAGCAGGCGACCCCGCTCACCAAGGGACCGGTCACGGTGGCCGTGGGTGACACCAGCGCCTTGCTGTCGGTCGCGACCCTCACCGGCGCCGCCTCGTTCACTGCGGCGGACGGAGCGCTCACGTTGGCGCTCGACGGAGCGGTGCTGCGCGATGCCGTCGTGGCCCAGCTGCCGACTCTGCTGACGCCGTCGGCGGACGCGCACTTCGACCTGAGCAGCGGCAGCCCCGTGATCGTCGCCGGGACCCCAGGCACGACGCTCGACCCGGCGACCCTGGCCGCAGCGGTCGTGACGGCGAGCACGGCGTCGGACCGGACGGCGACGGTGGCCCTGGTCGCGAGCGATCCGGCGGAGTCGACGGCCTCGCTCGAGGCTCTGGGGGTCAAGGAGGTCGTCGGCGAGTTCTCGACGCCCCTGACCTCCGAGCCGAAGCGGACAAGGAACATCTCGAACGGCGCGACGATCATCACCGGCACTCTCATCCGCCCCGGTGAGACGTTCAGCCTGGCCGATGCGCTCGGCCCGGTCGATGCCGCGCACGGCTACGTGGAGGCGGGTGCGATCGTCAACGGTGAGCACACGGATGCCTGGGGCGGAGGGCTGTCCCAGGTCTCGACCACCACGTACAACGCGGCGTTCTTCGCGGGGTTCGAGCTGGTCGAGCACAAGCCGCACAGCGAGTACTTCTCCCGGTACCCCGAGGGGCGGGAGGCGACCATCTTCGCCCCGCAGCTCGACATGAAGTGGAAGAACAACACCCCGTACGGCGCACTCGTCCGGGCGTGGGTGGCGGACAACAGCCTGCACGTGCAGATCTGGGGCACGAAGTACTGGACGGTCGAGACCACGACGAGCCCGCGTCGGAACGTGGTCGCCCCGACGACGGTCTACAACACCTCGGCGACTTGTGTGGCCTCGGGCGCCGGCAACCCCGGCTTCTCGGTGACCGTCACCCGGACCACCTCCCTGAACGGCGCGGTGGCGAACGACGAGTCGTGGAGCTGGACCTACAAGGCCCAGAACAAGACCGTGTGCGGTGCGGCGCCGACCGGTTGAGGTCAGGTGCCAGGGGGCCTCAGTGCCGTCGCGGGGGTGCCGGGGGTACCCGCTTGGACATGACGACATCGGCGGCCGGTACGCGCACATCGCCCCGGCGGCTGCGGATCGTCAGCCCGGAGGCGTCGGTCGCGACGATCTCACCGAGGACATCGGTGAGCCGGGGTTCACCCGGCGCCGGCGCATCGTCCCGGCGCCGGCGGACGACCACCCGCGTCCCGACCGGCCAGGAACGCCACGCGTTGTTCGGACCATCCGTCGTCGCACCCACGTGAGGGATACTAGGGTCGGCCGCTGCACCTGGAAGGACTGCCCGTGACCTACGTGATCGCCGAGCCTTGTGTCGATGTCAAGGACAAGGCGTGCATCGACGAATGTCCGGTGGACTGCATCTACGAGGGCAAGCGCTCCTTGTACATCCACCCCGACGAATGCGTCGACTGCGGAGCCTGCGAACCGGTGTGCCCGGTCGAGGCGATCTACTACGAGGACGACGTCCCGTCCCAGTGGTCGGGGTACTACGACGCGAACGTCCACTTCTTCGACGTCCTCGGCTCACCGGGCGGTGCGGCCAAGCTGGGTGTCATCGACGCCGACCACCCGCTGATCGCGACCCTGCCGCTGCGCGTGCAGGGCGAGTGACCCCGTACCCGTGGGTCTGCACGCCGACGCCCTTCCCGACTTTCCCTGGGACTCGCTGACGCCGCTCGCCGAGCTGGCCCGTTCGCACCCGGACGGTCTGGTCGACCTCTCGGTCGGCACACCGGTGGATCCGACGCCTGCGTCGGTCCGCGAGGCGCTCGCCGCTGCGGCCGACTGGCCGGGCTATCCCACGACGGCCGGGACTGCGCAGCTGCGGCAGGCGGTGGTCGACTGGTTCGCCCGCCGACGTGGTGTGCCCGGTCTCGACCCGAGCGCCGTGCTGCCGACCATCGGCTCGAAGGAGCTGGTGGCCCTGCTGCCCGCCGTGCTGGGTCTGGGTGCCGGGGACGTGGTGCTGCACCCGGCGGCCGCCTACCCGACCTACGACGTCGGTGCCCGGCTGGCCGGGGCGACACCGGCGCCGTGCGCCGATCCGGTGGGCCGGCTCGACAGCGACGATGCGGTGCGGCTGGTCTGGCTGAACTCGCCGGGCAACCCGGACGGCCGGGTGCTCGGCGTCGATGAGCTGCGCGAGGTCGTGGATGCGGCCCGCCGGGCGCAGCTGCGCCATGGGCACCCGGTGGTCGTCGCCTCCGACGAGTGCTACGCGGAGCTGGCGTGGGACGCACCCTGGGCGAGTGAGGGGGTGCCGAGCCTGCTGGACCCGCGGGTCGTCGGGAGGTCGTCGGCGGGTCTGCTCGCGGCCTACTCGTTGTCGAAGCAGTCGAACCTCGCCGGGTACCGGGCGGCGTTCGTCACCGGTGACCCGGTGCTCGTGGCCCGCATCCTTGAGGTGCGCAAGCACGCCGGGTTGATGGTCCCCGGTCCGGTGCAGGATGCGATGGTCGTCGCGCTGGGCGATGACGACCACGTGACCGCCCAGCGTGAGCGTTACCGTCGCCGTCGGCAGGTGCTGCGGGCTGCGTTCGAGCAGGCGGGGTACGTGGTGGACGGTTCGGCGGCCGGGCTCTACCTGTGGGTGCGCCCCGAGGGGGACCAGGAGTGCTGGGCGACCGCTGCCGATCTGGCGCAGCTCGGAATCCTCGTCGCGCCGGGGGCGTTCTACGGTGATGTGCGGCACGTGCGGGTGGCTCTGACCGCCTCGGATGAGCGGATCGGCCAGGCTGCATCGCGCCTGAGTGCAGCCTGAGACGTAGGCCGCTCGACCGGCATGAGGCGAAGGACCCACTCGGCGCGACAGTCGTTGTGAGTCCAGTCACAATCGACAGGACGAATCCCTGTGCCAGACCAACAGTGACTCAACCGCGGGTAGCGTGCAGCCACACGGCAGCACCGCTGGGCAGTACCGCGGCGACGTGTACTCGTCCAACGACGGACGCACCACACCCTGGAGGTAACAGATGACGGATGTCGTCACCGCGCCTGTGCAGACGCCGGTGCAGCTCGTCGTGAACGAGCACTCGCTCGAGCTCCCCGTGGTTCCCGCCACCGAGGGCAACGACGGGATCATCGTCAGCACCCTGCTGCGGGACACCGGGATGGTCACGGTGGACCCGGGTTTCATGAACACGGCGTCCTGCGAGTCGAAGATCACCTACATCGACGGTGACACCGGCATCCTGCGCTACCGCGGGTACCCGATCGAACAGCTCGCCGCGGGCTCGAACTTCCTCGAGGTGGCCTACCTGCTGATCCACGGTGAGCTGCCGTCGGGCCCCGAGCTCGAGTCGTTCACCGAGCGGGTCAACCGTCACACGCTCGTGCACGAGGACTTCCGCACGTTCATGGGCACGTTCCCCTCGAACGCGCACCCGATGGCCGTCATGGCCTCGGCGATGAATGCGCTGGGCACCTTCTACCCGGAGTCGCTCGACCCGTTCGACCCCGAGGCGGTCGAGCTGGCCACCGTGCTGATCCTGGCGAAGGTGCGGACGGTCACGTCCTATGTGCACCGGGCCCGCAAGGGTGAGCCCCTGCTGTACCCGGACTACAGCCGCGGGTACGTCGAGGACTTCCTGCGGATGACGTTCTCGATCCCGTACTCGCAGTGGTCGCCGGACCCGGTCGTGGTCAAGGCCCTCGACAAGCTGCTGATCCTGCACGCCGACCACGAGCAGAACTGCTCGACCTCGACGGTCCGGATCGTCGGGTCCAGCCACGCGAACATCTACGCCTCGATCGCCGCGGGGATCAACGCGCTGTCGGGTCCGCTGCACGGCGGTGCCAACGAGGCCGTCCTCAAGATGCTCGACGAGATCAAGGCGAACGGCGGCGACGCGACCGACTTCATGCGTCGGGTGAAGAACAAGGAGGACGGCGTCCGCCTCATGGGCTTCGGCCACCGGGTCTACAAGAACTACGACCCGCGCGCGGCCATCGTGAAGGAGAGCGCCCACGAGGTCCTCGAAGCTCTCGGCGCGAACGACCCGCGGCTCGACATCGCGATGCGGCTGGAGGAGATCGCCCTCTCCGACGACTACTTCATCTCCCGCAGGCTGTACCCGAACGTCGACTTCTACACCGGGCTCATCTACAAGGCGATGGGCTTCGACGAGGCGATGTTCACCCCGTTGTTCGCGCTCGGCCGGATGCCCGGCTGGATCGCCCAGTGGCGCGAGATGATGCTCGACCCGCAGACCAAGATCGGCCGCCCGCGGCAGATCTACACCGGCGCGGTCGAGAGGCCGTACATCGGCGTCAGCGAGCGCTGATCGCCGGGTGACCGAACCGGCCCCGACCCGTGCAGACGGGCGGGGCCGGGTCAGGCGGTCGTGATCTGCACGGTGCCGGCCGGGATCGGCGCAGTGGCGGATGCCCAGCCGTCCTGACCGCGTGCCCACACCTTGTCGCCGACCTGCACCGACGTCACGCCGACCTCGGCTGCGACGGCCACGGCCCACTGGCCGACGGCCCAGCCCAGCCGGTCCGCCTGATCGCCGGCGCCGAGGGTGGTGGCGTCGACGTCGACCACGCCCGCCGCGACCGGTGAGGCCGAGAGCCCCAGGTCACGTCCGAGCCGATCGGTGAGGGCTCCCGTCGAAGGTTCGGTGCCCACCTGCGCGGCTGTGAGCGTGCAGGTGAGTGCCGCGGGCGACCACCCGGTGAGCGCCGAGGCGAAGGCCCGCGCACCGCCCTCGTGGGCGGCGTAGGCGTCGGCGAAGGCCGAGCGCTGGACCGCCTGGGCGGCTTCCGTCACCGCGATGGTCTCCCAGCCGTCCACCTCGACCAACCGGTCGTAGAAGATGCCAGCCGCATAGACGGGGTCAGTCACCTCGGCCTCCGTGCCCCAGCCCTGGGACGGTCGCTGCTGGAACAGTCCGAGCGAGTCACGGTCGCCGTAGTCGAGGTTGCGGAGCGCCGACTCCTGCAGTGCCGTGGCCAGGGCGACGGTCACCGCGTGCGCAGGCAGCCCCCGGCGCACGGCGATGGCCGCGATCACGGCGGCGTTCTGCGCCTGCTCGGGGTCGAGGGTCCAGTCGGTCCCGTCGACCTCGGCCGTGCACACCGCGGCGATGGGCGTCGGATGGCTCGCCCCGAGCCAGCGCACCACGACGAGCACGCCGCCGATGCCGAGCGCCAGTACGAGGACGGTCGCCGACAGTCGGGCGAGCGTCCGTCGTCGGCGTCGTCGGACCACGGGTCAGTTCGCGTGCAGGGCCGGGTTGAGCGCCACGCCGTGGCCGGTCCGAGCGACGGCCTCGACCGCACCCGTGAGCGAGTTGCGCCGGAACAGGACCTGGTCGCTGCCCGCCAGGTCGCGCGCCTTGACGGTGCGCGGACCGCCCTCGAACCCGACGAGCGTGACCTTGGTGCCTGCCGTCACGTAGAGCCCGGCCTCGACGACGCAGTCATCGCCCAGCGGGATGCCCAGACCCGAGTTCGCCCCGAGCAGGCAGCGCCGGCCGATCGTGATGACCTCGCGCCCACCGCCGGACAGCGTGCCCATGATCGAGGCCCCACCGCCCACGTCCGACCCGTCCCCGACCACGACGCCGGCGGAGATCCGCCCCTCGACCATGGAGACGCCCAGCGTGCCGGCGTTGTAGTTGACGAATCCCTCGTGCATGACGGTCGTGCCGGGGGCAAGGTGCGCCCCGAGCCGGACGCGGTCGGCGTCGGCCACCCGCACCCCGGACGGCAGGACGTAGTCGGTCATCCGGGGGAACTTGTCGACCCCCAGCACGACGACCGGTCGGCCGAGCGCGATCCGCAGCCGCAGCCTGGTCGCCTCGAACCCGTCGACGGCGCACGGACCGGCGTCGGTCCACACCACGGTGGCGAGCACACCGAACACCCCGTCGAGCGCGACCTCGCGCGGACGTACGAGCCGGTGGGACAGCAGGTGCAGCCGCAGGTAGGCGTCGGACGCATCGGCGGGTGGGGTGTCCAGGTCGATCACCGTGGTCACGACCCGGACGTCGAGCCGCCGCACGTCGTCGCGCCGTGCGGCGGCCACCAGCTCGGCCGACGCGTCCGCCCCGGCAGGCGGGGGTCCCAGCTCGGGGGCGGGGTACCAGGTGTCCAGGACGGTGCCGTCATCGGTCACGGTGGCCAGACCATGACCCCAGGCGATGCGATCGGGCATGGCCCAACCCTAGGCGGTGGGCCGCGACCGGCCGGGGGCTGCCCACGGGTCGGTAGGGTCGGGTGCGTGAACGAGGCTCGTCTGGACCTGACCGCCGACCTGGTGACGTTGACCCGCGCGCTGTGCGACCTGCCGTCGGTCAGTGGTGACGAACGCGCGATCGCCGATGCGGTCGAGGCCGCGCTGCGCGCCTACGACCATCTCGAGGTGCTGCGTGACGGTGACACGGTGGTCGCCCGCACCCAGCTGGGCCGGGCGAGCCGGGTCGCGGTCGCCGGGCACCTGGACACCGTCCCGGTCGCCGCGAACCTGCCGTCGCGCCTGGTCGGCGAGGGGACGGACGCGGCCGTCTGGGGACGCGGGACGGTCGACATGAAGGCCGGTGTCGCGGTACAGCTCGCGCTGGCTGCGGCGCTCGACGGCCCCAACCGCGATGTGACCTGGATCTTCTACGACCACGAGGAGGTCGCTGCCGACCTCAACGGGCTGGGCCGGGTGGCCCGGGCGCACCCGGACTGGTTGGCCGCGGACTTCGCGGTGCTGTGCGAACCGACCGCCGGCGGGATCGAAGGGGGCTGCAACGGCACGCTGCGTGCGGACGTCGTCGTGCGCGGTCTCGCCGCCCACTCGGCCAGGTCGTGGATGGGGGTCAACGCGATCCATGGTGCGGCACCCGTGCTCACCCGGTTGCAGGAGTACCAGCCCCGTGCGGTCGAGGTCGACGGCCTCGTCTACCGCGAGGGCCTCAACGCCGTCGCGATCCGGGGCGGGACGGCCGGCAACGTGATCCCGGACGAGTGCATCGTGACGGTCAACTACCGGTTCGCGCCGTCGCAGTCGGTCGAGGGCGCCGGTGAGCACGTCCGGGAGGTCTTCGACGGTTTCGACGTGCGGGTCGTGGACGCGGCCGGCGGTGCGCGGCCGGGTCTGGACCACCCCGCGGCGCAGCAGTTCTCGCAGGCCGTCCTCGCGGTGACCGGGGGAGCGCCGACGGCGAAACTCGGCTGGACCGATGTCGCGCGGTTCGGCGCGCTCGGCGTGCCGGCGGTGAACTTCGGACCGGGCGACCCGCTGCTCGCGCACGCCGACGACGAGCAGTGCCCGGTCGCGCAGATCGAGTCGGTGCACCGGGCGCTCGCAGGCTGGCTCGCGGGCTGACCCGCGGATCGCCCAGGTCGTCGCCGTAGGCTGCGATCGTGGCCAGACGCACGACATCCCCCCGTGAGTACCGGCGCGGTCCGGTCCTGCTGCGCGGTGAGCAGATCCCGACGACCACCTCCGACCAGCGGCTGCTGTCCAGGTCGGAGGGTGCCGCCTGGTTGCAGGACGACCCGTGGCGGGTGATGCGCATCCAGAGCGAGTTCGTCGAGGGATTCGGTGCGCTCGCCGAGATCGGACCCGGGGTCAGCGTGTTCGGTTCAGCCCGGGTCGCGAAGGGTTCACCGGACTACCAGCTGGCGCGTGCCGTGGGCCGCTCGCTCGCCGAGGCCGGCTACGCCGTCCTCACGGGCGGTGGCCCCGGTGTGATGGAGGGTGCCAACCGCGGCGCGGTCGACGGCGGCGGTCTGTCGGTAGGTCTGGGCATCGAGCTCCCCTTCGAACAGGGCATGAACAAGTGGGTCGACCTCGGGGTCAACTTCCGGTACTTCTTCGCCCGCAAGACGATGTTCGTCAAGTACGCCGAGGGGTTCATCGTGCTGCCCGGCGGGTTCGGCACCCTCGACGAGCTGTTCGAGGCCCTCACGCTCGTCCAGACCCACAAGGTCACCGGGTTCCCGATCGTCCTCATGCGTTCGGCGTACTGGCGGGGTCTGCTCGACTGGTTGGCCGAGGCGGTGGTCGGCGGGCACATGGCGGCACCGGTCGACCTCGAGCTCCTGCAGGTCGCCGATGATGCGGACGAGGCGGTGCAGATCATCGTCCAGCACGGTGAGCAGCTGCGGGCCGATGAAGCCGCTGCGGTGCACGCGGCCGAGGAGGCCCAGCGCGCGGCGGCGGGTCGGTGAGCGGGTCGACGGCGCGGGTGTCCACCCGGGTCCTGGTCCGGCCGAGCGCAGCCCGCCGGGCCTACGACCCCCGCACGTGGCCCTGGTGGGTCCAGACCCTGGCGGTCTACGCCGTCAGCCGGCTGTTCCTGGTCGTCGTGTTCGTCCGGGTGGCGCTCGTGCAGGAGGCGAACCTGTGGACGCAGGCGCAGCCGTCGTACCTCTCGTACGTCGCGACGCTGTTCGACGGCACCTGGTACCGCACCATCGCGGAGAGCGGGTACCCGGCCACGCTCCCGGTCGACTCGCAGGGGCTGGTGACGCAGAACGCCTGGGCGTTCTTCCCGGCCTTCCCGATGCTGGTACGCGCCGTCATGAACCTGACCGGCGGCACCTGGATCGTCGTGGCCCCGCTGGTGGCCACGGTGCTCGGCGCTGCCGCGATGGTCGTGGTGCACCGGGTCATCACGGTCGGTGCGCCCCGGGCTGTCGCGGCCTGGCCCGGTCTGCCGCTGGCGACCGTGGCCGTCGTGTGCGCGTTCCCCACCTCGGGTGTGCTGCAGGTGGCGTACACCGAGTCGCTCGCATTGCTGCTCATCGCCTCGGCGCTGCTGCTCGTCATCCGTCGGCGGTACGAGTGGGCGGCGCTGGTGGTGATCGTCCTGGGGTTCACGCGTGCCGTGGCGCTCCCGATGGCCGTTGTCGTGGTGGTCCACGGACTCGTGCGATGGCAGGCGGGTCGTCGCGGCGAGGACAAGCTCCCGGTGCGCGACGTGGTGCGGATGGGGGCGCTGACCGTCGTCGCGGTGCTGTCCGGGTTCGTCTGGCCCGCGGTGTGCGGCTGGGCGACCGGTGTGCCCGACGGCTACCTGCTCACCCAGGAGTCGTGGCGGTGGGCCAAGACGGTCGAACCGTTCATCGGCTGGACGTACGTGCCGCAGTACTGGTTCGGCAGCTGGGCGCCGGTGGTGGTGGTCGGCGGTCTCGGGCTGACGGCCCTGACGATCCTCATGCCGTCGGCCTGGCGGCTCGGGCGGGAGCTGCACGCCTGGGCGGCGTCCTACGTGCTCTACATCGCGGCGGTCGCCGAACCGGGTTCGAGCCTGGCCCGGTTCCTGCTCCTGGCCTTCCCGCTGGGCGCGGCGACCGTGGGCGTCGTGACGTCGAGCCCGCGGGCCCGGCGCCGCTGGCTGGCGTTGCTGCTGATCGCGATGCTGGCCTTCCAGGTGCTGTGGGTGCGGCAGATCTGGCTCTTCAACCCGCACGGAGACTGGCCGCCGTGACCGGTGAGGGGCCAGGTCCTGGGTCGCGGTGACCTAGACTTGACCGTGGACCACGGGTGGTCGTGCAGCACGACGGCGCCTGCGCGCCAGCATGTGGGCCGCCCGGGACGCGACGAGGTGAAGGGGAGGCCGATCGATGGCCGCGATGAAGCCGAGGACCGGCGAAGGCCCGCTCGAGGTCACCAAGGAGGGGCGTGGCATCGTGATGCGCGTCCCGCTGGAGGGTGGCGGTCGGCTCGTGGTCGAGCTCAACGCCACCGAGGCGGCCGAGCTGGGTGAGGCGCTGACCTCTGTCGTCAGCTGATCGAACCACCATGGCAGAACGACGTGACCGCACCTCGACGCTGCCTGTCCTGAGCCTCACCGGTGGTGAGGTCTCAGGCACACCTCTGCTGACCGACGGCAGCGTCGATGCGGTCGCGGTCCCCGTCGGCCCGGCCCGGCCCGGTGACGAGGGCCTCCAGCCCGGTGAAGGCACCGCCGAGGCCGCCGCCCGGTACGGGATCGACCTCGCGGAGCTGGCGGAACGTGCCGGTCTGACTGGTGCTGCCGGTCAGGCCCACACCGTGCAGCTCCCGCGCCCGGTGGGCTCGGCCGTGTCGCTGCCGTGGGACGGTCTTCCGTCGCGCGTGATCCTGGTCGGCACCGGGAGCGGGTCGACCGGTGACCTGCGGCGTGCCGGGGCTGCGCTGGCCCGCCAGGCCCGCGGCCTGCGCCGCGTCGCCTCCACCGTCGGGGTCCGCCCGGCGGACCCCGCCTCCGCGGCCGCCCAGGCCCTGCGGGCCGTGGCGGAGGGATACCTGCTCGGCGCCTACCCGCCCTACCGCGCACCGGGCACGTCGACGGCCGCGCCCGAACCGGTGGGCGAGCTCGTGCTGCTCGGCCGCGACGGGACGCGGTCGGGCGCAGCCGTGGCCGCTGCGCGCGCCGTGGCCGAGGCCGTCTGGCTGGCACGGGACCTCACCGCGACGCCGTCGAGCACCAAGAACCCCGAATGGCTGGCCGCGCAGGCCCGTCGCCGCGGCCGGGCTGCGGGTCTCCAGGCGGAGGTGCTCGGTCCGCGCGAGCTGGCGGCCGGCGGCTTCGGCGGCCTCCTAGCGGTCGGTGGCGGTTCGGCCAACGGTCCACGCCTCGTCCGGGTCACCTGGGACCCGGCCTCGGAGACGAAGGTCTCGCACGTGGTGGTGGTCGGCAAGGGCATCACCTTCGACACGGGCGGGATCTCGCTCAAACCGCGCGAGTCGATGGTCACCATGAAGACCGATATGGCCGGTGCGGCCGTCGCGCTGTCGACAGTGCTCGGTGCGGCGGCCCTGGGCGTGCCGCATCGGGTGACTGCTGTGCTGGCGATCGCCGAGAACCACCTTGCGGGTGCGTCCTACCGGCCCGGGGACGTCGTGACGATCCATGGGGGGCACCGGGTCGAGGTCACGAACACCGATGCCGAGGGGCGCCTGGTGCTGGCCGATGCTCTCGACTGGGCCGCCGCCGAGCTGGCGCCGGATGTGCTCATCGATGTCGCGACCCTCACAGGTGCGGCGACGGTGGCGCTCGGGCGCACCCATGCTGCGCTGTTCACGGCCGATGACGCGCTGGCTGCCGCGCTGGAGGCTGCCGGTCTCGCGTCCGGTGAGCCGGTCTGGCGGTTGCCCCTCGTGGACGACTACGAGGAGCTGCTGAGCTCGTCGATCGCCGATGTGCGGCAGATCTCGAACGATGCACACTCCGGCGCCGGCGCCATCGTCGCTGCGCTCATGCTGCGCAGGTTCACCCGCGGGGCGCGCTGGGCCCACCTGGACATCGCAGGTCCGGCCCGTGCGACCGCCGAGCTCCACGAGGTCCCCGTCGGCGCCACCGGCTACGGCGTACGTCTGCTCCTGGGGCTGCTCGCCGACCCGTCGTTCGCGGCCTGAGCGGCGCCGTCCGGCGTCAGCGTCGGACGGCGACCAGGACCCCGTCACCGGTGGGCAGCAGGGTCGATCGCAGCCGGTCGTCCGTCCGGACGGTGCGCCCGACCTCCCGGGCCAGGGTCGTTGCCTCGTCCCGGCGTGCCGGGTCCCCGACCTGATCGCGCCACAACGCATGCACGACGACGAGCACACCCCCGGGCCGCAGCAGGCGGACGCCGTGCTCGACGTAGCCAGCGGTGCCCTCGGGGTCGCCGTCGACGACGACCATGTCGTACGCGGCGTCGGTGAGCCGGGAGAGCACATCGGCGGCCCGGCCCCAGATCGCCCGGACCCGGGTCGGGCGGATCCCGGCGTCGGCGAATGTGCGCTTCGCCCAGCGTTGGTGCTCGGCCTCCACATCGATCGTGGTGAGCACACCGTCGGACGGCATACCCCGCAGCAGGTGCAGCGAGCCGACTCCGGTACCGGTGCCCACCTCGACCACGGAATGGGCGTGGGCGGCGCCTGCCAGGACCGTGAGCAGGGATCCGGTCGCGGGGCTCACCGGTTCGACGCCCACCTCGGCAGCCCGTTCGCGTGCGACGGTGAGCAGCTCGTCCTGCGGCGCCGACTCCTCGCAGAACGCCCAGGAGAGGGCCTTGTCGGCGGACATCGGGGCTCCTGGCGTTCGGTGGGATGGCCCGATCAGCCTAGTCCCCGGCGATCTCCCAGGTTCTTCCCGGGAACGTGGGACAGGCTCGGTTCGTTGTCTCGTCCAGGACCGGGGAGGATCGGCACATGAGCTCGACGCAGGAAGCTGCCTGGACGGCACCGTCCTGGGAGGAGATCGTCCGCGAGCACTCCGCCCGGGTCTACCGCCTTGCCTACCGGCTGACCGGCAACCGGGCCGATGCCGAGGACCTGGTGCAGGAGACGTTCGTGCGCGTGTTCCGTTCGCTGCACACGTACACACCGGGCACCTTCGAGGGTTGGCTGCACCGCATCACGACCAACCTGTTCCTCGACGGTGCCCGGCGCCGGGCGCGGGTGCGCCTCGAGCTGATGGGCGAGGACACCGATCGCTACCCGTCGGCCTCCTACGAGGACACGCCCGAACGCGCCTACGAGCACCTCAACCTCGATGACGATGTGCAACGTGCACTGGACGAGCTCGCGCCGGAGTACCGCGCGGCGGTGGTGCTGGCCGATATCGAGGGTCTGTCGTACGAGGAGATCGCCGTGACCCTGGGGATCAAGCTCGGGACCGTGCGCTCCCGCATCCACCGCGCCCGTGCCCGGTTGAGGGTCTCGTTGGCGCACCGACGTCCTGAGCGGGTCGGCGAGCCGCTCGTGGGTGCGGGAGCCTCGGTGTCCTGATGGCGCACCTGGGCCCGCTGATCAGCGATCTCCTCGACGGTCGACTCGACCCGGCCGACGCGGAGCGGGCCTTCATGCACCTCGCAGGGTGCACGCGGTGCGCAAGGGAGCTGATGGACGCCCGGGAGGTGCGCGCGGCGCTCACCGAGGTGGCGGGTCTGGCACCGCCGCAGCCGACGTGCGACCTCACCGCGCGGCTGCTCTCGCTGCGCGCGGATGCGCCACCGGTTCCGCGACCACCCGATCCGTTCCTGCCGGTGTCGGAACGGGACCGGGTCGCGCGGGCCTACAGCGATCACCGGGCGCTGCGTGGCAACCTGGACGCCCGTCACCCGGCACGTCGGGCAGCGGTGCCGCTGGCCGGGATCGGCGCGTTCGCGGCGGCCCTCTTCGTCCTCGGCACCCAACCCGTCATCGCACCATCGGCGCAGCCGGCGGTCGCGTTCGACCTGCTCGCGGGTGCGGCGCAGGCCGAGACCGTGTCAGCGACGAGCGTCGGTGACGTCAGCGCGTTGCGGGCGGCCGGCTGGGTCCTGCCCGACGCCCTGCCGGAGGGCTGGCGGGTCACCTCGACCGGCTGGGTCGCCGCCGGTGTCCTCGAGGTCGATGTGGTCGGCGACGGGACCAGCGCGGTCGTCACCGAGCAGCAGGGCAGGCTCGACCCGTCGGTGGCCGCCTCGGGCAGCGTGCAGGACATCGGCGGCCGTGAGGTCGTGATCCTCAGCGAGGCCCCGTGGGTCGCGGTCTGGCAGTCCGGTTCGACCGTGGTCGAGGTCGTGGCGCCGAGTGCGGACCACGGGATCGAGGCCCTGGTCGCAGCCTTCCCCGCCGAACCGTACGACGACGGTGTGACGGCCCGGATGGTCCGCGGGTGGACGGAGGTCGCCGGGACCTTGACGGGGTCCTGATGACCTGGCGGTCACGGTCGGCCGGTCGCTCGCCGGGTGGGCCGGCGGCCGAGATGCACGGGCCGGGGGACGAAGCCTCCGACGGGGTCGCCGACGCGGGTAGCCTGTCCCGGTGATCGGGATCAACGGCGGTGAGTTCCTCATCCTGCTGGTGATCGCCGCGATCGTCATCGGGCCCGAACGGCTGCCGGGCTATGCCGAGCAGCTGGCCTCGTTCGTGCGCCGGGGGCGTGTGCTGCTGCGGGACACCCGGGAGCGGGTGACCTCCGAGTTCGGCGATGCGGGCAACGATCTCGACTGGGAAGCGCTCGACCCCCGTCGCTACGACCCCCGTCGCATCGTCCGCGAGGCGCTCGCCGAGGACCTCGCAGCACCGCCGACCCGCCCCGTGCGTCGCGCCACGGCGGCGACGGCCGCAGGGGCGGCAGCGGCCACGGCTGCGGCCGATCCGGTGCCCGTCGCCTACGACGACGAGGCGACCTGAGCACACCCGCCCGACCCATCCGTCCCACCGCCCCCAGAGAGTGAGCATCACCCCGATGTCCGTCCGCCCACGACTGTTCTCGGGGATGCAGCCCACCTCGGACTCGCTCCACCTCGGCAACTACCTCGGAGCGCTGACCCAGTGGGTCGCGCTGCAGGCCGACTACGAGACGATCTACTGCGTCGTCGACCTGCACGCGCTCACCCAGTCGCCGGACCCGGCGGTGCTGCGGGCCCGGACGAGGGCCACCGCCGCGCAGTACCTGGCGGCGGGCGTCGACCCGACGCGGTCGCTGCTGTTCGTGCAGTCGCACGTCCCCGAGCACACCCAGCTCGCCTGGCTGCTGTCCTGTCACACCGGCTTCGGCGAGGCCAGCCGGATGACCCAGTTCAAGGACAAGACCGCCCGCTACGGTGCCGACACCGCGAACGTGGGGCTGTTCACGTACCCGGTGCTCATGGCGGCCGACATCCTGCTCTACGACGCGGCGCTGGTACCGGTCGGCGAGGACCAGCGTCAGCACCTGGAGCTCACCCGCAACCTCGCCCAGCGGCTCAACTCGCAGTTCGGTGAGGGCACGGTGGTCATGCCCGAGCCCTACATCGTCAAGGCGACCGCGAAGATCTTCGACCTGCAGGACCCGACCGCCAAGATGAGCAAGTCGGCGGCGAGCCCGAACGGTCTCATCGAGCTGCTCGACGACCCGAAGGTCGTGGCCAAGCGGATCCGCTCGGCGGTCACCGACACCGAGCGGGAGATCCGGTACGACCCGGCGGCCAAACCCGGCGTGTCGAACCTGCTCACGATCCACTCGGCGCTGTCCGGCACGTCGATCCCCGAGCTCGAGACGCACTTCTCGGGCGCCGGGTACGGCGATCTGAAGAAGGAGCTGGCCGACGTCGTGGTCGGTGTGCTCGAGCCCTTCGCCGACCGGGTGCGCGGTTGGCTCGCGGACCCGGCAGCGCTGGACGACGTGCTGGCCGACGGCGCCGCACGGGCCCGTACGCTGGCCGCCGTGACCCTCGACCGGCTGTACGCGGCCACTGGCCTGCTGCCGGCCACCGGCGCTCGGTGAACCTGCCGGAGACCTCGGGCGACGAGGTCCGGATCGGGATCGCGGTGACGGTGCCGCCCCCGTACGGACCTGCGCTCGTCTCCGCCCGGACCCGGTTCGGGGATCCGGCTGCGGGCCAGATCCCGCCGCACGTGACCCTCCTGGTCCCGACGGCGCTGGGCGTCGACCGGCTCGCGCGCGTCGACGCCCACCTGGACGCGGTCGCCGCGCGCCACTCGCCGTTCGTCATGCAGCTGCGCGGCACGGCGACCTTCCGCCCGGTGTCCCCGGTGGTGTTCGTGCAGGTCGTCAAAGGGATCGCGGACTGTGAACAGCTCGAGCGCGACGTGCGCTCGGGGATGTTGACCCAGGAGCTGCGATTCCCGTACCACCCGCATGTCACGGTCGCCCACGAGCTGGACGACGAGGACCTGGACACGGCCTTCGACGGTCTGGCGGACTTCGAGGCGAGCTTCGTCGTCGACAGGTTCCACCGGTACCTGCATGGCGACGACGGCGTGTGGCGTCCGGCCCGGGAGTACCTGCTGACGGCCGATGCGGGTGCCGGGCCGGGTCCCCGACCGTAGATTCGACAGATGAGCCGCCTGGACGAGTCCGCCTCAGCGCCCGCCGGTGCCGGTGCGGCCCATCGGACGGCGGCCGACCGGACCGCGACCCAGGACACCCCGGCGACATCGCCCGACTCCCGGCGTGGGCCGGCGGGTCTGGTCGCGCGTGCCACGGCGCTCGCAGCGTGGTTCGCCCGCACCCGGGTAGGTCGGGCGAACGCACGGTTCGGTTCCGCCGGCGGCGGGGTGCTCACCGGCGGGATCGCCTACGCGACGCTCTTCTCGGTGTTCGCCGCGCTCACGCTCGGCTTCAGCGTGTTCATGGCCGTGCTCGGCGGGAACGAGGCGTTGCGCACGGCGGTCGTCGGGGCGGTCGCGGCGGCGCTGCCCGGGATCGTGGACACCGGGGACGGGGAGGGGTTGATCGACCCGACGACCCTGCACCTGAGCACGGGCTTCACGCTCGCCGGGGTGATCGCCCTGGTGACGCTCGTGCTGTCGGCCATGTCGGCGGTCGCGGCGTTGCAGACCGGCCTGCGGGCGATGTTCGGGATCACTTCGGGCGGCAACGCCGTGCTCGGCAAGCTCCGCCAGCTCGCGGCGACGGCCGGGCTGGCGCTCACGGTGCTCGTGGCTGCGGTGCTCACGCTGGCCGTCACCACGGTGGCCCAGGGGCTGCTGGAGGTCCTGGGGTGGAGCGCGGGGGCGGAGGTGCTGGTCCGGGTGCTGGCGCCGGTGGTTTCGTTCGGCGTCGATGCGGCTCTGTTCGTGCTGCTGGTCCGGGTGCTCACGGCCGCCCACCCGGTGCGACGCGATCTGTGGGGCGGCGCGCTGATCGCCGCGGTCGGGCTCGGTGCGGCACGGGTGCTGGGCACCTCGGTGGTCG
>JAKLPK010000245.1 GCA_022013895.1 Cellulomonas sp. | reverse complement strand
ATCCCGACCGTGCGTGTCGGGCCACGTTCGACAGCCCTTCCCGCACCACGGCGACGACGTTGTTCGCCCGGCCGGGCGCCACCAGGTCGTCGATCCGCAGCCCGAGCGCGGGGTCGGACTCGACGGGCACACCGTCGACACTCATGGTCAGCGCCGGCGCGAAGCCGAGCGAGCTGCGGGCCAGCTCGGCCTCGGCCACCACCCGGTCGACGAGCGGTGCGGTCGCCCC
The DNA here is from genome assembly GCA_022013895.1 of Cellulomonas sp. GTDB lineage: Bacteria > Actinomycetota > Actinomycetes > Actinomycetales > Cellulomonadaceae > Cellulomonas. The sequence continues at coordinate 34,075 of JAKLPK010000245.1, read as the reverse complement.
GGGGTCGTCGAGGGTGCGCACGATCACCCGGATCTGCCGGATGCCGGCATCCACATGCCCGACCGCCGACTCGAGCGCCACGTCCAGGGCCGGCGGCACCGGTTCGGCGCCCACCCGGGCGCCCTCGATCGCCATCCCCGCCGCGAACAGCTGCTGGATCGCCATGTCGTGCAGGTCCCGCGCGATGCGGGTGCGCTCGTCGTGCAGCACGGCCTGCCCCCGCAGCTCCTGGGCCTCGGCCAGGACGAACGCGAGGGCCGCCTGGGAGGCGAAGGACTGGGACATGGCGAGGTCATCGGCCGTGAAGGGTGGCGCACCGGGCGGTCGCAGCAGCAGCAGCACCCCGATGCTCTCCCCCTCGGCGAGCATCGGTGCGAACAGCGCCGGTCCGTGACGGTCGAACGGACCCCGCGCACTCGTGACCATCGAGGCGACGGTGTGCCCGGTCCCGGTCTCGAAGGCCGAGCGCACATCGATGTCGGCGGAGACGTCGAGCCCGAGCAGCTCCTGCTGACCCGCACCCGTGACGATCTCCAGCAGGAGCTCGAAGTCGGACCCGGGCAGGGCCAGCGCAGCGGTCTCGGCACCGTCGATGCCGCGGGCGGCCGTGGCGATGCGTTCCAGCACGTCCTCCTGGTCGGCGCCCTCCAGGAGCATCGTCGTGACCGCCTGCCCGGCGCCCTGCCACTGGCGGCGGCGCCGTTCGAGGGCGTACAGCTCGGCGTTCTGGACGGCCACCGCGGCGGCGGCCGCCAGGGCACGCACCACCTGCTCGTCCTGCTCGTCGAACCCGCCGTCCTTCTCCGCCAGGTAGAGCGCCCCGTACCGCTCACCGCGCACCCGGACCGAGGTCCCCAGGAAGGAGCCCATCGGCGGGTGCCCGGCGGGCAGCCCCCGGTACGCCGGGTGCTCGCGCAGATCGGCGAGGCGAAGCACCCCCTCGTCGGGGATGTCGCCGAGCACCCCGTGCGCGCGCGGAGGACGTCCGAGCACCGCGACATCGTGCGGGTCCATGCCGCTGTGCACGAAGGTGGTCGACAGCCCGGCCGCGTCGACGATGTTGATCGCACCGTACCTGGCGCCGGTGAGGGCGGTGCTCGCGGCGACGAACCGCTCGAGCAGGCTGGGGACGTCCAGGTCGGCGGCCAGGTCGAGGATCGCCGACATCAGCTCGGAGGTGACCTCCGAGGCCAGGGGCGGACCCATCGGGTCCGCACCGCGACCTCCGGCATCGGGCGTCCGGCTCACAGCCTCACGGTACGCGACGTGGGACCTACGTCCTACCTCTCAGGCCTCCGCCGCTCGAGGACCGTCGACCGACCGAGGGTCACCCGCCCCGCCGCCGATGACGTACGCCCTCCGGCCCGCGTCGGGTGACCGCCCACCCGTCCGTGGCACTCACCCGATAGGACGATCACCGCGAACTTTCCTCGCCGCACCGCGTAGCGTTCGAAGCAGCGTCGGCCCCACCCGGGCCACGCCACCCGCGCGATCGGGGCAACGAGGCTCCCGGCCTGGACGCCCCGGCCGAGCGCCGGGGCGATTCGCGGGTGCTCACGCCTTCCCGGCGGGGTGCCGCGCACAGCTCGACGACTCGGAGGGCGGGTGGACGTGCACAGCCGCAGGGCGCACGCCGGTTTCGTGCTGCTCAGCGTGGCACTCCTCGCACTGTGCACCCTCGGCACGGCCGCCCGCTACGCCGCAGTGACCGCCGCGACCCTCATCCCGCTCGGCGTCTTCACCGTCCAGGTGCGCCGACGCCACGGACCCTGCCGGATCGGCTGGATCGCGATGGCCCTCGGCCTCGCCGTGCTCGCGGTGCACAACGCCCACAACCAGATCGCGCTCGCGTCCACCGGCGCCCCCGCCGTCGGACACCTCGCCTCGGCCACCCTGGCGCTGGGGTACGTCCTCCTGCTCGCAGGCGGCATCGTCACCACCGTCCCGTACGCCCGTCGGGACGCCGGCGGGATGCTCGACGCCGCCATCATCGGACTGGGGATCGCTGTCCTCATCTGGGGGCTCGTGCTGAAGCCCGCCCACGTCCGACTCGGTTCGAGCCCCACGACGGTGGCGTACGAGATGGCGCTCGTCCTGCTCGTCACGGCACTGACCGGGACGGTGGTGCGCGCGGTCGCCGTCGCCCCCGAGGCGCGGACCCCGGCCCTCTTCCTGCTGCTGGCGGTGTGCGCGACGAACGGTGCGGACATGGCCTTCACGCTGACCCTGGACCCGACCACCGGACTGGCGGCCTGGTGGGCGAGCGCGCTGTGCGTGACCGCACTGCTCGCCCTGACGGCCGCCGCCGTCCATCCCTCGGCACCCGCGCTCGCCGGGCCCGAGAGCGCGACGAGCGGTCTGACCCGGGCACGCCTCGTCTACATCGCCGCGGCCCTGTCCGTGGGACCGCTGCTCGGCGGCGTCCAGGCGCTGTTCGGGATCCCGGTCGACGCCGCCTCGCTCAGCGTCGGCGGGCTGGGCATCATCTCGCTCGTCCTCGTCCGGATCGGTCTGCTCGCCCGATGGCACGCCGACGCCGAGCGGCGGCTACGCGACCTCGCCTCGCTCGACGCGCTCACCGGCCTTGCGAACCGGCGCACGCTGACGCAACACCTGGCAGGCCTCCTCGACCGGGTCGCGGCCGGGACCGCCCGCGGAGCCGTGGTCCTCTACCTCGACCTCGACGACTTCAAGGCCGTCAACGACACCTACGGCCACTCGACCGGTGACCGGCTGCTCACCAGTGTCGCCGCGCGGCTCCGTGGCTGCGTGCGCCCCGGGGACCTGGTCGGGCGGTTCGGTGGTGACGAGTTCGTGGTGGTGCTGGAGGGCGAGCGCGCGGTCGACGGGGACCCGGTGGCGGCCGCCGTCGATGCGGCCCTGTCCGAACCCGTGGTGCTGGGCGACGTCATCGCGTCCGGGCGGGTGAGCATCGGGGTCGCCGCGGCCGGACCCGACGATCACATCGACGCAGGCACCCTGCTCGACCTCGCCGATGCACAGATGTACCGCGCCAAACGCACCCACCGGGAGGTGCCGGAGGTCAGGGCCACCCAGCTCCCCTCGGACGAGGTCGCCCCCGCCCCGGTCCGACCCGACCTGATCGGACCGCCGGTCGCGCCGCCAGCCGGAGCTCCGGAGCGCGCCCGGACCTGACGGCGACCAGGCCGCTCACACGTTCGCGACGAGCAGCCTGGACAGATCGTCCGCAGGCATCGGGCGACCCAGGAAGTACCCCTGCGCTGCCGGGCAGCCCAAGGCCTGCAGGGCGGCCTGCTGCTCCGCCGTCTCCACACCCTCGGCCACCACCTCCAGCCCGAGCGCCGCACCGAGCGCGACGACGGCCGCGACGATCGCATCGTCGCGCCGGTTCACCCCGAGGCCGGCGACGAACGACTGGTCGATCTTGAGCGTGTGGACCGGGAACCGCTGCAGGTACGTGAGCGAGGAGTACCCGGTCCCGAAGTCGTCGATCGTGAGCCGGACACCGGCCCGCGTGAGCGCCTCCAGATCGGCGACCACATCGTCGGCCGCACCGAGCAGGGTCCGCTCGGTGACCTCCAGGAACAGCGTGCCCGCCTCGATGCCCGCGGTCGACGCCTCGGTCAGCACGGACCCCGACCGGGCAGCCTCGGCCGCCTGGCGACCCGTGACGTTGACCGCCATGGTGAGCGCCGGTCCGGACCGCGCGATCTCCTGCCACACCGCCAGCTGGCGGCACGCTTCGTTCACCACCCAGTCTCCCAGCGGGTAGGTCAGCGCGGACTCCTCGGCCACATCGATGAACTCCCCGGGCGGGACCAGACCGCGCACCGGGTCGACCATGCGCAGCAACGCCTCGACCCCGCTGATGCGCCCGGTGACCAGGTCGACGATCGGCTGGTAGTGCAGCACCATCCGGTCCTCGGCGAGGGCCGTGCGCAGATCGCGTTCCACCTGCAGCCACCGGGTGGCCGGGTCGCCGAGCGACGTCTCGAAGACCTGGTAGCGGTGCCGGCCGAGCCGCTTCGCCTCCCGCATCGCGGTTCCGGCCTCGTGCAGCATCTGCTCGGTGCCGGTGTCCGGGTCGACGGCCACCGAGACCCCGATCGACGCACCGACGAACACCGTGGTCGAGACGGTCCCGGACCGCACGTCCACCGGGTTCTCCAGCACGGTGCGCACCCGCTCGACCAGCTCGTGCAGATCCTCGTCCGAGCCGATGTCGTGGCACACCACCAGGAACTCGTCACCGGCCAGCCGCGCCACCAGGTACAGGTGCGGCACGGTCGCCCGGAGCCTGGCCGCGACCTCGACCAGCACGCGGTCGCCGACATCGCGGCCGTACGTGTCGTTGACCGCCTTGAACCGGTCCAGGTCGGCGTACAGGATCGCCGCCCGGCCGGGCTGTTCGCGCAGCGCCGCCAGCACGCGACGCAGTTGGTCCATCGCCAGCAGCCGGTTCGCGAGCCCCGTGAGGCCGTCGTACAGCGCGTGGCGGGTCTGCTCGTCCTGCGTCCGCCGGTGCTCGGTGACGTCCTCCAGGTGCCCGATGAGCTGCTTGCGCCCGTCCGCCTCGCCGGCCAGGGCGACCGACAGCCGCGCCCAGGCGATGGACCCGTCGACCCGGCGCACCCGGTGCTCCCACACCCCGCGCCGGGTGGCTCCGCTGGACACCCCGGCCAGCACCTCGGCGATGTCGTCGGCGTCGAGCGGGTTGACCAGATCGGGCACGGTCATGCCCACCAGCTCCGACGAGGGACGTCCGAGCAGCTGCGCCAACGCATCGTTGGTCGCGACCACCACGTTCGGCTGGCCGGGTTCGGCGGTGGCGAGCAGCATGCCGACCGGCGCGGCGGTGAACGCGGACCTGAACTGCGCACCTGTCACCGCGCGGCCATCGGCCTCACGGTCGCTGCGGTCAGGGCGCTCGGCAAGCACCTGGTCGGACGGGGCATCGCGAGGCCGGTCCGTGGCAGGTGCGCCGCCCCTCGACTCTCCGGGCACTGCCGGCGTAGCACCCACGGCCCCGCCCTCCCCGAACGCATGGCTGCGGATCCGTCCAGACCCCCGAGCACCGGCGCGACACCAGCTCGATGCTCCCCCGCACCCTCAACCGTCGCACGGGCCAGGCGTTCCTGCCACCGGCCGGCCCCGTCGACCACGATCGGCCGCAGTGCGGTGCCGACCTCAGGCAGCCCAGCCGAGCACCCGGAGGACGGCCGCGGTCCCGGCGGCGCCGAGCACGACGACGACGACCGGTGCCCGCCGCCATGCCAGCACCGCGGCGACCACCACCCCGGCGATCCGGGCGACCCCCGCGGGTTCGCGTCCGTCCAGCAGCGCGGCGGTGGCGACGGTCGCCGTCATCAGCACGGCGGCGCCCTGGGCGAGCAGGCCGTCGACCCGTTCGGACAGCTCGACGCGGGACCGCAGGAGTCCCCCGGCGATGCGCAGCGCGAACGTGCCGGCACCCAGGCACAGCGTGGCCGCGACGAGGACGGGGGCGCCGGTCATGATCGGGCCACCGTCGGCCCGGCAGGTCGCGCCCCACCTGAGGTCCGTCGTCCCCCGAGCAGACCGCCGGCCAGCATCCCGACGAGGGCGAGCAGCACCGGCACCCCCGCCGGCAGCACCAAGGACGCGCCGAGCGCGACGGGAACGCCGAGGGCGGCGGCACGTCGGGTGCCGCGGTCACGCAGGGCCGGGACGACCAGGGCGAGCAGCACCGCGGGGAATGCCGCGTCCAGGCCGAGGGCGTGCGGGTCGGCGGTCCAGGCGCCGCCGAGCACCCCGATCCCGACCCCGACGTTCCACGCTGCGAAGAGTGCAAGGCCACAGGCCCAGAACGCGGCCCGACGTCGGGGCCGGTCGGGCTGGGCGAGCGCCATGGCGACCGACTCGTCCGTCACGAGGTGGGCACCGATCAGCCGTCGCGCGCGGCCGTCGCCGTACAGGTCGGCCACGGCCATGGCGAACGGCAGCAGCCGCAGGTTCACCAGCAGCGCCGCCGTCACACCCGCGATCACGCTGCCGCCGGCCGTGAGTGCGGCCAGCAGCAGGAACTGCGCAGCCCCGGCGAACACGACCACCGACCCGAGGGCCGCGAACCACCAGGGCAGCCCGGCGCTGACGGTGAGTGCGCCGAGCGAGGCGCCGACCAGCCCGTCGGCCAGGCAGAGCAGGGCGATGGAGCGGCGCGCGGCCGGATCGAGTGTTCGCCATATCGAACGCATGGGTAGTCATGATGAACATCGCTAGGCTGTTCGTCAAACCGTACGGATCAACCGATGGAGCGAACGAATGCGTGAGACCACCGGCGCGCCCCTGGCCACCATCGCCGCCGCGCTCCAGCGCGAACGCCAGCGCACCGGGCTCTCCCTCACCGAGGTCGCCCGTCGCGCAGGCGTCGCCAAGTCCACGCTCTCCCAGCTCGAGCAAGGCGCGGGCAACCCCAGCATCGAGACGCTCTGGGCGCTCGGCAACGCACTCGGCGTCCCGTTCTCCCAGCTCGTCGACCCGCCACGCCCCGCCGTGCAGGTGATCCGCGCGGGCCAGGGCGCGACTCTCGCGTCCCAGGACGCCGACTACCTCGCCACCCTGCTCGCTGCCTGCCCGCCGCGCGCCCGCCGCGACCTCTACGTGATCGCCGCCGAACCCGGCAGCCAGCGCGACTCGGCGCCCCATCTGCCCGGCGTCGTCGAGCACGTGGTGCTGGCCGCCGGCCGCGCCCTCGTCGGGCTCGCCGACGACCCGGTCGAGCTCGCGCCCGGTGACTACTGCGCCTACCCCGGCGATCTGCCGCACGTGTTCCGCGCCCTCGTCCCCGGGACGTTCGCGGTCCTGGTCTCCGAGCACGTCTGACCGGTCACGGTCGCCGGGCCGCCGACTCCCGCCCGCCCCAGGGGTCCCCGAGCTCGCCCAGACCCGTCACCACCCCGTCCGGTCCGGCACCGACCAGCGCGGCCGTCTTCGCCGCGCGCAGCACCAGGGCGATCGACCGCACCCCTGCGGCTCGCGCCGCCCGGACATCCGTGACCGAGTCACCGAGCAGCACCGCATCGCCGGGTGCGACCCCGAGCTCGTGCAACGCACGCGTGAGGAGGACGGGCGCCGGTTTGAGGTCCTGCGGGCGCCCGGGTTCCCGCCCCGCGACCGGGACCCCGACCAAGAGGGGCACGGCACGGGCCGCGAGCTCGGCCACCGCCTCCGGGCAGTTGTTGGTGACGACGGCCACCGGAACCCCTGCCGCGCGGGCAGCGGTGAGCAGGTCCATCAGCCCCGGCGTCGGTGCCGCCCGCCGCGCACCGGCCAGCTCGTGCCGTCGCACCACCGCCTCGACCGCGAGGCGCACCTGCACGGGCTGCCCGATGCTCCACGCGAGCGCCGCCATCGGATCGCCGGTCGCCGCGACCACGTCCGGCAGCGGTGCACCGCACGACCGCGTCGCAGCGCGGAGCTCACCGGCCAGCGCACCCCGGTCGAGCTCGGCGAACACCCGGGCCACCGGACCGTCGAAGTCGAGCAGCAGCGCACCGGCACGCGCGAGGACGGCCCGGGCGGCCTCGACCTGTTCCGCGGTGACCTGCACGCCCCGATCATCCCGGCTCCGCGCCGGCACCGGGCTCAGGCCCGAGACGTCAGCAGCTCGGTCACCTGGTCGGCGGGCATCGGCCGGGCCAGCAGGAAGCCCTGACCGGTCCGGCAACCCAGCGCCTTGAGCGCCGCGAGCTGCTCCGTGGTCTCGATCCCCTCGGCCACCACCTCCAGCCCCAGAGTGGTCCCCAGCGCGACCACCGAGGCCACGATCGCATCGTCGCGCGAGCTGACGCCGAGCCCGGAGACGAACGACCGGTCGATCTTCAGCGCGTGCACCGGGTATCTCTGCAGATACGTCAACGAGGAGTACCCCGTGCCGAAGTCGTCGATGGCCAGCCGCACACCCGCACCGGTCATCGCCTCCAGGTCCTCGACGACCGAATCGGCCGCGTCCAGCAGCATCCGCTCGGTCACCTCCAGGCAGAGACTGTGCGGCCGCACCCCCGCGGCCGCTGCCAGCACCGAACCGGACCGGGCGGCATCGGCCACCTGACGGCCGGTCACGTTGACGGCCATCGTCAGCGGCGGACCCTTGCGCGCCAGCTGCTGCCACTGCGCGAGCTGACGGCACGCCTCCTCGACCACCCACTGCCCGAGGGGATAGGTGAGCGCCGACTCCTCGGCCACGTCGATGAAGTCCCCCGGCGGGATGAGCCCCCCGCGCACGTCGACCATCCGCAGCAGAGCCTCCAGCCCACGCACCCGCCCGGTCCGGAGCTCCACGATCGGCTGATAGTGCAGGACGAGGCGGTCCTCGGCCATGGCGGCGCGCAGGTCCTGCTCCACCCGCAACCACCGGCTCGCCGGCTGCCCCAGCGACTCCTCGAAGACCTGGTAGCGGTGCCGGCCGAGCCGCTTCGCCTCGTACATGGCGGTGTCGGCCTCGTGCAGCATGGTGTCCGGCCGGGTCCCTGCCCTGCTCGCCAACGACACCCCCACCGAAGCTCCGACGTTGACCGAGGTCGTCGTGGTCGCCGTGACGACGGCAACCGGGGGCTCGAGGACGGCGAGCACGCGGTCGAGCAGCGCCGTCAGGTCGTCGTCGTCCACCACGTCCTGACAGATGAGAAGGAACTCGTCCCCCCCGATCCTGGCCGCGACACCACTGTCCGAGACCACCTCCTGCAACCGGGTCGCGATCTCGACGAGCACCTGGTCGCCCACCTCGTGCCCGAACGTGTCGTTGATCGCCTTGAACCGGTCGAGGTCGGCGAACAGCACCGCGACCCGGCCCCGCCGGCGGCGCAGTCCCGCGACCGCCCGGCGCAGGTGGTCGATGGCCAGGTGCCGGTTGGCCAGCCCCGTCAGCCCGTCGTAGAGCGCGCGCCTGGCGAGCTCCTCCTGCGCCAGCTTGCGCTCGGTGATGTCCTCCACATGCCCGACGAGCTGACGCGGACCGCCGGACCCGTCGCCCGCCGCGAGCCCGACGGACATCCGGACCCACCGTTCGGAACCGTCCGGGTTGCGCACCCGATGCTCCCGGACACCCTGGGTCAACCGGCCGGTCGCGATCTTCCTGAGCAGGTCGGCGACCTCCTCGGCGTCCAGCGGATGCACCAGGTCGGGCACCTCGGCCCCGACGAGCTCCGCGCCGGGACGCCCGACGAGCGTCGCGTAGGCGTCGTTGACCGCGATCACCCGACCGGGATGCTCCGGGTCTGCACCGGTGAGCACCATCGCGACCGGGGCCGCCGTGAACGCCGAGCGGAACCTCGCCTCGCTCTCGGCCAGCGCGGCCGACGACGACGCCTCCGAGGCTCGCAGCTGCGCGGCCTCCAGGTGCAGGGCCGCCCGGGCTGCCACATCCCCGAGGAACCGCTGCTCGCTCGGATCGGTGTCGACGTGCATCCGGCTCCCGCGGACCGCGACCACCGTGAGCAGGCCGACGAGCTGACCGCGGGTGCGCATCGGCCAGCACACCACCGACCTCGCCTCGCGCTGGGCCATGAGGGCGCGGACCGGTGCGGGCACGCCGAGCTCGTCGACCCACACCGACCAGGGAACCGTCAGCGGGGCCGCCACCCGCAGCAGCTGGTCGCGCAGCCGACCCGTCGGCGCCCACGGCACCGCGCACGCCACCTGCCGCACGACCGAGGCCGTCCCCTCGTCGTAGTCGTCGGCGGCCCGCAGCACCAGCTCACCGTCCTGCACCGAGCGCATCACGACCGGCGACCGCGCGTACTGGGCCACGGCGCTCACCACGAGCTGCATCACGGCGTCGGGGTCGTCCTTGACCGCAGCGTGCTCGGACGTCATCCGGGCGAGCAGCGCGGTGCGTCGCAGCGAAGCGCGTGCAGCGGTGGCATCGGTGGTCGTGGCGATCGCCCCGCGGATCTCGCCGCCGGCGAGCACGGGCTGGACCAGGACGTCCAGCACCCGCCCGTCGATCTCCAGGTCGAAGCTCCGCACGACGCCGTCGGCCATCGCCCCGCCCAGCTCGTCGACCAGCGCCGGCAGATCCGCGAACGCCTGGTCCACCGGCCGTCCGACGGCCTGGGGCCGGCTCAGCCGTCCGGTGACGAACTCGACCGTGAGCGAGGAGCTGACGGTGAGCAGCAGGGGCGTCCGGCGGGCGAGCACGTCGAGCGGACCGGCGAGCACGGCGGGCGCGTGCACGCTGCCGACGTCGAGCGGCTCCGGTAGCGCGAGCTCGGCGACGAGCGCGAAACCCGGGCCGCTCAGATCGGGCAGTGCAGCCGCCACGCCTCCGCCCTCCCCGAAAGGGCTCCCTGTACGAGCCACCGGCGCGTGCCCGCAGGTCGGGCACTACAAAGGTGGCACGGACCGGCCCGCTCCACCAGTGGCACGGACCCCTTTTCGACCGTTCGGCCCCAATCCGCCCCCGCGCCACGAAGCCCGGGAGCGGAGACGTCACAGTGGCGGTGCGATGGCCCGCGCGACGGCACCGAGCGCCTCGGGGACGACAGAGTAGTAGGCCCAGGTCGATCGCTTCTCACGCGTCACCAGACCGGCGTCGTGCAGCACCTTGAGGTGGTGGGAGACGGTCGGCTGGGTGAGGTCGAGCGGTTCGGTGAGATCGCACACGCAGACGTCACCCGTGGGGCTGGCCGCGAGCAGCGAGATCAGCCGGAGCCGCGCGGGGTCGGCGAGCGCCTTGAGCCGGGCGGCCAGGGTGACGGCCTGCTCGACGGACAACGGCGCCTGGGTGAGCGGTTCGCAGCAGACGGTCACGGGCAGGTCGGTCGTCACCCGCTCACGGTACATCGACATCCATCACTATTGACAGTGGTCGATGTTCGAGGCAGGGTCACCTCCGAAGAACATCGACCGCCATCGATCCACCTACGACCCAGGAGCCCCGGTGTCCCAGCCGACGACCGATCACGAAGCCATCCGCGCACAGGTCCGCACGCGGTACGCCCACGCCGCGCTCGAGGTGACCGCCAGCTGCTGCGGCAGCGGCCCGACGGCCGACACCGCCGTCTTCGGGGCGGCGCTCTACGCCGGGCAGACCGACGGCCTGCCCCTCACCGCCGTGCAGGCCTCGCTGGGCTGCGGCAACCCGTTGCTCGTCGCCGATCTGCAGCCCGGTGAACGGGTCCTCGACCTCGGCTCCGGCGGCGGCATCGACGTGCTGCTCTCCGCCCGGCGCGTCGGACCCGACGGATTCGTGCACGGTGTCGACATGACCCCGGAGATGCTCGCCCTGGCCCGGCGCAACGCCGCCGAGGCCGGCGCCACCAACGTCGAGTTCCACGAGGGCACCATCGAGGACCTGCCGCTGGACGACGGCACCGTGGACGTCGTGATCTCGAACTGCGTCATCAACCTCTCGGCCGACAAGCAGGCCGTGCTGCACGAGGCGTACCGGGTGCTCGTGCCCGGAGGGCGGTTCGGAGTCTCCGACGTCGTCGCCGAGGACCACCTCTCGCCCGCCGAACGCCTCGAACGCGGGGACTTCGCAGGCTGCATCGCCGGCGCGCTGACCCGTTCGGAGTACCTGACTGCCCTCGCCGCAGCCGGTTTCGTCGATGCGTCGGTCGAGTTCACCCACCCGGTCGCCGATGCCATGCACGGCGCGATCATCCGGGCCACCAGACCGCGCTGACCAGCCCGGGGACCCGGCCCGACCGCACCGCCGGCAGGCCCGTGCGCCCGCGTCAGGCGATCGGCCGAGCTCGCGTCCGGTCGGGCCGGACCTTGGTCCGCCCCGCGACGACCACGGCGGGGGGATGGTCGCGGGGACGAGCCGCGACGGGGCCGCTGGACGCAGACCCCGGGCTGGCGTGGGCGTCCGGGGGGTGGCATGACCGAGGTCGGGCACCAGCTGGCCGCGTTGACCGCGGCCGGGCACCACCTGCTGCCCGCCCAGCGGTGGCCCGGCGTCCGGCACCCGGCATCCGGGCTGACCGTCGTCGTCGGCCCCGGCGGCGTCTTCCTGCTCGGCACCACCGGGTGGACGGACGTGTCGCTCACGGACGACCGGGCGCTGTACGGCGACCGGGACGTGACCGACGAGCTGATGAGGCTCGCAGACCTGGCCTACCGCAGCGAGGGCGGGTTCGCCGAGGTCGGGCTGGCACCCGGTGAGGTGCGGCCGGTGGTCGCACTGCCAGGACACCGCGACCTGGACCGTCGCCTCGGCCCGGTCCGTCTCGTCGGCGAACGGGACGTCTCACGGCACATCGCCTCGTACGGGCGACGGCTCACCCCCACCCAGGTGCACCAGGTGCTGGACCGGGCGCGCGTCCTGTTCCCGCCCACCGGCCTCCCGCCCACCGACGGCGGACGCGAGGTGCTGCCCTCCCTCGACGGCCCCGCCGAGTGGCCTGTCGACGGCCCACCCCAGCACCAGAGCCCCCACACCCGCCCGACGCCCGATGCCACCATGCGGTGGCCATCACCGGCACCGGTCGAGGAGTGGATGGCGTTCCTGCACCCCGCCCAGGCCCGGCTCGTCCATCGTTCGTTCAACGGGCCGAGCCGGATCCGTGGCGCCGCCGGGACCGGGAAGACCGTCGTCGGGCTGCACCGGGCCGCCTACCTCGCGCGGAGCCGGCCCGGGGCCGTCCTCGTCACGACCGTCGCGCGCACCGCACCCGAGGTGCTGCGCGCCCAGCTGGGCACCATGGCGCCGGACGTCGCCGACCGGGTCGAGATCGTGCAGGTGCACACCTGGGCCCAGCAGCTCCTGCGGACGCGTGGTGTGCCCGTCCACCTCGACGCCCCCGCCGCCCGGGCCGCGTTCGACGAGGTGTGGCGGCAGCTGCCCGCCGACGGCTGGTTCGCCCGCCCGGACCGCCGGTACTGGCGCGACGAGATCACCCACGTGATCAAGGGCCGTGGCCTCACATCGTTCCAGGCGTACGCCGACCTGCCGCGCACCGGGCGCCGTCGCCGGCTCGACCACGCCCAACGCCGCGACGTGTGGGCCCTGTCCCTCGCCTACGAGCAGCAGCTGCGCGCACGCGGGGTCCACGACCGGGCGGATGTCGTGCTGCTCGCCGAGGCGGAGCTGCGTCGCGCGCCGCTCACCGGCACGTACTCGGCCGTCGTGGCCGACGATGCGCAGGACCTGTCCGTCGCGATCGTGCGCATGCTGCACCTGCTCGTGGGCGATGCGCCCGACGGGCTGACCCTCGTCGGCGACGGGCAGCAGGCCATCTACCCGAGTGCCTACACGCTCGCCGAGGCCGGCGTCTCGGTCGCCGGTCGCGGTGTGGTGCTCGATGTCAACCACCGCAACACCACCCAGATCTTCACCTTCGCCGAACGGCTCGTCTCAGGTGACCCGGTCGCGGACATCGAGGGCCGGACCGTGCTGGGCGAGGCACCCCGTCAGGTCGTGCGCAGCGGTGCGCGGCCCGTCGTGCAGCGCTGCCGGTCGGTCGCCTCCCGCGACCGGGCGATGATCGAGCAGGTCCGCACGGTGCTCGCGACGGTGGGGGCCGCGCCGGGCGACATCGGCGTGCTCTGCACCAGTCGCCGCGCCGCCGAACGCGCGGCGGCCATCCTGCACTCGGTCGACATCCCCGTCGTCCTGCTCGACCGGTACGACGGCAGCTCCCGCGACGCGGTCAGGGTCGGCACCGTGCGGCAGGCCACGGGACTGGAGTTCGCGCACGTCCTGCTGCCCGATGTGACGCCCGATCTGCTCGCGGACGCGGTGCCACCGTCCACGCCGACGGCCCGCGAGACCTGGGACCTGACGCGCCGCGAGCTCTACGTGGCGATGACTCGGGCCCGCGTCGCGCTGTGGGTCGGCGTGCTCACGAGCTGACGACGGCCCCGTCGCCTCAGCGCCCGCCGCGCCGCCACGCCGAGGGCCGGGCGAAGTGGTCGGCCGCGTACTCGATGGCCTCGGCCACCGACAGCTCACGGGTCGAGTTGCCGATGCGCGCGTAGAACAGCACCTGGTCGGACTTGGCCGGCCGGACGAACACGGGCCGCGGCGACCGCTCGGCCTCGACCCGGCAGACGGCCGTACCGTCGACCTGCGGGAACGTGACGGTCAGCCGTGACACGGCGGGCGCACCGAGCACCCGGGTGAGGTGGTCGTGCAACCACAGCTCGTACCGGTCCAGGTCGGGGGCCTTCATGTACGGCAGATCGGCGTCCAGCCCGAGCACGACACCGGAGTCGTCGACCCCGATGAGCAGCGTCCCGCCGCGACCGTTGAGGAAACCGGCCACCGTCTTGGCGATGACGATCTCGATCCGCTCGTCGCGTTGACCGGTGTGCAGGTTGTGCCGCGCGGTCGACTTCATCTCGACGGCCGCGGACTCCCCGGCGTCGATGAGCTCGCGCACCGTGGGCAGGGGGCGTCGCACGAAACGTTCGGCCACCGCCAGCACCGCGACCGTGCCGACGACGGAGAACCCGAGCACGAGCAGCAGCCTCGGCTCGTCCGGGTTGCCCGTCGCGGCCTGGGTGGCTGCACCACCGAGGACCGCACCGACGATCCCGGCGAGCACCGACCCCGATCTGGTCATGTGGCTGCGATCCCGCAGGATCAACCGGCTCACGGTGCCCAGCACCGTGCCGATCGCCAGGATCCCGACGCCGGAGGCCGCCAGGGTGCCCGACACCCCCGTCATCGACCGCGTCCCGCTGCGTGGTTCACGACGGGCAACCTACCGGTCGGCGCGGCGGAGCCGGAGCGTACCGCGGCCCGCCGGCTCCCTCGGTCCGCCCACCCGTCCGATAGCACCGGTCCACCACCGTCCGAGGTGCGGACCGGCCCCGCGCGCCGAGGCCCGGCACGTCCACACTCGGTGGGCCGGGAGCCACCGCACCGGCCCCACCCCCGTCGGCCGGTCACCCGGCCGCGCCCAGCCCCAGAACCGGGAGCCGTCGATGACCGTCACCGACCCGTCGCCGCTGCTCGAGGTGGTGGGGGTGGTGGCGTTCGCGGTGTCCGGGGCGGCGGTCGCCATCCGGGCCCGGATGGACTGGGTGGGGGTCGCCGTCCTCGCGGCGGTCACCGCGGTCGGCGGCGGCACGGTGCGCGACCTTCTGCTGGGCCGCTTCCCGGTCGGTTGGGTCGCCGATCCGTGGCCGGTGTGGGTGGCGATCGGGACCGCCGTCGTCGTCATCGCCCAGGCCCATCTGAAACCGCGCAGCGCACCGGACGAGACCCTCGTCGTCCTGATCGCCGATGCCGCCGGGTTGGCGGTCTTCACGGTGGCCAGCACGCTGCTGGCGTTGTCCAGCGGGACCAGCGCCCCGGTCGCGGTGCTCATCGGCGCGGTCACCGGGACCGGGGGCGGGATCGTCCGTGACGTGCTGGCCCGCCAACGCCCGCTCGTGCTCGTCGGCCAGGTCTACGCGCTCACGGCCGTGGGCGGCGCGACGCTGCTCGTGGTGCTGCTCGCGGTCGACGCCCCGACGACCATCGCCCGCTGGTCGTCGGTGGCTGTGGTGTTCGCGCTGCGACTGGCGGCGATCCGGTTCGCCTGGTCGCTGCCGCGCGCACCCCAGCTGCCCTCGGGCCCGACGCCGCCGACGATCGACTGACGCCCGCGGAGGCCGGTCGGCCGGCGTCCGCCGGGCAGGGGTACCCCGGACCACGCCCGTTGTCGAATGTCCCAGTTCTTGAGACAACGGTGCCCCGCGGCGCGGCATGTCCGATGGATCGGTATCTGCCACACCGCCCGCACCTACGCTGACCGCATGACGAAGCCGTCAACGACCACTCGCGCCCAGGCCCTGGCCGGCGAGCTGATGGTCGGGGTCGCCCTCTACTCGATCGTGCTCGGTTTCTTCAACGACTACACCGATCTGGTCCACACGGAGTCCTACTCGGTGACGTTCGCACTGGCCGTCGTCATGCAGCTGCTCACCTGGGCGGTGTTCGCCACCAAGCGGGCCTGGGTGCGCTGGTTCGGGCAGCGCGAGCGCCGGGGCGGACCGACCGGCCGGTTCCTCGGTCTGTGGGCCCTGATGTTCAGCTCGAAGTTCGTGTTCCTGTGGGTGATCGCGCTGGTGTTCCGGGACGAGGTCGAGGTGGCGGGATTCGTCGCGATCCTCGTGCTGGTCGCGTGCTTCACCGTGGTCCAGCTCATCGGCGGTGCGGTCTACCGGTGGCTCGGCCGGGTGGGCCCGGCCGCGTAGCAGCAGCCCCCGGTTCGGGTCCACCGGGGTCGGCCGGTCCCTCGCGCGGTCGGTGAGAACCTGTGGAGAACTCGGCGCGTCGCTGCACCCGCTGTGCCAGGGTCGGTCCCCAGATCACCCGGACGGGTGCACGGGCGAGCGGGGGCACGCATGGTGGCGTCACGACGACGGACGACGACGCGGTTGATCGGGGCGGTGCTGATCGCCGCGGTGAGCACCGCCGCAGCCGCGGGGTGCACGGGGACCTCGACGGCGACCCCGACGGTTCCGGTCACAGCCACCCCCACGCTGCCGGCACCGATGGCCTCACCGGCCAGACCGGACGAATGGCGGGGAACCGGCGAGATCGGCGCCCAGGCCGCAGCCGTGTGGTTCGTCCGCGACCTGTACAGCTACGTGGTCGAGACCAACGACCTCACCGACTGGCAGGCGCTGAGCGAACCGGACTGCGAGTTCTGCCAGTCGGTCGTCGACGACGTGGGCAAGGGCGTGCAGACCGGGACCGTGCTGCGTCAGGGAGTCACGACCGTGACGGTGACCCGGGTCGAGGAGCTCAACCCGCTCGCCTACTCCGTCCTCGTCGACTTCGACCAACCGTCATCCCTGGTCCTCACCTTCGACGGGACTCAGGTCGGCACCACCGAGTCCTCGCACGGGCAGGTGCTGCTCGTCCTGTTCCGCGTCGGCCCGGACTGGCACCTGCGGGAGGGGCAGTGGTTCGAGGACGGCGCGACGGTTCCCACCACCGGGGCGACATCATGAGCCGCGTGCTGAACGCGGCCATGGCCGCGCTCTTCGTCGCAGGCTCCGGCCATGTGGCTGCGGGCAGCCCGGACCCTGTCCAGGTCAGCAGAGAAGCACCGACGACCGCCGCGAACGGGAACAGCCTCACCGCAGCCGCCCGGGCGGCGCTGACGGACACCTTCTCCCCCGCCGCCCATGGGAGCGGGCAGATGGCCCCGGCGCTGGTCCGGCACATGCGTGCCGAGGTCTGCGGTGTCTACTCGGCCGGCCAGGGGGCCTTCTGGCCGTGCGCCCCCGGTGTGACCTTCGACCACTCCGACCTGTGCGGCGACCGTCCGGCCCGCAAACCCTGGTGGCAGTCGACCCGCACCTCGCCCTGGGCCGACTGGGGCGACTGGACGCTCGTGGAGTACGTGACCTGTGCCGGTGAGGCGGGACCGACACCCGAGGAGATCCTCACCGAGTTCCGTCAGCTGCCGATCACGCCGTCCGTGCTGCACGTCCAGCCCGACCGCGGGTGGGTGCTGGTGAACAAGGAGACCATCGCCTACACCGATCCGGGCCCGCAGGTGCTGACCACGCAGGTGCTCGGCACCACCGTCACCTTCACCCTCACGCCCGCCACCTTCACCTGGGACTACGGGGAGACGGCGTTCACCACGACCAGCCCCGGACACCCCTACCCCGACCACGACGTGTCCTACCCCTACGAGAAGCTCGGCACCGGACAGGTCACGGTGACCACCTCCTGGACCGCCACCTACACCCTCGACGACGACCCGACCGTTCTCCCCGTCCCGGGCACCGCCACCACCACGACCAGCAGCAGCACCTTCGAGATCCGCGAGGCCGCCGCCCACCTCACCCGCGGCGACTGCACCCAGTACCCCGACGACCCCGGCTGCTGAGCCTGCCCCACCGGGTGGGTGCGCGGACCTCAGACGAGGACCACCCGGTCACGGCCAGCACGTTTGGCGCTCAGCAGACCGCTGTCGGCCCGTTCGAGCAATGTGGTGGCATCGTCGCCCGGCCGTGCCATGGTCACCCCGATCGAGACGGTGACCGTGAGCTTCACCTCGCCCGCCCGCACGCTGGTCCCACGCACCAGCTCCCGCAGCCGTTCGGCGACCGCGACGAGCCGATCGGCGTCGTCGACCGGGGTCACGACCACGAACTCCTCACCCCCGAAGCGGACCACGGAGTCGCCGGGACGTACCCCGAGCTCCAGCGTCCGGGCGAGCGTGCGCAGCGCCTCGTCCCCCGTCTCGTGACCGTGGGAGTCGTTCACCCGCTTGAAGTGGTCCAGGTCGAGCATGAGGACGCCGAAACGACTCCCGTCCGCGGCGAGCCGGCCGAACCGGGTGGCCAGGCAGGTCTCGAGGTAGCGGCGGTTGGCCAGCCCGGTGAGCGGGTCCTGCAACGAGAGCCGTTCGAGGTGCGCCGCACGTTCACGGTCGGCGCGGTGGGCGGAGTCGTCACGAAACGTCTCCGCCGCCCCGACGATGCGACCGTCATCGTCCACGAGCGCGACGGAGGTCACCTGGACGGGCCGCAACCGACCGCTCTTGTGGTGCAGGAACACCTGCACGGTGCGGCTCCTGCCGTCCTGCATCGTCAGCTGCAACGGACAGTGCTCGCCGCACAGCTGTCGACCCGACGCGTCGACGTGGTTGAGGATGCCGTCGGCGCACCGCGAACCCACCACCTCACAGGCCGGGAACCCGGAGATCTCGCTCGCCGCGAGGTTCCAGTAGGTGATCCGACGATCGCGGTCGACCAGGTAGACGCCGTCGTTGAGCGCCGCGAGAACGGCGGCAGGATCGACCGGCATCTCAGTCCCCTGTTCGACGGCTTCCTCCACGCTGAAGGGCCCGACTACCGATGGAACAACGCGTCCGTCCGCCACGGCGAGAAACCTCCCGGGTGAACTGGTGCAGGTAACTCGAACGCCGCACCGCCCTCGACGGGACGCATCGCCCAGACCGATCGGCAAGGGACCTCGGTCCTGCCGTCCCGAGTGTCAGGGCTGCCCGCGGGTCCTCGCCCGCCCGCCCCGCCGTGGTGGACCGGGCGCACGGGTGAGCCGGCACGGCGGTGGTCCGCGTCTCTCCGGCGCCTACGCCGTCGGCGCGATCTCGGCGTTCAGCTCCACGAGATCGGCGTCCACCGCGACGATCCGCGCGCGTTCGGCCTCGATCGCCGCATCCTCGGCATCAGCGGCCGCACCCCGGTCGGCGATGGACTGCCGGTCCCTGGCCAGCAGGTCCGCCACCGCCGAGAGGATCTCGTCGGCCGGCGCCATCGGCAGCACCGTCCCATCCGACCAGATCAGCGACATCTGGTAGCCGACCTGCTGGTCGGATGACAGGGCCTCGTACTGGGCGGTCCAGGCGGCGTAGTCGGCCTGCTCGGCCTCCACCAGCTGCGCATCGGCGTCGAGCTGGGCCCGCACCAGCGCTGCGGCGTCCATCCGGACCTGAAGAGCGCTCGTCGAGGTCTGGACGTCAGTCACGAGCGCGGTGAGCATCGAGGTCCAGCCGGTGTGCACGGCCACCAACGCCTGCCGGTCGGCGACGAAGCGCGCGTAGACCGCCTCCAGCTCGGGGGCCAGGGCGCCACCGGCCCCCGGGTCCTGCGTGCCGAGGTAGGCGAACAGCTCGGTCTCCCGGTTCTCGGGGTGCGAGCCGACCGAGGCGTCGATCTGTGACCGCACGGGCGCATCGGGCGGCAGCAGCGCCAGCTCGGCCTCGAGCAGGGGACCGATCCGCACCTTGTCGGCCACTGTCAGCCCGGCGTAGGCGGCATGCAGCATCTCGTGCGCCGCCGTCTCGACGACGAACGGGTGCAACCGGGGATCGGCGGGCCGGTACAGCACGATCGAGCCCTCGGACTCGACGTAGCAGCCCACCACCGAATCGGACCTGATCCGCCACGTGGCCTGGCTGCACCGACCCACGAAGGCGGAGGCATCCAGCACCTGAGGCGAGGTCGCGTAGAACACGGATCGCCCCTCCTCGCTCAGGTGGGCGTCATCGGCCAGAGCCACCACCTCGGCAGAGGGCGGTGCGAGCGGCTTCCCGCCCTGCGCCGCTGCGGCGATCTCGGCACCGAGCTGCTCGAACCGGTCGCCGCCGTAGACCGCGGCCACCGTCCCGAGCCCCACGACGACGACCAGCACGAGGGCGACCCGACGCCGCCGGCCCGGCCGGCGGCGCGGCGTCGGTGGCCCCACCGGCACGGTCGCACCCGGGCGCCAGGGCTGCTGCGGCTCGAGGCGGCCGTTCGCCTGGTCCACCACCCACTGGGGCACCCGGCCGGTCGGGGAACGCGGCAGATCGTCGGGCGGGAGGGACACGACCGTCATGGTCCCGCCCACGCACCTGCGCGTCAGCGGGGCTGGAGCTTCTTCACTCTCTGGACGTCGAGACGTCGGCCACGCGACACCCATCCGGGCTACGACGGCTCGACGCACCTCGTGCTGAGCCCGGTCCGCGCCACCATCGGCTCATCCCCGCCACCGCCCGACCCGTCCCGATGTCCGTGGTCCGCGACGCGCGACAATGGCGACCCCGCTGTCCGGCTGCCGGAGGACCGATGACCGCATTCAGCTTCGCCACGGCCGGCCGGATCGTCTTCGGCCCCGGTGCCAGCGAGCAGGTCCCGGAGCTGGTCACCCGATGGGGCCCGCGGGTGCTCGTCGTGCTCGGCGCCCGCACCGACCCGGCGGCCTGGCCCGGGCTCGCGGGTCTGCCGTCGACGGCCGTGCTGCACCGCTCGTCGGGCGAACCCACGGTCGATGGTGTGCAGGAGGCCGTCGACCACGCCCGGCAGGTTCGCCCCCACGTCGTGATCGGCTGGGGTGGCGGTTCGGTGATCGATCTCGCCAAGGCCGTCGGGGTGCTGGTGGGCGGCACGGGTTCGGTGCTCGACCACCTGGAGGTCGTCGGCCGCGGGCTGCCGCTGCCGTCGGCATCCGTGCCGGTGGTCGCGGTGCCGACGACAGCGGGGACCGGCGCCGAGGTGACCGCCAACTCCCCCGTCCTGGTGCCCGAGCACCAGGTCAAGGCGAGTCTGCGCAGCCGCGCGATGCTGCCGGCCCTCGCCGTCGTCGACCCGCTCCTCACGCTGACCTGCCCGCCCGCCGTGACGGCCGCGACCGGGCTGGACGCACTCACCCAGTGCCTGGAGGCCTTCTGCTCACCTGCCGCGAACCCGATCTCGGACCTGTGCGCCCGCGACGGTCTGACCCGGGCGGCGCGGAGCCTGCGCCGGGCGTTCACGGACGGCAGCGATGTGGACGCCCGCACCGATCTGAGCCTGGCCGCGCTGCTGTCCGGGATGGCGCTGGCCAACGCGAAGCTGGGTGCCGTGCACGGGCTGGCCGCACCGCTCGGCGGGATGCTCGGCGCACCGCACGGCGAGCTGTGCGCCGCGGTGCTCGCCGCGACCTGCGAGGTCAACGTCCGGGCGCTGACCGAACGCGCACCCGGTTCGCCGGCCCTCGGCCGCTACCGCGAGGTGGCCCGCATCGTGACGGGCAACCCGAGCGCACAGCCCGACGACGGGGTGCGCTGGGTCCGCGAGACCGTGCGGGCGTTGCGGGTGCGGCCGCTGGCCGCCCTCGGGCTGACGCCGGCCGGCCACGGTTCCGCCGCGGACGGTGCCCTGCGGGCCAGCAGCATGGCCGGAAACCCCGTCCAGCTCACCCGCGACGAGGTTCTTGAGATCCTCGTCAGATCGTCCTGACCTGGGGTTTCGTCCGGTTGTCCGGCGACCGCCCAGGGTCCGGCCACGGAGTGCGGCCGAACATGGGATAGAGTTGAAGACGTAGTCGCTGTGCATCGAACGTCATGACCGCCGCGGGCACCACCCGCGAGCAGCCCTTCTGGGGGCGCGGCCGACGACCCACCGTGATCACCGGTCCCGGGTTGTCGGGGTCGTATCAACCCAGAAGGAGGCCATCATGGCCGCAGGCATCGTGAAGTGGTTCAACGCCGAGAAGGGCTTCGGCTTCATCACCCCGGACGACAACGGATCGGACGTCTTCGTCCACTACTCCGCCATCGCCGCGGATGGGTACCGTTCGCTCGACGAGGGCCAGAAGGTCCAGTTCGACGTCACGCAGGGCCCCAAGGGCCCGCAGGCCGCGAACCTCACCCTGATCTGATCAGGCTCCGGCCACTGGTCGGACGCCTCACCCGCACGAGCCCCGGCGACCTGGTCGCCGGGGCTCGTCGTGCGTCCACCCCCCGCCCCCTCTACCCCCTCTACCCCCGAGTTTCCGAGGGTGAGCAGGTCCGGGCCATGCTCAGCCTCGGAAACTCGGGCGCCCGCGGGTTCGCGGGCCGGGGTTCGCGGGCCGCGGGCGGGGGTTCGCGGGCGGGCTCGCGCGGGGCCTGCGGGAGCCGGGCCCGTAGCGGACCGGTCGACAAGGTCAGCGAGCCCGGCGCGCACGCACCCCCAGCGCACCCAGGCCGATGACGATGAACGCCAGGGCCAGGAGTGCCAGCCCGATCGCATCGGTCCCGGTCGCGGCGAGGCTGGCCGCGCCCGTCGTGCTGACCGATGTGACGTCCGCCCCGTTGGTCACGGGCATGCTCAGCGAGTAGGTCTGGCCCTGCGAGTCCACACCGAACGCCATCAAGGTGTGCGCACCGGCCTCCAGATCGGCCGGCACGGTGACCGGGACGGAGAAGGTCCCGTCCGCGCCGACCAGCACCTCGGCCAGCAGCACCGGCGAGGAGTAGATCACCACACGTGCGGTGGAGTAGGGCGCGAAACCCGTGCCGACGACGGTGACCTGCTGGGACGGCACCACCGTGCTGAGCACGCCCTGGGTGGTGCTGAGGGTGGCGGGTGCGCCGGCAGGCGGCGCGGCAGGGATGGTCGGCGGCACCGCGGTCACTGGCTGCGAGGCGGCCGACGGTGCGGAGTCACCCCAGATGCTGTGCACGATCACCCGGTAGGTGGTGGACTCCCCGGCCGCGGCACCGAGCACGCATGACGTGGCGGTGGCCGACGACGTGCTGCAGGTGGCGTCACCCGGTTCGGCGATGACCGTGTACCCGGTGACACCCGGTGCCGCCGAGGCGACCCAGGACACGGTCGCCGATGAGGTGCCACTCACCACCGTCGGTGCCGCGAGCGACGTCGGGGCCCCCGGGGTGGACTGCGGCGTGACCGAGGCGGAGGCGCCCGAGGCCGGTGAGGACCCGATGACGTTGCGTGCCTTCACGGTGAACGTGTAGCCGGTGCCGTTCGTCAGCCCCGTCACCGTGCACGGGCTGGCCGAGCAGGTGGCGGTCTGGCCGCCCGAGGAAGTCACGAGGTAGTCGATGACGGACGAGCCGCCGTCGCTGCTCGGAGCCGTGAACGAGACGGTCGCCCGCGCATCGCCCGCGGTCGCGGTCACGGAGCCCGGAGCGGTCGGCACGTCGACGATCGACAGGGTCGATGTCACGCTGGGGAGCGTGAACGTCCCGCCGGTGACGAGGTCGCCGTACTCGACGACGTACCCGCTGGCGTGGACGGTGGCGGTGTCCGGGAGGTCGTTCCAGTAGCCGTCGTAGCTGTCCCAGTTGGTCACCGCGAAGTTCTCAACCCCGTCGTAGTTGTCCGGCTGCTCCGAGCAGGCGTAGGTCGTGACCCCGTCGCTGCGGGTGCAGGGGGGGTCCACGGGGCCATTCCAGTGGGCGTAGTCGAGGTCCGCCCCCGGGAGGAACCCGCAGGCGGCAAGCCCGTCCCAGGCGTCGCAGAGGGTGAACGACGTGTCGGCCAGCGGCCCGTCGACCCACACCCACGTGCGGTAGATGCCGTCGTGGGGGCTGTCGTCATTCTGGTCGCCGATCGCGCGGGCGCCGATCCACACGTTGAGGGCGTTCGGGATCCTGCTCGTGATGAGCTGGTTGACGTCGTCGTTGGGGATCGTCGCGAGGTAGCCGCTCTGACCGCCGAAGGACTGCGTCTGGGCGGCGGCGCGCGCCTGCGACCAGCTGAGGTAGCTGGTCGCGTTCGGCGTGTTCGGGAAGTACTGGTAGTAGTGACCGTTGGACGGCGAGTACACGGTCGGGTTCCCGCCCGCGGTGGTCTCGTACGCGGTCAGGGTGACGTCCGCGTGCTGGCCGCTGGTCCCGCTCGGGAGCGCCAGGTCGACCGAGGAAAGCGCGGCGTCGACGGCGGCCGGCGTCCCGGTGACAGTGACCGCGGCCTCGCCCGACCAGCTGTTCCCGTACGCCAGGGTCGCGCTCGAGGTGTCGTGGAAGGTGAGCGTGCCCACCGAGGTCGACAGCGTCGCCGACACGTACGACCCGCCTGAGACGGACAGCCCCGTGAGCGGGGTGGCGGTCCCGGCGGCGGCCCCTGACTGGGAGGTCCCGGTCACGGTGACCTCCGGCGACGCGGAGGCCGGTGCGGCGGTGGTGGTCAGGAGCGGGGCGACGGCCAAGGCCCCGACGAGCGCTGCGGCGACCCGCGATGCGCGATGGCTGACGTGGCTGGCGTGGCGGGCCGACTGACGACGGTGTCTCATCTCATCCTCTGCGTCCGGGCGTGGCCCCGGCCGACCGGACGAGGGCGCTCTCGCAGGTCAGATCGGTCGCGCGGACCTGGATCTGAGGATGAAAGACGGTCGTCCGACTCCCAGTCCCCCTCCATGCCCCCTCTCCGCGTTTCCGAGGCTGACCAGGTCCCGGCCCTGTCGAGCCTCGGAATCGCGGGGTTGGGGGAGGAGGGGTGGGGCTCAGACCGGGCGGTGGATCCGCACCATCGGGCAGACGAAGGGGTCGCGGGCGGCCAGGCCCACGCGGTTGAGGTAGCGCACGACGATCCGGTACGACTCGACCAGTCCGGTCTCGGTGTACGGCACGCCGTAGGTCGCGCAGTGCTCACGCACGATGGCCCGGGCGCGGGCCAGGTGCGGGCGCGGCATGGAGGGGAACAGGTGGTGCTCGATCTGGTGGTTGAGCCCACCCATCGCGAACCGCATCGCGATCCCGCCGCGGATGTTGCGGCTGGTGAGCACCTGCTTGGACAGGAAGTCGAGCTTGGCGTGCCCGTCCACGATCGGCATGCCCTTGTGGTTCGGCGCGAACGAGGCACCCATGTAGATGCCGAACACCGCGAGCTGCACACCCAGGAAGGCCGCGGCCAGCCCGATCGGCAGCACCCACACCACCACGACGACGTAGGCGATGAGCCGGGCCGCCAGCATGGACAGCTCCAGCGTGCGGGTGCGCCCGCGCGGGGCCACCCACAGCGAGCGGATCGAACGCTGGTGCAGGTTCAGACCTTCGAGCGTGAGCAGCGGGAAGAACGCGTAGCCCTGCACCCTGGTGAGCGCCTTGAGCGGACCGCGGGCCTGGACGGCGTCCTCCTCGACGAAGGAGATGGTGTCCTTGTCGATGTCGGGGTCGCGGCCGATCTGGTTCGGGTTGGCGTGGTGGCGGCTGTGCTTGGACATCCACCAGGTGTGGCTGATGCCCACCACACCGTTGGCCAGGATGCGGCCGAGCCGGTCGTTGGCACGGCCCGAGGTGAACACCTGACGGTGCGAGGCCTCGTGCGCCACGAACGCGAACTGGGTGAGGAGCACCCCGAGCAGCGCGGCCACCGCCAGCTGCCACCATGAGTGGCCCAGCAGGACGAAGGCCGTGACCAGCACCGCGAGCGCGGCGGCCAGGCCGGCCAGCAGACCGAGGTAGAAGCCGACCGTCCGGTGCAGCAGCCCGGCGTCCCGCACGGCCGCCGACAGTGCGGTGTACGAGCGGGCCATCGCGGCCGGGCGCGGCGCCAGGGCCGGGGTGGGGGTCATCGGGGACGTCATGCGCGCACTCCTCCGCATCGGGGTCGACTTCCCAGCCGGGATGAGCCGAGGCTCGCGTGCAGATGGTCCAGGGTACGCACCCAAGGGGACGAAAGTCCCGCCCGAGTGGTGCCGGTCATGCGCAGGCCCGGTGAAGCCCGGACGGTCCCGCTCCGACCCGCACCGGCCCGGCGCCGTCGCAGGCGGGTGCTCAGCAGTGGAGGATGTTGCTGTGACCTCTGACCCCAGCTCGACCGTCCGACGCCTGCGCTGCGCCCTGTTCGTCGACTTCGACAACGTGTACATCGGCCTGCGACGACTCGACCCGGCGGCTGCAGAGGCGTTCGCGAGCTCACCGGCGCACTGGCTGTCCGGCCTCGAGCTGGCCCAGGACGACGACGGTGAGCTGGTGCGTCGCTTCCTGGTCCGCGCCTGCTACCTCAACCCGTCGGCGTTCTCCCAGTACCGACCCAACTTCACGCGTGCCGGGTTCAGCGTCATCGACTGCCCGTCGCTCACCCAGCAGGGCAAGTCGAGCGCCGACATCAACCTCGTGCTCGACGCCGTCGACGCGCTGGCTGCCACGACCCGGTACGACGAGTTCGTCATCGTCTCGGCCGACGCCGACTTCACCCCGCTCGCCCTGCGCGCCCGGGCCGCGGACCGACGCGTCACGATCGTCACGGCCAGCCCGGCCGCGAGCGCCTACCGAGCGGTGGCCGACCAGGTGGTGACCGCCGATGAGCTCGTCGAGCTGGTGACCCTGCCGGTGGCACCCGCACCTGTCGCCCCTGCGACCGACACCTCGACGACCCCGGCAGCGGAACCGACTCCCTCCACCGGGTCCAGGCGTCGCCGGTCCGGCGCCGGACAGGTGGGCCTCGACGGTGACGGCCAGGCGCCCTCGGCCGCGGCCCGGGCCGTGCTGCGCCTGGTGCGCGGTGCGGACCGCCCGCTCAACGGCGGCCCGCTCGCCCAGGCCGCGCAGCGCGCCGACCCGTCGCTGGCCGCCGGCTGGGGCGCACCGGGCGGCTTCGTCGCCTGGCTCGCACGCGAGCTGCCCGAGCTGACCACGTCCGAGGGCTTCGTCTGGGACCCCGAACGGTCCAGCGAGGCGGACCTGCCGGGCGCCGCCCCCGTCGACCTGCCGCCGCTGCAGCGCCAGGTGGTCGAGGTCACCGACATCCCGAACCTGCCCACCGAGCGCTACCGGGTGCTGCTCACCGCCCTCGCCGAGGACGTCGCGGCGCACCCGTTCGAACGGGCCGAGACCGCCCGCCGGGTCCGCAACACCTGCCAGAGTGCCGGCGAGCCGATCGGCCGGGCGTCGGTGAACGCCGTCATCGCCGGGGTGCTGTACTCCGGGCTCGACCTGGCGACCAAGCCCGACATCGCTCAGGTGGCGCAGACCTGGGCCGATTACGTCATCGGACTGTGCCGGGGTGCCCGGATGGAGCTGAGCACGCAGGATGCCGCCGCCATCCGCAGCTGGGTGGGCGGGGGGCTCGTCGGGCGGCGCTGACCGGTCCCGCCGGCCCGGCCAGCGGCACAGGCCACCAGCACCGACTGCCCGTCCCGACAGCCAGGGAGAGCCCGATGGCCGATGACGCCCAGCTCGCCGCCCCCGCCCGCCTCGGGCTGCCGCAGGCGACCTCGATGGTGGTCGGCACCATCATCGGCGTCGGCATCTTCAACCTGCCCGGCTCGCTCGCCGGCTTCGGGCCGATCGCCCTGGTGGCGATGGGGCCCACGACTCTCGGCGCGGTCGCCCTCGCGCTCATGTTCGCCTCACTGGCCCGGCGGATGCCGGCCGACGGCGGGCCCTACGCGTACGCCCGTGCGGCGTTCGGCAACCTCGTGGGCTTCACGAACGCGTGGTTGTACTGGATCCCCTGCTGGGCCGGGAACGCCGCCATCGCCACCGGTTGGGTGCTCTACGTCGAACGGTTCATCAACACCACCCACCACCCGGCGGCCACGGTCGCGCTCACGCTCGCCGGGCTGTGGGGCGCGGCCGCGATCAACCTCATGGGCGTGGGCGCGATGGGCCGGATCCAGCTGTGGACGTCGGTGCTCAAGTTCGTGCCCCTGCTGGCGATGGCCACGATCGGCCTGCTGTTCATCGACGGCGCCAACTTCGAGGTGCTCAACCGCAGCGGTATGCCGCCGCTGCAGGCCGTGACCGGGGCGATGGCGCTGTGCCTGTTCTCGTACATCGGCGTCGAGGCCGCATCGGTGGCCGCCGCCAAGGTCCGCGACCCGCGCCGCAACGTGCCGCGGGCCACGGTGCTGGGCACGCTGGCCGCCGCCATCGTCTACGTGCTGTCGCTGGTCGCGGTGATGGGCATCGTCCCGGCCGCTGAGCTCACGACGTCGACCGCACCGTTCGCGACGGCCGCCCAGAGCATGGCCGGGCAGTGGGCCGGCACCCTCATGGCCGCCCTCGTCGTGGTGTCCGGGTTCGGTGCGCTCAACGGCTGGACCATGCTGGCCGCCGAGATGCCGCTCGCAGCCGCGAACGACGGGCTCTTCCCGGACCGCTTCCGGACGCTGTCACGGCGTGGGGTGCCCGCGTTCGGCATCCTCACCTCGACGCTGCTGTCGACGGTGGTCGTCGTGCTCTCGCACATCGGGGCGTCCGGGATCGCGGTCTTCGACACCCTCATCCTCATGACCGGCATCGCGGCCGCCATCCCGTACGCCTTCTCCGCACTCGCCCAGCTGAGGTGGCGCTGGGCCGACCGCCGCGTGGTCCGCGACGCCCGGCTGGTCCGGGACCTGCTGGTCGCGACCGTGTCGCTCGTCGTCTCGGTGCTGTTCGTCGTGTACTCGCGCAACACCGACGAGTCGGGTTTCGCCACGTGGCAGCCGTTCCTCTACGCGGCCGGCGCCTTGGCGCTCGGCGTACCGGTCTATCTGCGGATGCGACCGCGGATGGCCCCGCCTCCCCCGCCACCGCCGTTGCGGACCGCGGCCGCGGACGTCGAGGCGGTGGACGCATGATCGGTCTGTTCGGCGAGGTCGCAGGGCTCGGGCTGGCCGCGGTGGATGTGGTCGGCATCGTCTTCATGCCGATCCTGCTGGCCCAGCCGCGGGGGCTGCGCCGGGCGCTGGTGTTCCTCGGCGGCTCGCTCGTGGCGCTCGTGGTGATGGGCCTGGTCTTCACGACGGGGGTCGGCAAGGTCGTGGTGCGACTCACCGACCGGATGCCCTGGCTGGTCCCGGGGATCGAGGTGGCCGGTGGCGTCATCGTGCTGGCGGTCGGGATCTACATGGTGGTCCGCACCGCCCGGGGGGCCAAGGCGCACGCCCCGGACTCGCTCGTGGAGCGGCTCGCGCTGCCCGAGCCGGCGTTGTTCGCCTTCGGCGCCGGACTGGTCGCCGTGCAGTCCGTGATCGATGTCGTGTTCGTGGTCGCCATGGTCGAGATCGGCACCAAGGGCCTGGCGCTGGTCTCGGTGGTGGGGCTGGTGGTGACCTACGCCGTGACCGCACTGGCCATCCAGGCGGCGGTCGTCGTCGCCTACGTCCTCACACCCGTCGGACGTCGGGCACAGGTGATGGAGGCCTTGACCGCATGGCTCACCCGGTCCGGTGAGCTGTGGGCCGGCGTGGTGGCGCTGGCGCTGGGTGTGGCGCTGATCTGGCTCACCGGCCCGGACCTGGTGGCCGCGCTGCACGGCGGGCGCTGACCGCCCCCCGCCCCCGGACCGCGCGGTCCGCCCGCCGGCGCGGGTCAGCGCGGCGCGACGACCCGCGGGTGGTCGCGCCAGGCCGGCAACGTCGCCATGAATGCCAGGGTGTCGGCTTCCACCTGCGCGCGGCTGAGCTCGGGGTGCGAGCGCTGCTGCCACGAGGTCATCGCTTCGAACCGGGTGTCGAAGTCCTGCAGGGTGCCGTGCTCGTCGGTGCAGTGCTCGCAGTACCGGCCGCTCTCGATCGGCATCGAGCAGCTCTCGCAGCGGGTGGTGGAGGTCATGGCAGGTCCTTCCGACGGGGTGCGGTGTCCAGCAGTGCCTGCATTCCGGCGACGACGGCGTCGCGGACGGTGTCGTCGGCCCCGTGCAGGGCGACCGTCAGCAGCTCCAGGTCCAGCACCGACTGCTCACGGCGCAGGGCGTCGCGGCCGGCGTCGGTGAGCCAGACGACGGTGCGACGCCGGTCGTGCTCGTCGTGACGGCGCTCGACCAGGCCGTTGCGTTCGAGCTGGGCCAGGATCTCGCTGGTCACCGACTGCGCCCGGCCCAGGTGGGCGCTCGCCTCGCCGACGCTCAGCGGTCCGGTGAGGGCCAGGTGCTGCAAGGTCGCACGCGAGGTGCCGGACAGTCCCCGGTCGGTGCCGTCCCGGCGGTGGAACGCCGAGTAGACGGCGCGGAACAGCTCGTCGACCTGGTCCGCGAGGTCGCGGCCGGCGGGGCTGTCGGAGGCGGCGGGCTGCACACCGCCAGCGTGCCGCGGTGCCGATCCATCGTCCATCCCGATGGATCGGCACCGCCCGCGCTCAGGCCATCCGGGCCGCAGGCGAGGACTCGGCCGTGCGGGCCGGGTCGTTCGTGACGACCCCGGCGAGCACCGTGTCGATCCGGGTCAGCAGCTCCGGCGGGATGGTGACGCCCGACGCCTTGACGTTGTCGGTCACCTGCTCGGGACGGCTCGCGCCGACGAGTGCGGCCGCGACGTTGTCGTTGGCCAGCACCCATGCGATCGCCAGCTGGGCCGAGGTCAGGCCCAGCTCGTCGGCGATCGGGCGCAGACCCTGCACCGCGGTGAGCACCTCGTCGCTGAGCAGCCGCTTGATGAACTGCGCGCCACCGTGGGTGTCGGTGGCCCGCGAACCGGCCGGGGGCTGCTGGCCCGGCAGGTACTTGCCGGTGAGCACGCCCTGGGCGACGGGCGACCAGACGATCTGGGAGATGCCGAGCTCCCGGCTGGTGGGCACGACCTCGCCCTCGATGACGCGGTAGAGCATCGAGTACTGCGGCTGGTTGGAGATCAGCTGGAAGCCGAGGTCCTTGGCCAGGGCGTGACCGGCGCGCAGCTGGTCCGCGGTCCACTCGCTCACGCCGATGTAGAGCGCCTTGCCGGAGCGCACGACGTCGGCGAACGCCTGCATGGTCTCCTCCAGCGGGGTCTCGTAGTCGTACCGGTGCGCCTGGTAGAGGTCGACGTAGTCGGTGCGCAGCCGGGTCAGCGAGGCGTCGATGGACTCGAAGATGTGCTTGCGGGACAGGCCGGTGTCGTTGTGACCCATCGGACCGGTCGGGAAGTAGACCTTGGTGAAGATCTCGAGCGAGGCGCGACGCTGGCCGACGAGAGCCTCGCCGAGCACCGTCTCCGCCGCACCGTTGGCGTAGGCGTCGGCGGTGTCGAACGTCGTGATGCCGGCGTCGAGGGCGGCGCGGACGCAGGCGATGGCCTGGTCGTTCTCGACCTGGGAGCCGTGGGTGATCCAGTTGCCGTAGGTGATCTCGGAGATCTTCAGGCCGGAGCGGCCGAGGTAGCGAAAGTGCATGGCTCCATTGTCCGCGAGTTCGGCGCGGATGCCCTCGGGGTCCCGCCCACCCCGGTTCCCACGGCCGTGCGGGTGCGGCCTGGAGCTGGGCGTCAACCGAGGCGTGAGACGGCCCATCCGAGGGTCGGACGGGGCCGGGTGAACCTCCACCTTGTCAGGAGTGTGGGGACCTTTGGACATGACATCGCACGTCAGGGACGCGCATCATGGATCTGCCGGTGACCCCGGCCGCACCACGTCTCAGCTCTCACAAGGAACTCCCGAAGGAACGCGACCGACGATGACCACGCTCCCCGCACCCACCACCCTGACCCGCGTCGCCGATCGCGCCCGCGACCTGGCCGAGGCCGTCTACTCCGGACCGGCACCCACGTCCGGCCCCACCTTCGCCGCGAAGGCGCGGCGCGGGACCTACCTCGTCCTCAGCTCGATCGCCTGGCCGCTCGCCGCTCTGCTGGTCACCGGGCTGATCGCCTCGCTCTTCCGCTGAGCACATTCGCTCAGCGAACTCGCTGAGCACACCCGCCCCGGGACCGCCGCACCGGCGACCCCGGGGTTCTTGCGCGCCCGCGGCCGGGCGAGCTCGCTCGGCCGCGGGCGGCCCGACCAGACCCGCTCGAACGAACTCCCGCCGAACAGCCGATGTCTGGGGTCTATCTATAAAGAAACTTCCCTGTTAGTGTCCCGGCATCGAGACGGGAGACCCGATGCAGGACTCGAACGAACCCGCCCCCGGAACACCGGGGTGGCTCCGGTCGCGCAACGATGCGCAGGCGCTCGCCCTGCTGCTCGACCGCGGCGCGCTCACCCGCGCCGAGCTGGGCACCCTCACCGGCCTGTCCAAACCCACCGCCGCGCAGATGGTCAGCCGGCTCGAACAGCTCGGCCTGGTCGGGCCGGTCGGCGAGGCACCCGCCCGGCGGGGCCCGGCCGCGATCACCTACGGCGCCCGCGTCGAACGGGCCCGCGCCCTGGCCGTCGACCTCCGCGAGGACGCCCTGGAGGCGACCGTCGTCGACGCGCTCGACACCGACCACCCCGTCGTCACGGTGCCGCTCACTGCCGCCGACCGCTCACCGCAGGGCGACATCCAGGCGGCGCTGACCGCCGCGACCGCCGCCGCCGAGGTGGACCCCACCTCGGTGCGGGCCGTCGTGATCGGTGTGCAGGCAGCCGTCGACGTGGAGGGCGACGTCCTCTCGCTCACCGACACGTTGCCCGGCTGGCCGCTGGTCGGGGCCCGCAGCACGCTGGCGCACGAGTTCGGTCTGCGCGTCGTCATCGACAACGACGTCAACCTCGCCGCCGTCGCCGAACGGCAGGTCGGCTGCGCCCAGGACGCCGGCGACTTCGCGCTGCTGTGGCTCGGCGACGGCGTCGGCGTCGCGGTCGACGTCGCGGGAACGGTCCACCGCGGCGCCTCCGGCCGCGCCGGTGAGATCGGGTACCTGTCGGCCCCGGTCGCCGCCGCGCAGATCGACCCCGAGGCCAGCGACCTCACCGACCTGCTCGGCCGCAACGGTCTCGACCGTCTGCTCACCCGGCTCGGCGCCCCGGACCTGGAGGCCGCACTGACCGGCCCGGACGGGCAGGACGCCCTCGACGAGCTCGCCACCCGCATCGCCCTCGGCACGCAGTCGGTGCTCGCCGTGCTCGACCCGCAGCTCGTCGTGCTCGGCGGCCCCACCGGGCTCACCGGCGGCCAGGCGCTGGCGCAGGCCGTCGCCGCCCGCATCGCCGCCGACTCGCGCTGGCACCCGGACGTCCGCCCCGGCGCCGTCACCACCCACCCCGTCCTGGTCGGTGCCCGGCGGCTCGCCGTCGGCCTCGCCCGGGAGCTGCTGCTCGACACCGTCTCCACCACGTCGTTCGACCGCACCGAAGGGACAGCCCGATGAGATCAGTCCGCCGGCACCGACACGCCCTGCCCGCCGCCGCTGGAGTGGCGGCCGCCCTGGTCCTGGCGGGGTGCAGCAGCTCGGGCGGCACCAGCAGCGACGCCATCGCGAGCGCCGCGCCGACCCACCTGACCGGCACCGTCTCGCTCTGGCACTTCTTCACCGACCGCGAGGCCGATGTCGTGCAGCAGGCCGTCGACGAGTTCGAAGCCGCCAACCCCGACGTCACGGTCGACGTGCACTCCGGCCAGGACGACGAGAAGCTGCAGAAGGCGATCAGCGCGGGCGACACCGTCGACGTCGGGATCTCCTACTCCACCGACATCGTCGGCAACTTCTGCTCCACCGGAGCGTTCCGCGACCTCACGCCCTACATCGAGCGCGACGGGGTGGACCTCACCCAGTTCTCCGACACCGTCCGCAGCTACACCGAGTACCAGGGCACCCGCTGCACGATGCCGCTGCTCCAGGACGTCTACGGCCTCTACTACAACAAGGCGCTGCTCGCGGCGGCCGGCTACACCGAGGCGCCGAAGACGTTGAGCGAGCTCGAGGCGATGGCCGACACGCTCACCACCTTCAACGACGACGGTTCGATCGCCACGCTCGGGTTCAACCCGCTGCAGGGCTGGTACGAGAACGCCGCCTCGCACTACGGCCCGGCCGCGGGCGCCAGCTGGCTCAAGGACGACGGCACCTCGGCCATCGGGACCGACCCGGCGTGGACCGAGCTCATCGAGTGGCAGAACGCCTACGTGCAGAAGATCGGCTACGACAAGCTCAAGGCGTTCAGCGCCGCGAGCGGCCAGGAGTTCTCCGCCGACAACGACTTCCAGACCGGCCGCGTCGCGATGAACCTCGACGGTGAGTACCGCACCGCGTTCATCGCCGACCAGGCACCGACCCTCGACTACGGCACCGCACCGTTCCCGACGGCCGACGACCACACCGACCTGTACGGCGGCGGCT
>JAKLPK010000244.1 GCA_022013895.1 Cellulomonas sp. | reverse complement strand
TCTCGTGGGTCTGCCGCAGGTGCGGTCAGATCGGCGGGCCGCTGCCTGCAACGCCGTGTCCGGGGCCGCGGGGGGCGGGCGTCGACCTGCGGCGGGCGGGGTGGGCCAGGTGGGGCTTGAACCCACGACCGACGGATTATGAGTCCGCTGCTCTGACCGGCTGAGCTACTGGCCCCGCGCGGACGAGCCTAGTGGCGTCCCGGTTCGTCGATCCCGGGTGTTGCCCCGTGTCCCTTGTGGTGCAAGGATGTTGGCCGTGCCAACTAGTGACCGTGCTGTCCAGCTCCGCAAGGGTGTGCTCGAGCTCGCGATCCTGGCCGTGCTCGACCGCGAGGAGTGCTACTCCATCGAGATCATCGAACGGCTCGCTGCCTACCCCGCGCTGACGGCGACACCCGGCACCGTGTACCCGCTCCTTGCACGGCTGGACAAGGCGGGACTCGTCGGGACGCGATGGGCGGAGGCCGCCGGCGGGCCGCCCCGGAAGTACTACCGGCTCACCCGGGAGGGCCGCGCGTCACTGTCCGGTGGCGCCGCCGCCTGGGTCGAGCTGAGCAGCGCGATGAACGACATCCTCAGGGACGGGCGACGATGACACAGGACTTTCTGCGCGCCGTGGGCAGCCACCTCGGTCGCCTCCCCGCCGCGGACCGTCGTCGTGCGCTCTCCGCACTGTCCGCCCAGCTCGACGAGCTCGCCGACGCCGGGGTGGACCCCGTGGCCGCACTCGGCGATCCGGCGAGCTATGCGACCGACCTGCAGGACGCCCTCGTCGAGGACTCCCCCGCCCAGGACGCCCGCTGGCGCATCCTCGGCATGCCCGTGGAGACCCGCGGACCGGTGAGCGCCCAGGTCCGTTCCCGCACCTGGGACCCGACGAACCCGCAGCTGATCGTGCCTCGTCTGTTCGGGCTCGGCTGGACCCTCAACCTCGGCGCACTCGCGGTGCGGGCCGGCCTCATCCGTCCCGACGATGCCGGTGACGACGTGCTCGCCCACATCCCGCCGCGCGAGCTGGAGGTCGCGCGCACCGTCCCGCTGGCCATCGCCAGAGCGACGGCGACGGCACTCGCCCTCGTCTGGCGCGGACTGCCGCCGACCGTGGCCTCCGGCTTCGGCATCGGTGGTCGACCACGGGGCGAGGCACCCCGGTGGACCCTCCTCGCGGCGGTCGCGCTCGGAGCAGCTCCCGCGCTGTGGGCCCGAGGGGGTGATGAGCCGACCGAGGACCGCCTCGTCCGCGCCGCGAGCGCCACCTCGCTCGCCGTGATCTCCGCGGGCGTGGTCGCCGCCACCGTCGCGCAGGCTCGCGATCCGCGCGGGCGGTGGGGACTCCTCCTGGTCGGCGCGCTGCCCGTCGCCGTCACGGCCTCGCTCGCAGTCGTCGTCGCACCGTTGCGCTCAGGTCTTCGGCACGCCTGGCGCCAGGCCGGCACCTCGACACCGGGCGCACCTGCCTCGACGAAGGAGAACCCGTGAACCCCGATCAGACCACGTTGAGCGCCCACGCACAGGACACGACCGTGCAGGGAACAACCGTGCGGGACACGACCGTGCAGGCCTCGGGCCTGTCCAAGCGGTTCGGCAGTCGAGAGGTCCTCTCGGGCCTGTCGTTCCGCGTCGACCGTGGGCGGGCGTTCGGGCTGCTCGGCCCCAACGGGTCCGGCAAGACGACCACGGTCCGGCTGCTGACCGGGCTCCTCACACCCGACGGTGGCGATGTCACGCTCTTCGGCGAACCCGTGAGCCCCACCAACGCCGACCTCCTGAGACGCCGGATCGGTGTGCAGACCGACACGAACCTCTACGAGACGCTCAGCGCACGTGAGAACCTGCGCACCTGGGGTGCCCTGTACGGGGTCCACCGGAACGCCCTGGACGCGCGGGTCGCCGAGGTGCTGGCTGCGCTCGGGCTGGACGACCGCGCCGGGTCGCTCGTCGGCGAGCTCAGCAAGGGCATGCGGCAGAAGCTCGCGGTCGGACGTGCCGTGCTGCACGAACCGGAGCTGCTGTTCCTCGATGAGCCCACCGCCGGCCTCGACCCGGAGGCATCCGCCGATCTCATCGACTACCTCAAGGCGATGATCCGCTCCCTCAACACCACGGTGATCATCTGCACCCACCAGCTGCACGGCCTCGAATCGCTGTGCGACGACATCGGGATCCTCAGGAACGGCCGGCTGCTGACCTCAGGCCCGGTGGATCGGCTGCTTCGCCAGAGGTGGCCCGAACACCGCTACTCGATCACGGTGGGAGCCGACGTCGCCCGCGCGCAGGAGATCGTGGCATCCGTCGTCGGTCGTCCTCCCGCGGTGGGCACCGCGGCGGACCTCAGGTTCTCCACCGCGGACGAGGCGCAGGTCCCCGAGATCGTGGCCGCACTGGTCCGGCACGGGATCCCCGTGCTGACGGTCATCCCGGACCAGCCGACGATCGAGCAGCTCTACTTCGCCACGCTCGACGAGGGAGGCATCGCATGATCGACCGGCGACGGGTGTGGGCCGTGGTCCGCAAGGACTGGCTGGAGGTCGCGCGCAACTCGCAGGTGATGACCTCCCTGGCCGTCGTGCCGCTGGTGTTCGCCGCGATCATCCCGGCCGCGGTCACGCTCCTGGGCAACAGCGGCATCCTCACCTCGACCATCAACGGGTTGCAGGGCTTCCTCGACCACGTCCCCGCCGGGGTCGTCCCTGGCGACTACTCGACGGAGCAGACCGTCGTCTACACGGTCATCGTCTACTTCATGGCGCCGTTCTTCCTGGTGATCCCCGTCATGACCGCCAGCATCACCGCGAGCTCGAGCTTCGTCGGTGAGAAGGAACGACGGACGATCGAGGGGCTGCTCTACACCCCGCTGAGCAACCGCGAGCTCGTCCTGGCCAAGGTGCTCGGCTCGGTCATCCCCTCGGTGGTGCTGACCTGGGCGGCGTTCACCCTCTACACGGTCATCGTCAACGGGCTCGGGTGGCGACTGATGGGTGGGCCCTTCTTCCCCACCTGGACCTGGGCGGTCCTCATCGTCGTGCTGGTCCCGCTGGTCGGGTTCCTCGCGACCAGCCTGATCGTGGCGGTCTCGGGGCGATCGAGCACGATGCAGGGGGCCCAGGGCTCCGCCATGTTCATCGTGTTCCCGATCCTCGCCCTGGTCGCCGGCCAGGCGACCGGACTCATGCTGTTCGACGCCACGGTCGCGCTCGTCGCGGCCGCCGTGCTCGTGGTCGTCGACGTGGCCGCATTCACGTTCGTCGTGGCACGGTTCCACCGCGAACGCATCGTCACCCGTCTCTAGCCTCGAAGCCCCCGATCGAGCGGGCGGCCGGTCTGGGTACCGTGAGGGGGTGGCCCTTCTGCATCGTCCCCCCCGGTTGCCCGACGACCAGCGCGCCCGGCTCGACGCATCCGACCGGCGGGCCGTCCTCGCCGCGACCCGGCTCACCGACGACCGGTGGGTCGCCGCGACCAGGCGCGCGCTGTACGTGCTCTCCGACGACGGCGCCCGGCGCTGGCCGTGGTCACAGATCGACCACGGTCGCCTGGACCCCGAGACGGGTCGGCTGGAGGTCCGCCTGGTCACATCCGCGACGTTCGCGCTGCCGCTGCTCGACGCCGCCACGAGCCGCCCGTTCGCCGCGACGTTCCGCGAACGCGTCCAGTCCTCGGTGGTGCACGCCACCGAGCAGAAGATCCCGGGCGCCGGCACGGTGCAGATCGCGCTGCGGAGGGACGAGGACGGCGCCCTGTTCACCCAGGTCATCGGGGACGGCAGGGTCGACCTGTCCGACGAGCGGGTCGCCGCTGCGGTCGACGAGGCCGAGGCGCGGGTGCGCGAGGCCGCCGGGCTGCCCGACTGACGGGCTCGCCCGGAGGTCTGTCATCGGGGCCCGTCACGGGGCTGCGGCACCGGGACAAGAAGGGCCCCGATCGACTGTCGTCGACCAGGGCCCAGCCGCTCCCCCATCTGGACTCGAACCAGAAACCCTTCGATTAACAGTCGAATGCTCTGCCAATTGAGCTATGGGGGATCGCGGTCGCCAACTCTAGCAGCCCCCGCGCAGTGGCCCGGCACGCTGTCGGCGCGCACGTGCGACGCACTCGTCTGGCCTGTCGAAGACCCAGGTGAGGACGCTGCAGATGCACTGGCGAACGGTGTGTGCCTACGGTCATGGCGTCCGAGTCATCGAGTCGAGAGGGGCGCCACCATGGGTCTGGACGACAAGGTCAAGCACGCCGCCGAAGAAGCACAGGGCAAGGCCAAGGAAGGCTGGGGCAAGCTGACGGACGACGAACGTCTCGAGGCGCAGGGCAAGGCCGAGCAGGCTGCGGCCGACCTCAAGCAGGCGGGGGACGACGTCAAGGACGCCTTCTCCTGACCTGACGGCACCGGCCCGTTCGCCTCACCAGCGGTCGGGTCGGGGTGCGGTCGGCCGGCGCCCCCCGCAGCCGGTCGGCCGCGGCCGCTCAGCGACCCGTCACGGTCCAGCGACCGGCGGCCAGGTCCAGCAGTCGGGGCAGGATGACGTCGCCGTGGACGCGCAGACCGTCGTGCAGGTGCTCGTTGGTGACCCACACCTGGGTGTTCCCGACCGTCGAGGCGGTGGCCAGCGCCAGGTCGAGATCCACGTACGGGTCGTCGTAGTACTGGATCGCGGCCACCGGGACCTCATTGGCCGCCAGGCGGTCGAGGTCGTACAGCGTCGACCACCAGGTGCGTTCGGCCAGCTCATGCGCCACGTCCCGGAAGGGTCGCAGCGCCGGGATCTGGTCGTAGACCCAGGGGAAGAACGCCTCGCCGGTGAGCTGGAGCGGCCGGGCGGCCGGGTCGAGCTCCGGGTGGCGGTCGCGTTCGGCCTGGGCGGCCCAGCCGCCGGTGCGCGGCCCTTGGTGGTAGATGGCCTCCTGGAGCACGGCGTACAGCGGGTTGGTGTCGAACGCCGTCTCGTGGACCAGGTGAGCGGCGAACGCCGCGCTGGGCGTGCCGTCGTCGTCGAGCGCGGTGTCGAGCGCCCAGTGCAACCGGTCCAGCCCGTCGCCCATACCGAACGACATGCCGAGCAGCTGGAGCCGTTCGACGCGCAGACCGGTGCCGTCGGGCAGCCGCACCCGGTCGGCCTGGTCCGCGATCAGCCCGAGGACCTCCAGATCCCCCGGATAGCGGCGGGCCAGCTCGCGGTTGCGGGCCGCCTGTCGTTCGAAGGTCGCGGCGTACACGTCCTGCGCTGAGGCTGTGAGGCTCGGCAGACCGCCGGTGACCAGGCAGGCCGTGAGCGCCTCGGGATGACGTGACAGGTAGGCCATCGTGATGAACCCGCCGTAGGACTGACCGAGCGTGGTCCACCGTCGGCCACCGTAGACCGTGGCGCGCAGGTGCTCGGCGTCCTGCACGATGGCATCCGCGCGATAGCAGGTGAGCCGATCGGCCGCAGCGCGGGCGTCGCCGAACGAGGCCAGGCTGCGCGCATCGACGCGGGAGGACCGGCCGGTGCCCCGCTGGTCGAGCAGCACCACCCGGTGGGTCTTCAGGGCCGTGGTCCACCAGCCGCCGCCGGGCATCGGACGGGGTCCAGCCCCACCGGGGCCGCCCTGGAGGAACAGCAGCAGCGGCAGGTCCTCGCTGTCGCGGGCCGGGTCGACCAGCTCACGGGCGAACAGGTCCAGCGTGCCGAGACGTTGCGGGTCTGCCCAGTCGACGGGGACCTGCAGGCGGTGGTCGCGGACGAGGAACCCGGTCATCTGCGTGGTGGTGCTCACGAGAACCAGGCTACGGCCGCGGCTCCAGCAGACCCGTCAGCACCAGCTCGACCGACCGTTCGATGCGTGGTGCCACCTCGTCGAACGGTGTTCGCCCGGCGCCGGCCCGGATCAGCTCCATCGTGACCACGGCGCTCACCAGATGGGCCACCTCGGACGCCTCGACACCGGGACGCCTGCGAGCGTGCGCGGCCAGGAGGTCGACGAGCGTGGACTCGAGCACCGTGAGGTGCTCGACCGCGAGCAGCCGCAGGTCCGGGGCGCCGAAGAGGGTCTCGCGCTGGTATGCCCGCAGGTTCTGCGGGTGGCTGGCACCCTCGGCGATCAGCGGTTCGACGATCGCCGCACTCGCACGACCGATCGAGGCTCCGCCGTCGACGAGAGCGCCCGCACGCCGGACGCCCTCGTCGAGCAGGTCGTTCATGACGTGGACCAGCAGCGCGGGTTTGGATCCGGCGTGCCGGAACAGGGTGCCCATCCCCACCCCCGCAGCCTTGGCGACATCACGGGTCGTCACCGCGTCGTAACCCTGCTCAGCGAACAGCTCGGTCGCCGCCGCGAGGATCCGTGCCCACCGGTCGGCCTTGGCCTGCTCACGCCGGTCCGGGGTCATCGTCGCCTCACGAACAGGACCTTAGTCCGGGTATGCTGAAAAGCGGAGCGCGCTCCGCTTCCCAGGGGCGCCCCTGACTGGAGGTTCACGTGCCCGCGACGATGCTGGCGGAGCGTTTCTACGCTGCCACCCGGAAGATCACCCTCGAAGAGGTCCCGATCCCCGAACCCGGACCTGGCCAGGTCCTCATCAAGATCGCCTTCTGCGGCATCTGCCAGAGCGACCTGTCCCTCATCGAAGGGCACTTCCCCACCAAGCTCGACGTGATCACCCAGGGTCATGAGGCCTCCGGCGTGATCGTCAAGGTCGGACCCGGTGTGCACGGCTGGGCCGAGGGCGACCGCGTCATCCCGTCGGCCGGACGTCCGTGCGGGCAGTGCCGGGCCTGCCGGCGCGGTGCCTTCACCGACTGCTACGACCTGCAGCTCATGGCGTTCGCCTACGACGGTGCGTGGGCGCAGTACCACGTGGCCCAGGCCGCGGGCCTGACCCGGATCCCGGACAACGTCGAGCTGGCGCAGGCGGCCCTGCTCGCCGACGCCGTCTCCACACCGTTCGCCGCCGTCGTGCGCACGGCGCAGGTGCATGTCGGCAACGCCGTCGGGGTGTGGGGCGTCGGTGGCGTCGGCACCCACCTGGTGCAGCTCGCGAAGGCAGCCGGGGCCGTCCCGATCATCGCCGTCGACATCAACGACGTGGCCCTCGAACGCGCCAAGCGGCTCGGGGCCGACTACACGTTCCGGTCGGACGACAAGGACCTCGGTGCCAAGATCCGCGAGGCCACCGGCGGCCGCATGCTCGATGTCGCGTTCGACGCCGTCGGCATCCGGCAGACCGTCCGTCAGGCGATCGACCACCTCGACACCAACGGGCGCGCGGTCAGCGTCGGGCTGTCCGACCAGGACATCGACGCCGGACCGTTCCTCCAGTTCAACCTCCAGCGCAAGCAGCTGCGCGGGCACCTCGGCTACCAGAGCATCGACATCGGCATACTCGCCGAGATGCTCAGCTACGGGCGGCTCGACCTGTCGGAGTCCATCTCGCAGATCGTCCCGCTCGAACGCGTGCAGGACGGGATCGAGGCCCTGGCCAGCAAGACGGGGAACCCGATCCGCATCCTCGTCGAGCCCTAGGTCAGACGCTCTCCCGCAGCAGGCGGCGCCGCCCCTCCACGGCGACGAGCTCGGCGAACACCGGGCCGTACTCGGGGTCGGACGGCGCCGTCCGCTGCAGACGACCGCGCAGGTCCGCGATCCGGCGTGTGAAGCCGATCTCGACCAGACGGTTCGTCACGCCCCGGACGTACTCCGCCATCGCCTCCTCGCGATCGGCCGGCATCGGGGCGACGGCAAGCTCGGTGACCAGGGACCGGACCGGTTCGGCCGCCTCCTCGGCGACGGCGGCGACCCAGGCGGCAGCATCCAGACCGTGGCCGGTCGCCACTCCCCCGGCCGCCCGCACCGCCTCGTGCACCGCGCGGTGCGCCGGGGCGGCGAACGTGTCCGACGCGAGCTCGTCGAACTGCTCGGGCACCAGGTCCGGACGCTGCAGCACGGCCTCGAGCGCCGTGCGCTCCAGGCTCGCCACCGGGTCACGGTGGTCCGGACGCGCCACCGGCCGGGGGGCCTCCGCCCGCTGATCGGCCGAACGTCGCTTCCCAGCGCCGCCGACCGCCGCCCGGACCGCCCGCAGGTCGTCCATCCCGAGCCAGCCGTCGAGCAGGCGCGTGTACTCGGCCCGCAGCGCGGCATCCCGGATCCCGGCCACCACGGGTGCGGCCGCGCGCAGCGCAGCGACCCGGCCCTCCGCGGTGTCCAGATCGTGCTGCTCCAGCGTGGAGCGCAGCACGAACTCGAAGAGCGGGGTGCGGCCCGCGACCAGGGCGTGCACGGCATCGGGCCCCCGCTGCTGACGCAGCTCGCACGGGTCCAGGCCCGAACGTTCGACCGCGACGAACGTCTGCGCGGCGAACACCTGGTCCTCGCCGAACGCCTTGAGCGCGGCCGCGCGACCCGCCGCGTCACCGTCGAAGGTGAAGATCACCTCACC
>JAKLPK010000243.1 GCA_022013895.1 Cellulomonas sp. | reverse complement strand
GAGGCCGTGGTCTACGCCAAGACCCGCCAGCAGTTCGGCCAGCCGATCATCAAGTTCCAGCTGGTGCAGAAGCTGCTCGCCGACATGGCCGCCCAGACCGAGGCCGCCCGCTGCCTGGTGCACAACACCATGCGGCTGATGGACGCCGGCCACTCCGTGGTCAAGGAGGGCTCCATCACCAAGATGCTCGTCACCGACATGCTCCAGGACGTCACCAGCAAGGCCGTGCAGGTGTTCGGTGGCAACGGGTACGTCAAGGAGTACCCCGTCGAGAAGCTCATGCGGGACGCCAAGATCTACCAGATCATGGAGGGCACCAACGAGATCCAGGCCCTGGTCATCGGCCGGGCCCTGGACAAGGAGTACGAGACCGGCGGGGGCCGGTGAGCACCGTGGACGAGGAGAACGCCTTCGAGGCGATCGTCATCGG
This sequence comes from Cellulomonas sp., assembly GCA_022013895.1. Classification (GTDB taxonomy): domain Bacteria; phylum Actinomycetota; class Actinomycetes; order Actinomycetales; family Cellulomonadaceae; genus Cellulomonas. Next base: position 7,762 of record JAKLPK010000243.1, on the reverse strand, counting down.
CGGAGGGCTCGCGGGGTTGTCGGCCGCGTACCGCCTCGCCCAGGCCGGTCGCAGCGTGCTCGTCGTCGAACGTGGGTCGAGCTGCGGGGCCAAGACCTTCACCGGCGGCCGTCTCTACACCTACTCGTTGCGTGAGCTCCTCGGCGAGGCATGGCGCGATGCGCCGTTGCAGCGCGAGATCGACCGCGAGGTCATCACCATGGTCACCGGCTCCGAGGCGATGAACGTCGACACGACGTTCGCCGACCCGGGCGGCCGGTCGTTCTCGGTGCTGTCCACCCCGCTCGTGGAGTGGCTGGCCGCACGCTGTGAGGAGGCCGGGGCCGAGATCATCCCGGGGGCCACGGTCACCGGTCTGGTGATCCGTGACGGCGTCGTGTGCGGTGTGCGGTTGGGCGACGAGGAGCTCACCAGTGCGCTGGTGATCGACGCCGAGGGGATCAACCCCCTGGTGTTCGAACGGGCAGGGCTGGTGCGCCGGCTGGCCCGCGAGGACGTCGCGGTCGGCGTCAAGTACCTGTTCAGGCTGTCCGAGCAGGAGATCGACCGCAGGTTCAACACCAGCGACCGGCGCGGGACGGCGATGCTCGGCATGGGCGCCGTCACCAAGGGCCTGTTCGGCGGGCTGTTCCTCTACACGAACATCGACACGATCTCGCTCGGCCTGGTGCTCGACTCCGACTCCTGGCGGGAGCACGGCCACTCGATCGTCGAGACCGCCGAGGACCTGCGTCAGCACCCGGCCATCGGACGGTACGTGGAGGGCGCCGAGCTCATCGAGTACGGCGCGCACCTGGTGTACGAGGGCTCGGTCGACACCGTGCCGCAGCTGTTCGGTGACGGCTGGCTGATCGCCGGTGACGCCGCCGGGTTCTGCATCAACCGGGGCTTCACCATCCGGGGCATGGACTACGCCATCGCCAGCGGGATCGCCGCCGGTGAGACGGCCGCGGCCGCGCTGGCTGCGGGCGATGTGAGCGCCACCCGGCTGTCGGGCTACCGGACCCGGCTGGAGTCCGGGGTGCTCGCCGATATGGCGAAGGTGCGCGGCGCCCACCACTGGATGTCGCACACGCCCGACCTGTTCACCACCTACCCGGCCCTGGCCGTCGGCCTCATGCGGGACATGTTCACCGTCGACGGCGGTCCGCTCGTCCCGGTGCGCACCACGCTCGGTGCGGCCGGCAAGCAGGTTCCCAAGAAGCTGTCCACGGTGCTCAACCTGATGAAGGGGGTGCGATCGCTATGAGGCGCATGAAGATCGACGAGCTGCTGTCGGCCACGACGTTCGAGACCGATGAGCACTCGCCGCACATCGTCATCGACCCGCAGGCGTGCCGGACCTGCCCCTCGGGGCGGGCCTGCGAGTTCTCCTGCCCGGCGCAGCGGTACCTGTGGGACGAGGCGAACGACGTCATGACGTTCGACCACGTCGGCTGCCTCGAGTGCGGCAACTGCCGCCTGGTCTGCGACCGGCTGTACGAGGGTGCCGAGGGCTACTCCTGGAACTACCCGGAGAACGGCTCCGGGGTGAGCTACCGCTTCGGCTGATCCGCCCCTCGAAGGCCCGTCTCTCGAAGACCCGCCCCTCGAAGGCCCATCCCTCGCCACCTGACCCGGAAGGAGGTCCGCCGTGACGATCACCACCACCGTGGACCCCCGCCGGGTCGCGGAGTTCCGTCGCGCCGGGCTGTGGGGCGACGCCTCGCTGCACGACTACTGGCAGCTGTCGGTGCTCCAGTCGCCCGACCGGGAGGCCGTGGTCGACTCCCGAGGCACGCGCTGGACCTACCGCCAGGTGGACGACGTGGCCTCGCGGCTCGCCGGCCACCTGGCCGAGGCCGGGGTGCGGCGCGGCGACGTCGTGTCGATCCAGCTGCCGAACTGGGCGCAGTTCCTGGCCCTGGACGTGGCGTGCCTGCGGCTGGGGGCCGTGGTCAACCCCGTGCTGCCCTCGCACCGGCACACCGAGCTGCGGTTCCGGCTCGAACGGTGCGGCAGCACGGCGCTGGTCATGCCCACCCAGTTCCGGTCGATGGACTACCGGGACCTCGCGGGCCGGCTGGCCGATGAGGTCCCGACGCTGCGCACGGTCCTCATGGTCGAGAACCGCGCGGCCGACGGCCGGTTCGGCTCCTTCGAACAGGCGGCCCGGCACGACCCGCTGCCGGAGCAGGACTGGACACCCGGTCGGGGCAGCGAGGTGGCCGCGGTGCTGTTCACCTCCGGCAGCGAGGCCCGGCCCAAGGGAGTGCTGCTCACCCACGACAACGTGCTCGCCGGGGAGCGGGCGTTCGCCTACGAGCTCGGCATGGGCTACCCCGACCGGATGTTCATGCCGGCGCCGCTGGCGCACGCGACCGGCTACCTGCACGGCATGACCATGCCGTTCATGGTCGGTGCGACCTCGGTGCTGCTCGACACCTTCACCGGGGCGAGCGCGCTGGCGATGCTCAACGCCGAGCGCTGCACCGCTGGGATGGGCGCGACGAGCATCATCGCCGACCTGTTCGACGCGTGCGATGCCGGCGAGCGGCTGCACCCGGACCTGCGCCTGCTGTGCTGCGGCGGGGCGCCCGTGCCGCGCCGCTTGCTGGAGCGGGCGCGGTCGTTCGGCATCCGGGTGCACTCGGTGTACGGCTCGACCGAGAGCGCCCCGCACACCATGACCCGCGCCGACGACCCGGACGAGAAGGTGCTGCGCACCGACGGCCGGCCGGTCCCGGGCACCCAGGTCAAGATCGTCGACCCGGTCACCCGCCGCAGGCTGCCGGCCGGGGTCGAGGGCGAGGAGGCGTCCCGCGGGCCCGCGGTGTTCGCCGGCTACCTGGGCGAACCCGAGCTGACCTCCGAGGCGCTGGACGCCGACGGCTGGTACTACTCGGGCGATCTGGCGGTGGCCGACGAGGACGGGTACCTGCGGATCACCGGGCGGATCAAGGACACCATCGTGCGCGGCGGCGAGAACATCAGCGCCACCGAGGTCGAGGCGATCGTCCGCGACCACCCCGGGGTCAAGGACGTCGCCGTGGTGGCGATGCCCAACGACCGGCTCGGCGAGTGCGCCTGCGCCTACGTGGTGCTCAGCCCGGGGGCCCCGGCGCTCGACCTGGCCGCGCTGCGCCACTTCTTCGTCGAGCGCGGCGTCGCCAAGTACAAGATCCCCGAGTGGATCGAGATCGTGGACGCCCTGCCGATGACGCCCTCGGGCAAGGTGCGCAAGGTCGAGCTGCGGGCGCGGATCGCCGACCAGATCGCAGCCGACCGGGCTGCTGGTCGGCTGCGCGCCGGTGCGGCCGGGGCCACGAACGGGCAAGGCAGGGCCGCGGCGATCGTCCGGCCCGCACGAACGTCGACAGAAGGGCCATGAGATGAAGATCCTGGTGCTGGTCAAGCAGGTCCCCGCGGACCTCGGCGCAGTCAAGCTCAACGAGGACCACACGCTGGACCGCACGGCCGCGGGGGTCCAGCTGAACCCGGTCGACAAGAACGCCCTCGAGGCGGCGGTGCAGATCACCGAGCAGCTCGGCGGTGAGGTCACCGTGCTGACGCTCGGTCCGGCCACGGTCAAGGCCGTCCTCAAGGAGGCCGTGTCCGTCGGTGCGCACCGTGGCGTGGCGATCACCGACGACGTGTTCGCCGGGTCCGACGCCTGGGCGACCGCCCGGGTGCTGGCCGCTGCGGCTCGCCACCTCGGCGGCTTCGACCTGGTGCTCGCCGGTAAGCAGTCGTTCGACGGCGGGACCGGCGAGGTGCCGCCCATGGTCGCCGAGCTGCTCGACCTGCCCCAGGTCACCGGGGTCACGGCGCTGACCGCCGCGGCCGACTCGCTCGTGTGCACCCAGGTGCAGGACGGCGGCCAGGCGCAGGTGCAGGTGACGCTGCCGGCCGTGGTCACGGTCGACGAGTACGTCAACACCCCGCGCTACCCGTCGGTGAAGAGCAAGCTCGCCGCGAACAAGGCTGCCTTCGACGTGCTCACCAACGCCGAGCTCGGGGTGCCCGAGGTGGGGCTGGCCGCATCCGGCACCACGATCCTGTCGGCCACCCGGCCGCCGGCCCGCCAGCCCGGTGTGCGCATCGAGGGCGACACCCCGGCGCAGGTGGCCGAGAACCTCGTCGCGGCGCTGGTCGCCGCGCACGTCCTGTGACGACCCGACTACGGACTGGAGCACTCCTATGAGCACGGACATCTGGGTCGTCGTCGACTCCCGCGACGGCATCGCCTCGGACGCGAGCCTGGCCATCGTGACCGAGGCCGCTGCGCTGGCCGCCACCTGCGGCGGATCGGTCGTCGCCGTCGTCATCGGCCAGCGGTGTGATGAGGTCGCCGCCCAGGCGGGCGCGTACGGCGCGGGCACGGTGCGCATCGTCGAGGGTGACGTCTACGCGCACTACTCCACCGAGGCGTGGACCTCGGCGCTCGCCGCGCTCGTCAGCGCGAACGCCCCGGGTGCGGTGCTGTTCGCCGCGACGGCCCTGGGCTCGGACCTGGCGCCGCGGTTGGCGGCCCGGCTCGGGACCGGTCTGGTCAGTGACGTCACGGCACTGTCGATCGCGGCCGACGGTCGGATCACCTTCACGAAGAACACCCTGGGCGGCAACCTGCTCACGCAGTGCGTGGTCACGTCGGTCCCGCAGATCGGCACCGTCCGCACCGGCCTGTACAAGAAGGGCGCGCCGACCGGTGCCGCCCCCCAGGTGGTGCGCGAGGCCGTGGCCGAACCCGCTGCGGTGCGCACCCAGGTGCTCTCCTTCACCCCCGATGCCAGCGATGGTGAGCTGGCGCTCGAGGACGCCGACATCGTGGTCTCCGGCGGCCGGGCGATGGGCGGCGCGGACGGCTTCGGCGTGCTGCGCTCCCTTGCCGCAGCCTTCGGCCCCGGTGCGGCGGTCGGTGCGTCGCGGCCCGCGGCCGACGCAGGGTGGCTCCCGACCAGCCAGGAGATCGGGATCTCGGGCAAGACCGTGAGCCCGGACCTGTACCTGGCCTGCGGCATCTCCGGCGCTAGCCAGCACCTGGCCGGGATGTCGGGCAGCAAGCTCATCGTCGCCATCAACTCAGACGCGCAGGCGCCCATCTTCGAGGTCGCCGACCTCGGGGTGGTGGGCGACCTGTTCGAGATCGTGCCCGCGCTGACGGACGCTGTGGCACGTCACCGCGGGTAGGCCCGCGGTGGCAGGGTGACGGGGCCTTCGAGGCGGGGGTCCCGTCACCCGCACGACCCGGCTGCGCCCGGACCGGCCCCGAGCCGGTCCGGGCGCGGCTGTCGGCGCAGACCCGGGACGGGCGACCGACGGACCGGGGACGGACAGGTCTCAGACCGCGAGGGTCACGGTCTCCAGCTCGGCCTCGTCGGCCGACAGCCGCAGCGCACCGCGGGGCAGCTCGGCACGTGAGGCAGCGTGCCTGGCGGCCGCCGCCTGCACACCGGCCGGTCCGGTCCATGCCTGGTCCACCTCGCCGTGGCTCACCAACGGCACCTGCAGCGGTCGTAGCCGGTCGGGCGGCGTGCTCCGGACGCGGTCCTGCCAGGCCAGGACGGCCTCGTCGGACCCGGTGACGACGACCTCCTCGACGGCGCGACCGGTGGCTCCCAGGCCCCGCGCGGCGCCCTTGCGCCCACCGACGCTGGCCTTGGCGGCCGACACCTTCGCGACCGGCTCCATCGTGCCGTCGCTCCCCACGCGGGCCACCATCTTGTAGACCATGCCGCACGTCGGTGCACCCGATCCGGTCACCAACGCCGTCCCCACCCCGTAGGAGTCGACGGGTGCGGCCGCGAGCGCCGCGATCGCGTACTCGTCGAGGTCGGAGGTCACCGTGATCTTCGTCCCGGTCGCACCGGCCTCGTCGAGCTGGGCGCGCACCTCATGGGCCAGCGATCCCAGGTCGCCCGAGTCGAGGCGGACCGCTCCCAGCCCTGGACCGCCCGCGGCCAGCGCACGCTCGACCCCGCGGCGCACGTCGTAGGTGTCGACCAGCAGCGTCGTCCCGCTGCCCTGCGAGCGGATCTGGGAGGCGAACGCCGCCTCCTCGTCGTCGTGCAGCAGGGTGAACGCGTGCGCCGCTGTCCCGATGGTGGCCAGCCCGTACCGGCGCCCCGCCTCCAGGTCGGAGGTGCCGGCGAACCCGCCGATCACGGCGGCCCGCGCGGCGGCGACGGCGGCCTGCTCATGGGCTCGGCGGGCGCCCATCTCCAGGCACGGGCGGCTGCCGGCGGCCGACGTCATCCGCGAGGCCGCCGAGGCGATCGCCGAGTCGTAGTTGAGCGCCGAGAGGACCACCGTCTCCAGCAGCACCGCCTCGGCGAACGTGCCCTCGACGTGCAGCACGGGGGATCCGGGGAAGAAGACCTCACCCTCGGCGTAGCCGGTGACGTCGCCGGTGAACCGGTAGCCCGCGAGGTAGTCCAGCGTGGCCGCGTCCACGACCTTCTCGTGCGCCAACCAGCGCAGGGCGTCGGTGTCGAACCGGAACGCCTCGATGGCCTCCAGCACCCGGCCGGTGCCGGCCAGCACGCCGTAGCGGCGACCCGGCGGGAGGCGGCGGGTGAACACCTCGAAGATCGTGCGGCGGTGGGCCGTTCCGTCGGCGAGCGCCGCCTGCAGCATCGTCAGCTCGTAGCGGTCGGTGAGCAGGGCCGTGCTCGCGGCTGCCACCTGCGAGTTCATCATGGGACCAACCTAGCCGCGCCGCCTACAGTGAACGGATGAGCCAGCTGCCGACCTCCGCACCGGAGGTCACCGAGCAGTCGGAGGCGACGGTGGGTGCCCCCGACGCCTGGGTGACCATCGTGTGGAACGACCCGGTCAACCTCATGAGCTACGTGAGCTACGTGTTCCGCGCCCACTTCGGCTACCCGCAGGCCACGGCGGAGCACCTCATGCGCCAGGTCCACGAGGAGGGGCGCGCCGTCGTCTCGACCGGGAACCGCGAGCGCATGGAGGTCGATGTGCAGGCGATGCACACCTACGGGCTGTGGGCCACGATGCAGCGGTCCGGCGACTGATGCGTGCCTTCCGGGCCACGCCCGACGGGTACGAGGCGGCGCTCGAACCGTTCGAGCGCGAGGTGCTGACCCGGGTGGTCGGCGATGTGCTCGAGCTGCTGGAGTCGACGGCTCCCGAACACCCGGCGGTAGCGGACGACGAGCTGCCGAGCTGGTCCGTCGCGGCGACCGCGACCCGCCCGCTCGACACCGCGCTCGCCCGGCTGCTGCCCGATGCGTCCACCGACGACGCGGAGCTGGCCGCCGAGTTCCGCAGGCTGACCCAGGACGATCTGCGCGCCACGAAGTCCGCCGGGCTGCGGCTGCTGGCCGGTCTGCTGGCGGCCGCACCGTCGGACGCCGGTGCCGCGCGTCTGTTGGTGGCCCGCGACCAGGGTGGCCGGGTGGCCGCCGCGTTCACCGATGTGCGGCTGGTGCTGGCCGACCGGCTCGACCTGCGCACCGATGAAGACGCCGAGGCGCTGCACTCCGAGCTCGCGGCACCGCGGGCTCGCCGTGGCCGTGCGGACAGCAGGCACGCGCTGGCCGAGCTGTACGAGGCACTCACCTGGTGGCAGGAGAGCCTGCTGGAGGTGCTGGCAGCGGATCTGCCCGAGGGACCGACCGCCTAGGCTGGCCACCATGCACGACGCGCCGATCGGGATCTTCGACTCCGGCGTCGGTGGGCTCACGGTGGCCCGTGCGGTGATCGACCAGCTCCCGCACGAGCAGGTGCTCTACATCGGCGACACGCTCAACACCCCGTACGG
>JAKLPK010000242.1 GCA_022013895.1 Cellulomonas sp. | reverse complement strand
GGGCGTGACCACTCCGGTACGGCTGTGCCGGGTGCGCGCACCACACCGTCGGGGTCGTGCATGGCCACGGTGAGCCCGAACGTCACGGGGTGACCGGGTGCCACCGTCACGGGCCAGGTGGCCGTGACTGCGGCGCCCGAAGCCGCAGTGGCACCGGCCGCAGTGGCACCGACCTGGCAGGTGGCGCCAGGCGCGCGCAGCTGTGCGTCGAGACCGGGGCGCAGCGCCCATCGGACCTCGTCGTCCTGCTGGTGCACGGCCGGGCGCCCGACGGGCGCGCCGCCGATCCGGATCGCGTCCATCCCCGTCGTATCGGGCTGGACCTGGACCTGGACCGTGGTGGTCACGGGCCCGGGTGTGGCGCAGCTCAGCACGTAGCGCTCGCTGACCCCCGTGGGGGTGACCCCGACGTGCCGGTCGAGGCGGACTGCGGGGTCCGCGTCGTTGCCGCCGACGTTGCGCACGATGAACGAGGCGACCAGCCGGCCGGGTCCGCCCGGGCGCACGCCGACCGGCTCGGGCTCGACACCGCCGACCGTGACGACCGCGCGGGCCACGGCCCGGGTGTCGGCGACGTACCACCCCTGCGCGCCGTCGGCGCGGACCTGGCCGTCGGGTGCGAACCAGGCCTGGACGGGCGCCGCGATCGCGGCGTGCAGATCGTGCAGGTAGGGCTGATGAACCATCGTCGTCCTCCACGCAGAGGCGACCGTGACCGAACTGTGACCGTCCGGTTCGTTCGCCGCAGTTGACACTTTCCGGCTGCCTGCCCACAGTAGGGCCAGTCAGTTGGAACGATCAAACCCTCGCCGATGGGCGATTGGAGCGATCAAATCGCGAAAGGTGGCGACGATGCCGCGAGCGACACTCGAGCTGGTGGCCGCCCGTGCGGGCGTGTCCCGGCAAACGGTCTCGAACGTCCTCAACTCCCCGCAGCTGGTCGCCCAGGAGACCGCCGACCGGGTGCGTGAGGCGATCGAGGCGCTCGACTACCGCCCGCACCGCGCAGCCCGCCAGCTGCGCACCCGGCGCTCCCATGTGCTCGGCCTGCGGATGCCGCCCGTGGCCGACGGCATCAACGGCGCAGTCCTCGACCGGTTCCTGCACGCGGTGACCGAGCAGGCCCAGGAGCGCGGCTACCGGATCCTGCTCTACGCGGCCCCGGACGTCGACGAGCTGGAGATCGCCCAGTACGACGAGCTGCTCGAGACTGCGGACCTCGACGGATTCGTGCTCAGCAGCACCCGGTTCGGAGACACCCGCACCACCTGGCTCACCGAACGCGAGGTCCCGTTCGTCACGTTCGGACGGCCGTGGGGCTCCCTGGCCGCGCACCCGTGGGTCGATGTCGACGGTGCCGCCGGTGTACGGGCCGCGACCGAGCACCTCCTCGCGCTCGGCCACCGCAGGATCGCGCTGCTCGGCTGGCCCGACGACGACGCGGTCGGCGCCGACCGCCGACGGGGCTGGGTCGAGGCCATGACCGCCGCCGGCTGGACCGGCGACCAGCTCACCGGGATGCAGCTGCTGCAGCTGGACTCGGTCGAGGTCGCCGTCGGCGCCACGCGGCACCTGCTGGCCGAGGTCGATCCGACGGCCATCGTCGCGGTCTCTGACTCACTGGCGCTCGGCGCCTCGGTCGCCCTGCGCACGGTCGACGACCCGCCGGCCGTCGTCGGCTTCGACGACACCCCGGTCGCCGCCGCGGTCGACCTGTCCTCGGTGGCGCAGCCGCTCGACGAGGCCGCCGAGCACGTCGTCTCGCTCCTGCTGTCCCGGCTCGACGGCGACGGGACCCAGCCTGTCGAGCAGCACCGCCTGCTCGTCCCCCGACTGGTGGTTCGGGGGTCGAGCCGACCCCCGGCCCGCTGAACCAGACACCACCACCCGATGCCCGGACTGCCGGGCACGAGACACGAAGGAGTGCTCATGATTTCCACCCGACGTCGCGCCCGGCGCGCGACGACCGTCGCACTGGTCGCGGGGGCGGCCCTCGCCCTGGCTGCGTGCAGCGGCGGCTCGTCGAGCTCGACGACCGCCTCGGCAGACTCCTCGGCCGGTCTGCAGATCCTCATCGGGTCCTCGGGCGACACCGAGACGGCGGCGGTCAAGGACGCGGTGCAGGCTTGGTCGACCAGCTCCGGGGTCGCCACCGAGGTCGTCGTGGCCTCCGACCTGTCGCAGGAGCTCAGCCAGGGCTTCGCCTCCGGCCAGCCCGCGGACGTGTTCTACGTCGGATCGGACGCGTTCGCCGGCTACGCCAAGAACGGGTCGCTGCTCGCCTACGGCGACAAGCTCGACAACGCGGATGACTTCTACCCGAGTCTCGTCGAGCAGTTCAGCTACGACGACCAGTTCTATTGCGCACCCAAGGACTTCTCCACGCTCGCCCTGGTCATCAACACCGACGACTGGGCAGCCGCCGGGCTCACCGACGCCGACATCCCGACCACCTGGGACCAGCTCGCCGCCGTGGCCACCACGCTCACCACCGACGGTCGCACGGGTCTGGTGTTCAGCGGGGAGTACGCCCGCGTCGGCGCCTTCATGGCCCAGGCCGGTGGCGGTCTCCTCAGCGCGGACGGGACGAAGGTGATCGCCTCCGACGCCGCGAACACCACGGCCCTGGAGTACGTGAAGACCCAGCTCGGCGCCGGCAGCTTCGCCTACGCCGCCACGGTGGGAGCGGGATGGGGCGGTGAAGCGTTCGGCAAGAACCTCGCCGCCATGACCATCGAGGGCAACTGGATCACCGGTTCGATGACCGCCGACTACCCGGACGTGAAGTACAAGGTCGTCGAGCTGCCGGCCGGTCCGGCCGGACAGGGCACCCTGCAGTTCACCAACTGCTGGGGGATCGCGGCCGACTCCACCCAGCAGGACTCAGCGATCGACCTGGTCCAGTACCTCACCTCGACCGACCAGCAGCTCTCCTTCGCCGACTCGTTCGGCGTGATGCCCTCGGTGGAGTCCGCCGCCGACGGGTACAAGGAGCAGCTCCCCGAGATGGCTGCCTTCGTCGACTCGGCCTCCTTCGCCCAGAACGTGGTGAACATCCCGGGTGCCTCGGACGTGATCTCGGACTTCAACTCCCAGCTCGAGGGCCTCGCCACCGGCGACCCCGCCGGCATCCTGGCGTCCGTGCAGACGAACCTCCAGGACGTGATCGACAACCAGTGACCACCGGTGGCGCGGCCGGGGTGTCCCGGCCGCGCCACTCCCACTGACGGAGGCACGGACCGTGCACACGTTTGCTGCAGCGCCCCCGCGCGACCGACGGCATCGGTCGCTGCAACGCCGCCCCCTGGCCGGCTGGACCTTCGTCTCGCCGATGCTGGTGCTGCTGGGGGTCTTCCTCGTCGTCCCCGTCGCGATGGCGCTGTGGGTGAGCTTCTCCGACTGGAACGGACGCGGCAGCCCGCTGTCCTCGGACGTGGGCTTCGTCGGCTGGAAGAACTACTCCGACCTGTTGCTCGGTGGTGGGCTCGCCACCAAGAACCTCGGCACCGCCCTGCGCAACAACGTGTACTACGTGATGTTCGTCGTGCCGCTGCAGACCGGGCTGTCGCTGTTCCTCGCGGTGCTGGTCAACCGGCGGATCCTGCGTGGACGAGGCTTCTTCCGCACCGCGTTCTACTTCCCGTCGGTCACCAGCTCGGTGGCCATCACCGTGCTCTGGCTGTTCCTGTTCTCCGCCTCGGGCGCCGTCAACGCAGCTCTGGGCTGGATCGGGGTGACCGGTCCGAACTGGTTCTCGGACCCGGACGGCCTGATCCACCTGCTGCTCGGGGCAGTCGGGGTGGACGAGGCCCCGGGTGTGCTGGCCGGCCACGGCTTCATCGGGATCTCCTGGTGGCAGTGGCTGTCCGGTCCGTCGGTCGCCATGTCGGCGTTCATCCTGATGGCGATCTTCACCACGTCGGGCACCTTCATGCTGCTCTTCCTGGCCGCGCTCCAGCAGATCTCCGAGGAGATCGACGAGGCTGCGCTGGTCGACGGTGCCAGCCCGTGGCAGCGGCTCCGCCTGGTCACCGTGCCGATGCTGCGGCCGACCGTGCTGACCGTCGTCACGCTCGGACTCATCGGCTGCTGGCAGGTGTTCGACCAGATCTACACCGGGACCCAGGGTGGCCCGTCGAAGACGACGTTGACCCCGGCGTACCTGTCCTACGAGTCCGCCTTCACCGACCAGGAGTGGGGTCGCGGGGCCGCGACGGCCTTCCTGCTGTTCGCCATCATCATCGTCTTCGCCGGTGTGCAGCGGTGGGTGCTGCGGGAACGCGGGGTCCCCCGACGCAGACGTCGTGCCTCGGCCGGGGCGGTCGCCCCGGACTCCCGATCTGCCAAGGCGGTACCGCGATGACCAGGACCTCCACCCGGGACGCGCGATCGGCGGTGCGGGTCCCGGTCCGGCGCCGTCCCCGTCGGACCGGTCACCTCGTGGTGTACCTCGTCCTGATCGCGCTGGCGTTGGCCTACGTCTACCCGTTCATCGTCCAGGTGGCGACCTCGTTCAAGACCGATGCGGATGCGGCCGCCGACCCGCTGTCGTTGCTGCCGAACCCGTTCTCGACCGCCGCCTACAGCCGGCTGTTCCTCAACTCCGAGTACCCGCTGTGGTTCCGCAACTCCGTCGTGGTGACGCTGCTGGTGACGGTCGGTCGGGTGTTCGTCAACTCGTTGGCCGGATACGCCCTCGCGCGGGTGCAGTTCCGTGGGCGCAGCCTGGTGTACGCCGGTGTGGTCGCGGTGATGGCCGTCCCGGGCGTCGTGCTGCTGATCCCGAAGTTCCTCGTGCTCAAGGAGCTGGGCATCTACAACACCTACGGTGCCCTGGTGCTGCCGCTGGTGGCCGATGCGGCCGGGGTCTTCATCATGAAGAACTACTTCGAGTCCATCCCGGTGAGCGTCGAGGAGGCCGCACGCATCGACGGCGCCGGCACCTTCCGGCTCTGGTGGTCGATCGTGCTGCCGATGGCGGTCCCCGCCCTGGTGACGATCACGATCCTGGCGTTCCAGGGATCCTGGAACGAGCTGTCGCACTTCATCGTCGCGTCCCAGGACCCGTCCCTGGTCACGCTCACCAAGGGTGTCGCCCAGCTGACCGCGGGGCAGCTGGGGTCGGGGACCCAGTACCCCCTCAAGCTGGGTGCCGCGGCGATCATGACGATCCCGGTCGCCGTGCTCTTCTTCGTCTTCCAGCGCCGCATCATGGACGCCAGCAGCGGGGCCGTGAAGGGCTGACGGCCGACAGCCACGGGCGCCCCGCGTCGTAGGACGAGGGGCGCCCGTGCCGTCGCGCGGGTGGGACGGTGCGGCGGGTCAGAAGGTGAAGGTCGAGACCTTGGCGCGCAGGGCCGCGGACAGCTCGGCGAGCTCGGCGACGGACTGGCTGACCTGGCCGAGCACCTCGGTCGTGGTGGACGCCGACTGGGCGACCCCGGTGATGTTGGTGGCGATCTCGACCGACCCGGTCGCGGCCTCCTGAACCGAGCGGGACATCTCGTTGGTCGTCGCGGTCTGCTCCTCGACGGCACTCGCGATGGTCAGCTGGTAGTCGTTGATCGTCGCGATGATGCCGGCGATCTCCTCGATGGCCTCGACCGCACCGGCGGTGTCGGACTGGATGGCCTCGACCCGTCGGGCGATGTCCTCGGTCGCCCGGGCCGTCTCCTGCGCCAGGTCCTTGACCTCGCCGGCCACGACCGCGAACCCCTTGCCCGCTTCCCCGGCCCGCGCGGCCTCGATCGTCGCGTTCAGCGCCAGCAGGTTCGTCTGCTCCGCGATGGACGTGATCGCCTTGACGACGTTCCCGATCTCGGCCGACGAGACACCGAGCTTCGCGATCGTGTCGTTCGTCGTCGCCGCCACATCGGTGGCCTGCGACGCGACCTTCGCGGCCTGGTTCGCGTTCTGCGAGATCTCCCGGATCGAGGCGCCCATCTCCTCGGCGCCCGAGGCCACGGTCTGCACGTTCCGGCTCACCTGCTCGGCCGCGGCCGCGACCACACCGGCCTGCGCGCTCGTCTCATCGGATCCGGCCGCCACCTGGGAGTTCGACGCCGAGAGCTCCTCGGCCGCGGCTGCGACGGTTGCGGCCGTCTCCACCACTTCCTGGAGCGTCTCGCGGAGCGAGCCCTGGGCCACCGTCAAGGAACGGGCCATGCGCCCCATCTCGTCGGTGCTGGTGACATCCGCCGTCACCGTCAGGTCGCCCTTCGCGAGGGCGTCGAGCGCGTGCTGGACCTCGACGATCTGGCGGCGGATCAGGCGTGCCATCCACAGGCCGAGGAGGACCACCACGATCACCCCCGCGGTCAGGGCGATCACCACCGTGCGGATGGCAGAGGCGGCCTCCGCCTCGGCGGCTGCGGCGATCGAGTCGAGGTGGGCCGCCATCCCGGCCTCGGCCTCCTCGAGGTCGGCGATCGCCTGGTCGAGCAGCGGTTTGGCGACGTTCTCGCTCACCTCGGCGTACGTCTCGTTGTCATCGGTGAATGCGGCCTGCAGGAGCTGGGCGTCGCGGACCTCGACCCACGCGGCCCAGTCCGACTTGAACGCGGTCCAGGCCGCGACCTCGTCGGTGCCGAGACCCGCGTCCACGGCGTCCGACGCGGTCTGGAGATCGGCGTCGGTCTCGGCGATCTTGTCCTTGAACGTCTGCCGCTCGTCGTCGGTGTTCGTCGGGTACGCCCCGGCCTGGGCGATGAGCATGCGCGCCTTGATCTCTTCCTGGTGCACGACGGCGAGTGGTTCGGAGATGGTCCGCTGGCCGTCGTCGATGGCCCGCACGCTCACCTCCAGGTCCTGCATCGACGTCACCGCGATCGCACCGGTGCCACCCGCGACGAGCGCGAGCATCCCGATGAGCAGGAGGATCTTGGTGCGGATCGCGCGGTTGGCGAACCACGAGGTCGCGCTGCGACGCGGCGCGACCTCGTCGAGGCTGCGGGCGCCCTCTCGTGCGGTGCTGGTCAACGCGTTCATGGGACTCACTCCTCGGCTGATGGGGTTCACGCTGGACTCCCTATCGGCCGGATGGTCAGCCGACTGAGAGTTCAGCGGATGCTGCGCCCGCCCGAGCGGTGGACCCCGCACCGAGGTCGGCGGTTGCGCACCCGTCGCAGATGTGCGGCGACGGGCTCAGTCCTGGGACGCCTCGTCGCCGGTCGGGGCGGCGTGCGTGTGCATCCGGGCGCCCGACTCGCTGAAGATGCTGATCACCTGTGCGGGGCGTGCCCCGGCCGCGGACATGGCGTGAGGAGTGCGGGTGTCGAACTCGGCCGCCTCACCGTGGGTGAGGACGAGGTCCTGGTCGCCGACCCGGAGGCGCAGCCTGCCGCTGAGCACGTAGAGCCATTCGTAGCCGTCGTGCACGCGCGGTGCGGGGTGGGGGGCGCCCGGCGGGTAGGTGATCTTGTAGGTGCGGATCGGGGAGTCCTCGGGGGCCAGCGGGGCGATGACCATGCCGTCGCGCCGGATGACGGACCGGTGCACGCGTGGGTCGGGGGTCGAGGCCGGGATGAGGTCGTCGATGCGGATCCCGAGCTGGCGGGTCAGCGGGAGCAGGAGCTCGAGGCTGGCCTGCCGTTTACCGGACTCCAGCCGCGACAGGGTGCTGGGCGACATGCCGGCGCGACCGGCCAGGGTGTCGAGGGTCCAGCCGCGCGCCGTCCGCGCGGCGCGAAGCCGCGGGCCCACCTGGTCGAGCTCGTCGGTCATCGTCCGCTCCTTGCTGATTCTGCAAGAGTTCTTGCTCTTCGGCCATCATGCCAGGTGGACTGCCCCCATGACCGAACGACGCGACATGACCCAGGAACACGACACCGACCGACCGATGAGCCAGACCGTCACGCCCGCCCAGTTCTGGGAGGACCGGTACGCCGGCACCGACCGGGTGTGGTCGGGGCGCGTCAACCCGGTGCTCGCCCAGACCGCCGCCGCACTGTCCCCCGGGCGCGCGCTGGACCTCGGCTGCGGGGAGGGCGGCGATGCGGTCTGGCTCGCCCAGCAGGGCTGGCACGTCACCGGCGTGGACCTGTCGCCCACCGCGGTCGAACGCGGGTCGGCCGCCGCGGCCGGGATCGGCATCCCCCCGGACCGGCTCCGGCTGATCGCCGCGGACCTGGCGACCTGGACCACCCAGAGCGCGTTCGACCTGGTCACCGCCTCGTTCCTGCAGTCATGGCCGGTGCCGATCCCGCGCGCCGACATCCTGCGCCGGGCCACCGGGTTCGTCGCCCCGGGTGGGCACCTGCTCGTCGTCGCGCACGCGGCAGCTCCGTCGTGGGCACCGCCCGAGATGGTCCACGACCACATGTTCCCGACGCCGGCGGACGATCTCGCGGCCCTCACCCTCGACCCGCCCCGCTGGACCGTCCTGGCCGCCGAGACACGCGAGCGTCAGGCCACCGGACCGGACGGCCAGCAGGGGACGCTGATCGACACCGTCGTGCTCGCCCGCCGCGACCGGTAGACAGCCCCGCCCGGGTGCCGGTGCCCGAAGGACACCCGCACCCGGGCGGAGTCTGCGACCGGGTGCGCCGCGCCGGTCACCCGACGCGGCGCACCCGCGAGGGTCACGGCTTGGCGACCGTCACCTTCATCACCTTGCTGCTCGTCACCCCCGCGGCGTTGGACAGCTCGGCCCGGTAGGAGTGGGTGCCGACCGGGCGTCCGGTCAGCACCGTCGAGGCGTGCTGGGCGCTCACCGACGGGTTGCTCAACGACTGGGTGTCGATGAGCACGTCGTCCTCGTACAGCCGGTAGGTCGTGGCGGCCGTGCCCCACCACTTGTTCGCCGTCACCGTGTAGGAACCGTTGCGGTCCCAGTTGTCGTTCGACAGGACCACGGCGCCCGGGTTCGCGTCCGTGACGCGGACCGTGAGCGTGCTGGTGGCCGTGGCGCCCTTGGCGTTGACGAACTCACCGGTGTAGACGTACGTGCCGTTGACCCGGCCGGACAGGTGCACCTGCGCCTGCTGGGCGAGCGGCGTGACGTCGGTCAGCTTCTGCTCGCCGACCAGCACCCCGTTCTCGTACAGCCGGAACCTCGTGCCGCTCTGCCCCCACCACATGTTCGCGGTGATCGTGTAGTCCCCGTCCTGCAGCCCGGTGTCCCAGCCGTTGTCGCTGCTCAGGACAGCGCGGCCCGGAGCCTTGGCCGGGACCGGCCCGCCCGCGGCCACCGTCACCGGGATGGTCACCGTGGTGCCGGCCGGTGCGGCGACGAGCTGCAGGGTCGCAGCCCCCACCACGTCGTCGGGCACGGTGACCGCCACCGTCGCGGCGCCTGCCGTGACCGGGATGCTCACCGGCGCCTCGCTGCTGCCGACCCACGAGGCCGCGAGCGACGTCGTGGCCGGGGTACCCAGCGAGGTGAGGTCCAGACCGGCGACCCCGAACGAGAGCTCGTCGCCCTGCGTCGCTGCCGTCGGCTGGTCGGTGACCTGCACGGCACGCCGGGCGAAGCTCGGCGAGACGGGCTGGTTCGCCGTCAGGTAGGAGATCCACGCGTCCCGGTCGACCAGACCGGAGTCACGCACATCGGTGGCGGAGGTGAAGATCCGGAAGTTGTCCCCACCCTGGGCCAGGAAGGAGAACGTGCCGACCCGGTAGGACGCGGCCGGGTCGAGCGGCACACCGTTGATCGTCACCGACGTGATGTGCTCACCGGCCGCAGCGGCCGGGTCGTAGGTGTAGGTGACGTTGCTGGACAACCCGAGCTGGAGGTACGGACGCGACGGCACGGTGCCGTCGGGGTTCGTCTGCCACTGCTGCTCGAGCATCGTCGTGAACTGGGCCCCGGTGAGGGACACGGTCCACAGGTTGTTGAGGAACGGCAGCACCGCGTTGGCCTGGGCGTACGTGATGTCGCCGTCCGCAGCCGGCCCATCCGGGTTGTAGGTCGACTGCTTCGCGTACAGCTCGCTGCGCAGACCGCCCGGGTTGACCACGCCGATGTCGGCACCGCCACGCACCGGGTCGGACAGCGAGGTGCGCAGCGAGTCGGCGACGAGGTTGCCGAGCGTGGACTCCGACGCGCGGTCGTCCCGGCTGGTGCCCTTGAACGCCGTGGTGATGTCGGCCGAGACCTTGCCGATCACCTTGTCGCCCTCGACGGACGCCGTGGCGATCGCCGCGTCGACGATCGTCTTGACCGCCGCGACCCGCGGGTAGGTGGCGACCAGGGTCGCCGCCGAGGTCTTGGTGCGGGCGACGTTCTTGGCCGTGTAGGCCGTCACAGCGTTGGTGGCGTTGTCGACCGTGAGGGTGATCTCACCGACGTACTCGCCGTACGACCCGGTCTGCAGGATGGGCCGCGTCGCGGTGGTGCTGCCCGGGACCGGGGCGTCCCACACGTACTGCTTGTGGGTGTGACCGGTGAAGATGGCCGACACCTTGGCGTCGGTGTTCGTGACGATCTTGGCGAACGGGCCGCCCGCCGCGATCTCCTGCTCGAGGGTCGCGCCGTCCGGCGTGCCCGCACCGGCGCCGTCGTGGTACTCGGCCACGAAGACGTCGGCCTCACCGTTGGCCTCGTTACCGTCGCTCAGCTGGCCGACGACCCGGTTGACCGCATCGACCGGGTCACCGAAGTCGAGCGTGGCGATCCCGCCGGGTGAGACCAGTGCCGAGGTCTCCTGCGTGACGGCACCGATGACGGCGAGCCGCTTACCGGCCACGTCGAGGATCTCGTACTCCTGGAGGGCCGGGGTGGTGGTGCCCTTGAGGTAGACGTTCGCGCCCAGGTAGTCCCACTGCGCGTTGGTCCCGTTGGCCGACACCCGGTCCGTCAGATCGGTGAGGCCCTGGTCGAACTCGTGGTTGCCCACGGCCGAGGCCGCCAGGCCGAGCGCGTTGAGCACGTCGATGGTCGGCTGGTCCTTGGCGATCGAGGACGCGAACAGGCTCGCCCCGATGTTGTCGCCGGCGGACAGCAGCACGGTGTTGTCCTCGCCGTTGGCTGCCCGTTCCTCCTCGATGGTCCCGGCCACGTTGACGGTGTTGGCGTCGATGCGGCCGTGGAAGTCGTTGAGGTTGAGCAGCGTGAGGTCCGTCGTCGTCGCGGGGGACGTCGACGTGATCCCCAGGATCACCGGGTCGTGGTCGGAGGAGCGGTACGGGCTCTCGTCGTAGAAGAGCGTGCCGTGGTAGTTGTACCGGCTGTACTCCAGCGCGATGGACTCCGCGGAGTTGATCGACCAGATGTCCGATCCGGTCGACCGGGCCAGCAGTGCGTCGTTGACGAGCACGTGGTCGAGCGAACCGGCGAGGCCGTCGTAGCTGTAGGAGTACTCGCCCGTCGCGAAGTGCGAGGTGACGTCGGTGTAGCCGGCGTCGTAGAGCGTGGTGAGCGGGTCCTCCTGGGTGTAGGAGTTGAAGTCGCCGATCAGCGCCACGGCCGTGACCGGCGTGGAGTAGGTCGCCAGGACCGTCGGCACCCAGGCGGCGAGTGCCGTCGCCTGCGCGACGCGCGAGGCGTTCGAGGCGCCCTGCCCGTCACCGGAGTCGGCGTCACCGGCCAGCGGGCCGGCCGACCCCTTGGACTTGAAGTGGTTGACGGCGACGAAGAACGGCTCGCCGCCCCCGGCCGGGGTGAACGCCTGCCCGATCGGCTCGCGAGCGTTGTCGAACGCCTGCCCGGAGTCGCTGGCCGTGCCGAGCGCGTGCGAGGCCCCGAGCGGGCTCACGGCGTCGGCGCGGTAGATGAGCGCGTTGGTGATGACGTCCTGCAGGCTGGCGTCCGGCAGGTCGGTGGACGACGGGACGAAGGCCCAGTGGGCCGACGGGTTCGCCGCGTTGAGCGCTGCGACGAGCGTCGAGAGCGCCGAGTCGGCCGGCTTGCCGAGGGCAGCCGAGTTCTCGATCTCCATGAGACCCACGACGTCGGCCTCGGTGGCGTTGATCGCCGCGACGATCTTGGCCTGCTGACGGGCCAGGTTGGTCGCGTCCCAGGCGCCGCGCGGGCCGTTGTCCGGGCAGGAGTTGACGGTGATCGGCGTGCCGGTGCGGTCCTTGTAGGACGTGCAGCCGGACAGGCTGGAGCCCACCGTCGTGAAGTAGTTGAGGACGTTGAACGAGGCGATCGTCAGATCGGACCCGGCCAGTGCCTCGGCGTCGGGCGAGGTGGTCCGGGTGTTCTTGAACTGGGTGCGCTCGGCCAGCGGCGTGGTGTCGGTGACCTGGCTGGTGGGGTTGAGCTTCCACGTCGAGTTGCGGTAGTCGACGATCAGCGGCGTGGTGAACTGCACCTGCGCGCCGACCCGGACCGGGTCGGTGAGCGAGATGTAGGGCGGTGTGAGGCCCGAGTTCGCCGAGGTGAGGAAGTTGGTGGTGGCACCGTCGTCGAGCACGACCCCGCGGGCGGAGTTGTCCGCGGTGACCGCCGCAGCCTCGGCGGTGCCGGGGCGTGCGACGTCGGTGGGCTGGCGCAGCGCCGTGCTGCCGGCGGCGAGCCCCACCTCGCCGTACTTGTTGGTGTTGTAGGTGTTGCTCACCGTGAACTCACCGGTGGGGGCGATGAGCATCGACTCGAGGGTCTCGCGGCCCTCATCGGTCGTCGGCCAGGAGGTGGCCACGGGGGTGACGGGGGCGACCGTCCCGGTGCGCACGACGGTGCTCGTCGCCTTGACCTCGGTGAGGTCGTAGTACTCGGCGACCGTTCCGGTGACCGTGACGGCCTGGCCGATCGCGAGGGAGCCCAGACCGCTGGTCTGGTAGACGAAGACGGCGTCGGACGCGGTGTGGTCGGCCGACAGGGTGCCGCCGGTGCCGGGCGTCTGGATGACGAAGCCGCTCAGGCCGCCGGTCGGGTACAGCGCGGTGATGACACCGGACGTGACCACGACCTGACCTGCGAGCGGGCTGGCCGCGCCGGTGCCCTGGATCTGGGCGATCGGGATGGTCGAGTCGGTCGGCTCGGTGGTCGGCTCGGTCGTCGGGACCGTGGTCGGCTCGGTCGTCGGCTCCGTGGTGGGCTCCGGCGTCGGGGTGACCGAGGCGGCCGTCGGGGACGGGGTGCCGACCGTGAAGTCCGCAGAGTTGTCGGCGGTGTTCTTGGCCGCGGTCCGGGAGATCGAGGTGGTGGCGCTCGGGGCCGGTGCCGCTGCGGTCCCGGCATAGGCGGCTGCGCCGCCGAACCCGACGAGGTCGACGACGTCCGCGGCGCTCGCGCACGAGGTCGTGGAGCAGCTCAGCTTGGTCGTCGTCGAGGCCAGCGCGACGGAACCCTTGGTCGCGGACAGGTTGACGCCGGCGCCGAAGGCGTCAGCCTTCGGGAGGGTGGAGACGGTGCCCGAACCGGTCTGCGAGGCCGCCTGCACCAGGTAGGTGCTGTGCGCCGGGATCGAACCCGACAACGGGATGATCCCGCTCCAGTTGGTCCCGGCGGAGGCGGCGTACTGGACCGACCAGGTCGACACGTCGACCGGGGCGTCGCTGACGTTCATCAGCTCGATGAAGTCGTGGGTGAGCACGGAACCGGAGTTGCCGCCGGCGCCGTACACCTCGTTGATGACGACAGGAGAACCCGTCGAGACGGCGGCGAACGCCGGGGCGGACGCAGGCAGGACCAGCGCCCCGACGATGGCGGCGCTGACGGCCGCCGATCGTCGGAACGAGGACGGGGTGAATGGCATGGGTCGGTCCCTCTCGAACGCACGTAAGCCGCGGACGTCCTGGCCGGCGTGGTCCGGGCGGGTGCACGGCGCAGGTCGCAGCTTCTGGTGCGTCCGGTCTATCGGGCGCGCTCGACCTGCGCGTGGGCACCGGCTGAACCGCGGATGAACTCACAGGTTTCGGGCAGATCGGGCAGCCCGACCGTCACTGCGCCACGGGCCGGGCGCCCGGCTGCCGCGCACCTGCAGGCCGTTCAGCGGGTTGCGGGCGCAACCCTCGCCGGCGGAACCTTCAGCCCGGACCGACCTGGCTGAAGGCGCGGCTGACGTCCGGCCGCGGGATGCGGGGGCGTCGGTCGAGGATCCAGTCCAGGGCCTGCCGTGCGGTCCAGGTGCCCGGGTACAGCTCGGCCAGCCGCCGTGCGCCGTCCAGGTCCGAGCCGAGCGTGACGAGCGCCTGCTCGACGTACCCGTCGGCCCGGGTCTGGCCGAGGCCGACATTGGTGGTCAGCGAGTTGCACAGGCAGTTGCGGCCGACGGTCTCCTCCTCGGAGCCGTTCTTGCGCAGGTACGTGTGCACCGGTTCGGCGCGGCAGCGGTAGCCCACGGCGCCGTTGTCCCGCAGGTAGGGCGTGCGCAGGTAGCCCAGGTCGCAGAGCCGGGGGCGTTCGGCGGCGGTCTCGGCGTCCGAGAGCGAACCCGGCAGCTGGGCGACCTTGAACGGGAAACCGGTCGGCGAGGCGAGCGGGTCGGTGCGGACGGTGAGGGTGCCGTCCCGCAGTCGCGCGAGCAGCTGGTCCCGGATCGCGTCGGTCAACCCGGTCTCCTCGCACAGCGCGAAGACGGTGCCGACCTGGACACCGGCCGCACCGGCGGCGAGCGCCGCCGCGAGCGCCTCGGGGGTGCCCTGCGAACCGGCGAGCCAGAACGGCAGCCCGACGGCCGCGACCTTGGCCACATCGGCCTCGTCGCGCGGTCCGAACACCGGCTGCCCGGTGTCGTCGAGCACGAGCTGACCCCGGGGCGGTGCGTTGTGGCCGCCCGCGAGGGGGCCCTCCACGACGAAGCCGTCCGGGCGGATGGTGGCGTCACGGGCGAGGTACGCCGCGAGGGCGTGCGCCGAGATGATCGCGAGGAACGCCGGCCGGGTGAGTGGCGGGAGGTCGGGGCCGAGCAGGGCGTGCGGGTCGAGGTCCACGGTGTGCGTGCCGGGGGCAGCTCCGGCGACCTCGATGGGCAGCTGCACGGCGTGGTGCAGGGCGAGCTCGTCGAGCAGGTGGGGGATGTCTCGTGGGATACCGGCGCCCATGAGCACGTAATCGACGCCGGCGAGCATCGCGCCGTAGGCGGCGGTCGGGGTCGACATCTGGATCTTCTCGAGCAGGTTGATGCCGATCAGCCCGTCGTGCCCCTCCTTCGCGAGCCACACCTCGACGAAGTTCCCCAGGATGCCGAGCTCCTGGGGCATCCTCGCCGCCCGGACCGCCGGGCGGGGGACCGGTGAGTACGGGGTGCCGGGCTCGCGTCCGCCGGGGATGAAGTAGCGGGTGATCGCCCGCTGCGCGACCGCGGGTACCGGGAAGGCGGCGAGGGCGCGCCGGGCGTCGCCGGCGGGGTCGCCGTCCTGGAGCCTGCGCGCGAGGACCAGGTCCAGGGCGGTGCCGGACACGACGCCGAGCTGTCCGGCGCGGGCGACGGAGGCAGCGGTCTGCCAGGAGGAGACTGCGACACCCATCCCGCCCTGGATCACCTGCGGGAGCGGGCGTCGGACGGGGCGCGCGGGGCCGGGGGGAAGGGACGTCACTGGGGAGCCTCTCGATGGCTACGGTGGCGTAGGTTACGTTACCGTAGGTTCCGAGTCGGTGCAGCCGCGTCGGACGTTCGTCCCTGCAGCACCCGGGTCGCAGGCCAGGGCGTCGGACCGCCCGCTCAGCCGCCCATCGCGTGGACGCCGCCGTCGACGTGGATGATCTCGCCCGTCGTCGCCGGGAACCAGTCCGAGAGCAGCGCCGTGACCGCGCGCGCCGTCGGCACGGCGTCCGTGACGTCCCAGCCGAGGGGTGCCCGGTTGTCCCAGCCGCCCTCGATGGTCTCGAAACCGGGGATCGAGGTGGCCGCGGTCGTCTTGACCGGACCGGCCGAGACCAGGTTGCAGCGGATGCCCTTCGGCCCCAGGTCGCGGGCCAGGTAGCGCGAGGTCGACTCGAACGCCGCCTTGGCCACGCCCATCCAGTCGTAGACCGGCCAGGCGTACGACGCGTCGAAGGTCAGCCCGACGATCGAGCCCCCGGGACGCATGAGCGGCAGGCTCGCGACCGCCAGCGCCTGCAACGAGTACGCCGAGACCTGCAGCGCCGTGGCGACATCCGCCCACTGGGCGGTGAGGAACTTGTCGCCGAGCACCGACTGCGGTGCGAACCCGATCGAGTGGACCACGCCGTCCAGGTGATCGGTGTGCTCACCCACCCGTTCGGCCAGGGCCGTCAGGTCGTCCGACGACTGCACGTCGAGCTGGACGATCGGCGGCTCCACCGGGAGCCGCCGCGCGATCACCTCGGTGAGCCGGTACTGGCGCCCGAACGAGGTGAGGACCACCTGCGCGCCCTCCTCCTGGGCCAGCCGCGCGACGTGGAAGGCGATCGAGCCCTGCGTCAGCACCCCGGTGACGAGGATCTTCTTGCCGTCGAGCAGGCCCATGGGTGTCGTCCAATCGCGTCGGTCCGTATCGCGTGCAGGGGTCATCTTGGCAGGAGTGCGCGTCGGCGCGTCATCGGCGGCCGTGAGAGGGTGCGCCGCGCGCGTCCGGTGGGTGTGTCGGCCGGAGGCGGCACACACTGACCGGATGACAACCACGCCCGATCCGCATGCCGATGTCCAGGCGTTCGTCGCAGCCGTCCGCGACCCGAGCCGGCGCGCCGACGCCGAGCGACTGGTCGGGCTCATGCAGGAGGCCACGGGGGTCGCCCCGCAGCTGTGGGGTTCGTCGATCATCG
>JAKLPK010000241.1 GCA_022013895.1 Cellulomonas sp. | reverse complement strand
GCCGCGCCTCTCGGCGGTAGCGTCGGTGGTCGAAGTGCGGGTGCTCGCGGGCGCCGGTCTGCCCGCGGTCGTGAAGGAGAGTCGTGAGGTCTGAGAAAGAGCGGGCTCCCTTCGTTGCAGGCTATTCGGATTTGTGTGCGATCGCGCTCGACAGAGTCGTCGCCGCGGATCTGCTGTCTTCGCTCACGGATTGGCCCGACGGTTTGCCAATCTCTTCCGCTGGCTACGACGCGGAGGTGGAGTACGACCATCGGGACGGCTTCTCCTACTTCAAGATCAGCGGCCTGCTCGCGGAAGGCGGCGACCAGTTCTTTGAAGTGCTTGAAAGGTCGGAACTTGACTGGCTCCCAGCGCCTGAGTCTGAGGTGGGGATAGTCGGCCAATTCCTGTTCCGGGCGACTTCGGGGCCTCATCCCGAACTCATCAATTCCTCGGTCCTCGCATTCTTCGACGATCTGTCGGCGCTCGCGCGAAGTTCAGGGGTTCGAGTCCCGCGCGAATCTCTTGAACACGGGTCTCCGCGATTTCCGCTGAGGACGATGGTCAAGGTGGTCAGGGTTCTGCGGCGCGCCGGCTATCAGAGGCGTCACATACGAGTCGACTGGATATCTGGACGAGTCGTCGTGCAGCTGCCCGCGGGTCTGGCGGATGTTCGCATCGGGTTTCTCCCGAAGGAGTGTTTGCTCGTCCGGTTCATTCCGCGTTCTGGGAGGGTTCGTGTGGTTGAGCCCTGGGTCGCAGAAGACCTGGAGGGTCGCCGAGCCGTAGTCACCCTGGCCAGCATTGACAACGGCTGCGCGATGCCGGGGAACGCCCGAAGTCCCCTGGAGGACACCATGAGGTCACTGGAGTCCCTCTCGACGGAGTGAGTCCCCGTAGCTCAACACACGGGAGGATCGACCCGAGGAGAGCTTCTCGGTGGCAGATCGGTGCAGTTCGCATCCCAGTGGTGACACCGCGCCGCGCGGGATTCTCTGCCGGATGCACGGACATTTCGGCGGTGATGAATCTGCGACGTGCGTTTGGTGATCTTCACGAAGGGTCGGGAGCTCCGGGGCGGCCCGGGGTATTCATCGTGGAAGTCTGCCGCGGACTGGTACCGTCTGGTTCGAATCCGCCGCTGCCCTCGGAAGGGTGCGCTCGCCATGGTGACCTACGTCGGAATGGAACCGCTGATCGAAGGCGATGGGAGCCTCGCGATTCGCGTCGATGAGGGCATGATCGATCTGAGAGCGAGGTACGCCGTGATCGACGTGCAGGTCGATCTCCGCGACGCCGAGGTCCGATTCTCCCTGTTCGGCGAGGGTCGCGCGACGCTCCTGTCCTTGGGCGGCGTCACCGAGATCTACTCACCGCCCGCGCGCGGTGGCGAGCCATTCACCTTCTTCACGGATCAGTCGCTCATGACTCGGCCCGACACCCTCAGCGTGACGCACCCGAAGGGGGCGTCCGATGGCTCGAGGTGGTTCACGGTAGAGACGGATGGGGGCCTGTCCTTGGCTGCCCGGGCTTCTCGTGTCACCTACTCGGTGCACGGCGCGGACGGGGCAGGGGCCAAGCTGCCGCTGGGGCTGACATACGCGAGGATTCGGGAATGGCCCGCGTCGCGGCGCGACGAGCGCGACCCGGGCGCAGATGCTCCGGCTGGCGTTGACCCGGCGCCCCATGATCGCCTCGACCTCGTCGAGATCGACCTCGTCAACGGCATTGTCCGACTGGTGGTCGCGGGCCCTGGGTCTCGCCGCATCCTCCGGTTCGAGGACGTGAAGGACATCCGCACGGAGCCGGGTGACGGTCGGGACCTGCATGCGCGAATTGCTGAGCTGGAGGGTGCTGCCTCCATCACTCGCCTCGGCCCGGTGGTCGCACGGTCGGGCGCACCCGATCAGTGGTACGAGGTGGTCACGCGCGGCGGGTTCGAGATTGCGGTGCGGGCCGGGCGTGTGGAGGAAGCGAGACTCCCACCACTGCCCAGCGAATAGTCGGTCACCGTCGGCACGCTCCTCGTCCGCGGCTGCTCGACGAGGATCGTCAGCGCCTCGTCAATGGGAATGGCGTGGGGATCGTCAGCCACGCCGCGGATCGGGGCCGGATACGCTGCGCGGCATCGGTCGCGCAGAGCCGGGAAGAGGAGGGTTCATTCATGGGTGGGCTGGATGAACTGGCCAAGGCAGTGGGCGCTCCCGCGCCGAGCGAGGACCTCGACGATGCGGGCCGCTGGGAGCTCTACCGCGCGGGTCTGGCCCACGGGGGTGCGGCCATCGAGCCACTGATCGAGGTGCTGCGGGTCGAACCCGATGAGTGCCTCGTCGACGCGGTCCTCTGGGCATTCGTTGAGTCGGTGACTTCACGAGAAGGACGGGCGGTCGCCCTCTCCCTCCCCGCTGGCGAGAGGAGGAGACCGACGCTGGAAGCCCATGCAGCGGACGTCGACCTCCTGGCGTCCATTCTGGGCGGCGTCCCAGTTCAGCGAGGTGATGTGGTCAACTGGTCGCGGTGGGTCCAGGAACGGGTCACTGCGCGTTGCACCGATCTGCCCGTGCTGTCCCAGATCGCTGCCGAGGGGACGACACGTCGGGTGCGGGCTGAGGCAGTCGAGAGGATCCGGCAGCTCGAGACCGATGCTGCGTCGCGGCAGCACGACCCGAGCGCCCTCAGACATCTCGTCGCGCATGGCTCCACCCATGCGATCCGACGTCTGGCAGCGGCGCGGCTCCGGGCGATCGATGCGGAGCCCGGGAGAGCCGAAGCGGTGCGACGTAGTCTGGTCGGCCCCATCAGCCAACTTCCTGGAGTGACGAGCGCTGAGGTCACCGGCAGGATCAGTGACTCCGTAGAGGACCTGTACGTCAGATTCGCTCACGAAGCGCATGACCTGATGGTTTGGCGAAACATCCGACTCGGGTCGTCTCGCGTCTTCATCGACGGCGCGCAGGCGGATCGCGTTCCTGACTCCGACTTGTTGTGGCTGGTCGAGGGCGTGGCGGCCGATTCGGTGACGATCGGTGTCGACCGCTTCACTGTGCGGGGACCCGACGGCGTCGAACGGGTGGTCGAGTTCGAGTGACCATCCGCCTAGCCTCGGCCATTCACGCCCGCGGCACGCCACCGCCGTGAAAGGCCCAGGCCGAGATCCGAGCATGATCCGAGCTCTTCGTGAGCACGCGCTATGCGTCGTGATCGCGTCGGCGGCCGACATCTATGCGCTGGATCGGCTCAGGGTGTTCTCGACGCGGGACGAGTGGGCGGCCATCGTCGAGACGCTCACTTCCCTGATCACAGACCAGACGGTGGAGGTGTACATCCCGCCGGCTACGCGCGAGGGGCAGGTGCAGCTCTTGGGGGCCAGCGACGCGCTGAATCGGTTGGTGGCGGGGAACCAGAGTCCCATGCTGCTGGCCGGCTTCGGCTACGAGCTCGAGGGCCTGGTGCTGAAAGACGGGAAGGGACCGGCCGCGCCATCCCGCATGCAGGAATGGTTCGGTCGCAGCGAGGAGGAGTTCACCAGATTCATGGCAGCGCTGCCGGCGGTGTCCCCACCCCCTGCTCCGACATCGCTGATACCGCACGGGTGGAGTGAGTATCGAAAGGTCCGGGCGTCCTGGCCCGGGTGGGACGAGGTCGTCAAATGGGGACCGGCGGTGGCAGACGTCGTCCTGCCGGCGTACTTCACCTCAGCGGACCTCGACCAGGTTCGGACGGCGGTGGCCGGCCGACTTGCCGAAGCCAGGCTCTTCGAACCGTCCTTCCCGTGGTGGCGGCCTGATCTCGACCTTCGGATCATGGCCACCGTGCATCTGGCGATCACATCGACCCCTGCAGG
>JAKLPK010000240.1 GCA_022013895.1 Cellulomonas sp. | reverse complement strand
TGGTGGCCGCGGCCCTCACCGGCGCCGTCGTCGCCATCGCCCGGGTGCTCGCCGGCCGCGGCGCGACGCAGGTGGCCGCGCGGATCGAGGCTGGGCGCGCGGCCTGAGACCGGGCAGGACCAGCCCGGACCGGGCTCAGGCCTCGCGCGGGGCCCGAACGCGCGACAGCAGGATCAACAATCCGACAGCGAGCGCCGCGATGACCCCCGCCGCGACCGCCAGCTCGACCGCGCGGATGATCACCGGACCGACGCAGTCGGGTTCGCCGAGGTCGTCCAGCACCACCGCTGGCTCGGCGATGCACTGGGCCCGCCCGCCGCGGGTCTCGATGAACACGGAGGCCTTCCACGTCATAGCCCAGACGACGAGCACTCCGAGGACTCCCACCCCGACGACTGCGAACCGGACCATCCGTGGCACCTGGCCCCGGCCGATCCGCCCCGCGCGCACGACCGCAGCCAGGAGCGCCACGAACCAGAGCGCGTAGAGCACCGCCGCGACCTTGGCCTGCGGGGTCATCGCCGACCCCGCGCCACGCTCAGGGGTGGGCGGCACAGCGGCCGCAGTCGCGGGTCACACATCGAACCCCCTCTGACTTCCGTTGCGACCTCGGGGCCGCACCCCCTGCGCGGTCCCGGACCGAAGGCGCTCCGCAGCTGCGGAGTGACCGGTGAGACCGGAGCCCGCACCCTTCCTACATCCGCGCTCAAGCAAGACGCGGTCAGTCGTCGTCGCTCGTGGCGTCGGTGTCGCGGGTCAGCTCATCGACCACCAGCAGGTCCTCGCGGACCTTGCCCGTGCGGTAGCCCGCCCGCCCCACCATGTGCGCCCCGACGGGCGCGGTGAGCAGCTGGAAGACGACGACGAGCACGAGCGCCCACACCGCGCCGCCCGAGCGCAGCCGCAGCGCGAGCCCGGCGAGCACCAGGATGAGGCCCAGCACCTGCGGTTTGGTCCCGGCGTGCATCCGGGACAGCAGATTGGGGAAACGCAGCACACCGACGCCGGCGGCGAACGCCAGGAACGCGCCGCCGAGCAGCAGGACCACCGAGACTCCGTCGGCGAGCGCGGTCCAGGTCTCGGCGCTCATCGGACCTCCTGCGGGGACGGCCCGCCGGTCTCGTCGTCGGGGGGCGCGAGGGTCGTCCCCGTCGAGGGGAGATCGGTGGGCGCGCCAGCGGCGTCGAGGCGGTCCTGCTCGGCCGCCTCGAGCTCGGCCGCCTGCGCGGCGGCCTCGGCGCGGGTGAGCACGCGGCCCTCCCCCTCGGGTTCGACGGCCGCGAACCGGGCGATGGTCACCGAACCGACGAAGCCCACGAGCGAGAGCACCACGAGCACCGGGACCACATCGGCCCGGCGTTCGGCTGCGGCGTACAGGGCGACGGCCGCGATGAGGGTGGTGAGCACGACGTCGAGCGCGATGGTCCGGTCGAGCATCGAGGGCCCCCGCTCGGCGCGCACGATCGCCAGCGCGGCCCCGGTCAGGATGAGAACGGCACAGACCCAGACGACGACGATCATCCCGGCACCCCCGTCCGTGGCGACCCCGTGTCGCCCGGGCCTGTTCCGCCCGGCCTCTGCCGACCCAGCCCGGCGGCAGTCAGCTCATCGTCCGAGGCCAGCGCACGCAGCACACGTTCCTCCTGGTCGAGCACCTGCCGACGGGCCGCCTCGACCCCGCCGGACCAGGCCACGTCGAGCACGTGGACGTACAGCGTGCCGGTGAGCCGGTGCGCCTCGACCACGAGGGATCCGGGCACCAGCGAGCACAGCTCGGCCGTGAGCGTGAGGTACAGGTCGGAGTGCGAACGCAGCTGCACCCCGATCACCGCCCCGCGCGGGGTGTAGCCGGGCCGCAGCGCGATGGCGGCCACCTCGAAGGAGGCCCGCACCAGGTCCAGCAGGAAGCGCCCGATGAGCGCGACGAGGGCGAGCGGGCGTACGTGCCCGTGGAACTGGATCGGCGCCATCCGCAGCCCGACCGTCACGGCCACCCCGATCGCGACCCCGGCCAGCACGTTGCCGATCGAGACATCGCCCCACAGCAGCACCCACACCCCCGCCAGCCAGGCGACCTCCCACCACGGGACCCGCCGCAACGCGGCCGTCGCCCTCACGGCTGCACCTGCGACGAGGAGGGTGACACCGACTGCCAGGCCGACTGCCCGCGCCCACGCTGACCGTCCGGCAGCACGGCCGAGATGTAGGGGGTGCGTGCCGCCAGATCGGCCGCTGCCCGTTCGGTGTACCGGTAGAGCGGCCCGGCGGCCACCGTCAGCCCCAGCGAGGCGACGATGAGCGCCGCCGCGGGCAACGCCATGCCCAGCGGCACGTGCCGCGCGGGCAGCGGCGCCGGGGCCGGCTGCCAGAACGCCTTGTTCCAGGCCTTGACCAGGGCGTACAGGGTGAGCAGCGAGGTGAGCACGGATCCGGCGACCAAGGTGTAGGCGAGCGGCGTCCCCACCGCGATCGACGCCTGCAGCAGCCCGAGCTTGCCCAGGAACCCCGACAGCGGCGGGATGCCGGCGAGGTTCATCGCGGGCAGGAAGAAGGCGATGGCCAGCAGTGGCGCGGTCTTGGCCAGCCCTCCGAGCCGGGTCAGCGATGTCGTCCCGCCGTACCGTTCGATGAGCCCGGCGACCAGGAACAGCGCGGTCTGCACCGTGATGTGGTGCACGACGTAGTAGGTCGCCGCTGCCCACCCGAGCTCGGTCCCGAGCCCTATCCCCAGCATCATGAACCCGATGTGGCTGACCAGGGTGAACGAGAGCAGTCGTTTGATGTCGTCCTGGGCGACGGCCCCCAGGATGCCCACCACCATCGTCGCCAGGGCTGCCACCAGCAGCACGGTGTCCAGCTCCCCGTCGGGGAACAGCAGGGTGCGGGTGCGGATCATCGCGTAGACGCCGACCTTGGTGAGCAGCCCGGCGAACACCGCGGTGACCGGCGCCGGGGCCGTCGGGTAGGAGTCGGGCAACCAGAAGGACAGCGGGAAGACGGCGGCCTTGATCCCGAACGCGAGCATGAGCAGCATCGCGATCACCAGCCGCACCCCGGGGTCGATCTCCTGCAGCCTGGTCGCGAGCTGG
>JAKLPK010000239.1 GCA_022013895.1 Cellulomonas sp. | reverse complement strand
GGGATCGGGTTGAAGGTCATCGGCGCGCGCCCCGGCTTCATGCGTTGGGGGATGGGCACTTCGCTGATGATCAAGAAGCGGGTCGCGGTGATCGGCGGCGGGTTCGCCGGCTGCGAGGTCGCCATGTCGATCATGAAGGGCCGTCAGGTCACGGTGATCGAGGAGGCCGACAAGCTCGGCAACGGTATCGGGATCATCGACCGCAAGCCCGAGCTGAACATCCTCGAGCAGGGCGGCGTCCGGCTGATGCCCGCCACCAAGCTCCTCGAGGTCACCAGCCGCGGTGTGCGCGTCCGGAACACCGGCACCGGCGCCGAGGAGCTCGTCGAGGTGGACACGGTGATCCTCGCCCTCGGGGTGGAGACCAACGACTCGCTGTTCCGCTCGTTGTCGAGCAGGACCAAGGACGTCCAGCTCATCGGGGACGCCACGACCCCGCCCGGGAAGGTCAAGCGGACCCTCGAGGCCATTTCCGAGGGTTACCGCGCCGCCATGTCCGTCTGACCTCACCACCACCTACACCGCACCGAGAAAAGAAACCTAGGAGGACGTCGTGCTGGACTTCAGTCTCACGGATCAGCAGGTGCTGATGAAGCAGGCAATCGCCGAGTGGAGCAAGGCGAACATGCCCGAGGAAAAGATCCAGGAGTGGTACCGCAACCGCGGTATCGACCAGGCCGTGGCCAAGTCCTGGGTGGACGCCGGTTTCGGCAAGCTCGGCATCCCGGAGGAGTACGGCGGCGTGGCCTGCGACAAGGTGACGCTCTGCCTGGCCATCGAGGAGCTGTGCCACGGCGGGGGCAACATCCCGATGGCACCGAACGCGCTCATCAACTTCGACGTCCTGGAGTTCGGGAACCCCGACCAGATCAAGGACGCGATGGAGTACTACTACGAGCAGGGCATCCCGAAGTACGCCCTGGCGATCTCCGAGCCCAACGCCGGGTCGGACAACCAGAACATGTCCACGACGGCCACCCTGGGTGCCGACGGCAAGATCCACATCAACGGCACCAAGACGTGGGTGACCAACGCCGAGTGGTCCCCGGCGCTCATCGTCCTGGCCAAGGACGAGGACCCCGCTCGCGAGAACCGCAAGATGTCGATGTGGCTGGTCCCCACGGACCTGCCGGGTGTGCGCATCGAGAAGCTCAACAAGATCGGCATGCAGATCGCGCCGTTCGCCACCGTGCACTTCGACGACGTGGTGATCGAGCCGGACGCCGCGCTCGGTGAGCGGGGGCAGGGCTTCTACAACCTCATGAAGAACTTCGAGTTCGAGCGGTGCGTGCTCATCGCCGAGCTGCTCGGCGAGGCCCAGGCGGCCATGGACGACGCGGTCGCATGGGTCAACGAGCGTCGGGCGTTCGACCAGGGCATCAAGAGCTTCCAGCTCGTCCAGGAGCACATCACCGAGATGCAGATCAAGCTCACCAACTCGCGCAACTTCCTGTACCGCACCTGCTGGAAGATGGACAACGGGATCCCCGTCAACAATGACGCCGCGATGCTCAAGCGGTACGCGGCCCCGGCGCTCACCGAGGTCTGCAGCGAGGCGCTCCAGCTGTTCGGCGGCCTCGGGTTCACCGACCAGACGCGGGTCAGCCGGCTCATGCTCGACTGCCGCGGCATGCAGATCGGCGGCGGCACCATCGAGGTCATGGTCCACATCGCGGGCCGTGGGCTGATCAAGGAGTACGCCAAGAACGGCTTCTACTACTGATCGGCGGTCACGGGACCAGGGACGATCATGACTGCCACCGCATGGGGCTCGGCGCGGCCGGGCTTCGAGCAGGCCGACTCCGCCACCCTCGAGGTGCCGCTCGACGGAGCCCTGCGTGACCTGGTCGAGGCGTACCTCGCGGGAGGGCCGGCGACCCCGGCCGTCCCGCGGTACGCCGCGACCGTGATGCTGGTGCGACCGGCACCTCGACGGCGTGGCTCCGAGGTGTTCATGCTGCGGCGGGCTGCCGCGATGGCGTTCGCGGCCGGGGCCATGGTCTTCCCCGGCGGACGTGTCGACGACGGCGACCTCGACGCCGTGACCGGGTGGGCCGGTCCGACCCCGGAGCAGTGGGCGCAACGGATGGGCTGCCCGGTGGTGACCGCGCGTGCGGTGGTCGTCGCGGCCGTCCGGGAACTCTTCGAGGAGACGGGCGTCCTGCTCGCCGGTTCCGGACCGGGTTCGGTGGTCCGCGACCTGGACGGCCCGCAGTGGGCCGAGGACAGGGTGCGGCTGGCCGGTCACGAGCTGTCGATGGGCGAGCTGGCGGCCCGTCGTGGGCTGGTGCTGCGCACCGACCTGCTCGGGCTCCGGTCGCACTGGCTCACCCCGGAGTTCGAGCCCCGCCGCTACGACACGTACTTCTTCGCGGCGGCGGTGCCGCAGGGGCAGACCCCGGCGTCGTGCACCACCGAGGCGTCCGAGGGTGTGTGGTCGCGGCCGCACCAGCTGTTCGTCGAGGCGGCGGTGGGGCGGGTCGTGCTGCTGCCGCCGACCGCCTACAACCTCCGTCAGCTGGACCGCGCGGGTACGCCCGAACGGTTCGTGGCCGAGGAGCCACCGGTCGACCGGATCATGCTCGCCGCCACGACAGGGGCCGATGGCACCCGCGTGCTGTCCGCCGCCCTTCCCGGTACCTGCGCGAGCCCGGGCTCGCAAACCCCCGCTACTGACTGAGAGGTCGTCGTGTCCGTCACTGACAGATTGAATGGATTCGGCCCGTTGGCCGGTGTGAAGGTCGTCGAGCTGTGCGAGTGGGTCGCGGCCCCGGCCGCCGTGCGGCTGCTCGCCGAGATG